>NZ_JNIO01000007.1:230000-348105 GCF_000702545.1 Selenomonas sp. AB3002 | reverse complement strand
GCGGGGCGAAACAGGGCGCACTGGCCCTGTGGCCCTGCCCAGGGACTTCTCTCCGTAGATACTCTCATCAAGCATATGGGCGAAAAGGATATCCTCTGGTGCCAGTCTCCCGAGGACTGCCTTGACGCCGTGCGGACGGGCGGGCTGACAGGACTTTCATGGAAGCCTACAGCTCCCAGTACCATATCCTGCACAACGGCTACTACGACCTGAGCGCTACAGGCGACATCGTGTGCAGCCTGGATATTGGCCTGGCCGTACAGGGCACCCCCGAAGGCGGCAGCTCCTCTCCGTGCTGAACCATGACCTCAACTCCCTGCCCTCCAATTTCCGGGGAACCATGGACACCCGCGGCATCTTCCAGGGGAAGATGCAGACCTTCTCCGCCTTTGTCTACAACTATCCCATGCAGGTCTTTACCGGGCTTATGGCCCTGCTCCTGGCTCTGTGCCTGTTTTTCTTCTACATCCTGCACATCCGCCGCCGCCATGTGGCAGAAATCCAGAAAGCAGCCTATACCGACTACTGGTCAGAGCTGCCCAACTGGCGCTGGTTCGTGGACGAAATCCCCGAACTTCTGAAGGGCCAGCTGGCTAAATCTGCCGCTGCAGGCCGCTGCTATGTGCTGAGGGTGGACATCGAGTCCATCAACCAGCTGAGCACCAGCACTCGCAAGGCCATCATCGATGAGCAGCTGCCCCGCATCCTGAAAGTGCTGCAGACCAGACTGAAACTCAGGGCCACCGCCGTCAGCGGCATGGCCAAGATGATCATGGCCCTGGGAGAGATGCCCGTCTCCGGCAACGAACAACCTCCCATGGACAGCCTGGTAGAACAGGTTTCCATCACTCTCCGGGGCATCATCCGGCAGGAAACCGCCATCGAACTGCAGGCCGTGAACCTCAAGGGCGGCATCTGCCGCCTGGAAAAGGCCGAGGAACTGGAAACGGCAGTGCACAGGGCAGAGCTTGCCATCTCCGAAGCCTACGAAGCAGGCAGGCTGGTCTGCGTCTACGATGAAAAACTGGAAAAGCAGCTGGCCCGTCGCCAGCTCATCGAAGCAGAAATGGAACAGGCCCTGCAGCAGCGGGAATTCGAAGTCTGGTTCCAGCCCAAATACGACCTCAATACACATCGGACCACTGGAGCCGAAGCCCTGGTGCGATGGAAAAGCTCCAAGATGGGCTTCATGCCCCCGGGAGAGTTCATCAATATATTTGAAGAAAACGGCTTCATCATCCCCCTGGACAACTTCGTGCTGGAGGAAACCTGCGCCATGCAGGAACGCAGGCGGAATGAAGGCAAAAAGACCGTGCCCATCTCCGTGAACCAGTCCCGCATGCACTTCCTGCAGGACGGCTATATGCTCTACATGAAGAAAGTCAGGGACACCTACAACCTGCGTCCGGGACTGGTGGAGCTGGAGCTCACAGAAACAGCATTCTCCTTCATCGACCATCCCGACAGGCGGGACAGGGCCATCCGCATCATCAGCACCCTCCACCGGCTGGGCTTCCAGCTGTCCATGGATGACTTCGGCTCCGGCTATTCTTCGCTGGAGCTCCTGAACATCCTCCCTCTGGATGTGATGAAGATAGACCGCACCCTGATCACCGGCCCCGAGAGCAACGAGCGCATGAGGCAGATCCTCACTGCCTCCGTGGAACTGGGCCAGCGCCTGGGCATGACCGTCCTCTGCGAAGGCATCGAAAACGAAACTCAGGAAGAAATCCTCAAGAAATGCGGCTGCCAATACGGCCAGGGCTACCTCTATTCCAAGCCCATGCCCATGGCAGAATTTGAGAAGTTTTTGGACGAACATGGATGACAAAAAATCGGCTGTGCAGTTGGCGCAGCCGATTTTTTTGTGAAGTATAGGTAAGATTCCCAGAAGGACATTACACATAAAGCTTGTAATACCCCAGCAGCAGCGCCAGCACCAGCAGGTTGCTGCCAGTGAAGGTCAGCAGGTAATAACCGGGCCTGCTGAAACGGGTGCCCAGGTAGGCCTTGAAGGAAATAACGCTGGCCATAGAGGCAATGATGGTGCCCAGGCCACCGATATTCACGCCCAGGAGCAGGGGCACATAGGCCTCCGTACAGCCGGACAGCAGGACGGTGGCGGGTACATTGCTGAGAACCTGGCTCAGGATCAGGGACACCCAGAACTCATGTCCCGTGAGAAGGCTGGCCGCCTTTGAGGTCAGCGCCTCCAGATGGCTCAGGCTGCCCACCCCGATGAAGAGCAGGGCGAAGAGCAACAAAAGCTTGAAATCAGCCTCCAGGAGCAAGCGCCTGTCAAGCAGGAGCAGCCCCGGCAGGACCAGCACAGCCAGCAGAGTGAAGTCCAGCAGGTGCAGCACATGGAGGAGGCAGAGCAGGAACAGCACCAACAGGGGCGCAATCTTTTTCCAGGGCAGCCCCTCTTCCGCCTGGCTGCTCAATTCCACTTCCACCTCAGGCAGGGTGAAGGTGGCCAGATAGATTACCACGCCGCTTATGATTACCACCGGGGCGGTGACAGCGAAAAAGTCCCAAGGGGAAAGCCCGTAATGGGAATAGATGAAGAGATTCTGGGGGTTGCCCACCGGAGTCAGCATACTGCCCAGGTTCGCTGCTATGGTCTGCCAGCAAACCGTGGGCACGATAAGCCTGATGCGCCGGGCCTCCGTGAAGGTCATGATGGCCAGAGGCACAAAGACGATCAGGGCCACATCATTGGTGATGAGCATAGAGGAAAAATAGCAGCTGAAGATGAAGAACCGTGAGAGACTGCGCCCGGAATTGCGCCCTTTGAACAGCCGCTGAAAGAGTGCGGCAAAGAAACCGCTCTGCCTGAGCCCCGCCACAATGCTCATGAGGAACAGCAGCAAACCCAGCAGGGGAAGATTGAGGCAGGCCAGGACTTCCGCGGGAGCAGGGGGTGCAAGGCACCCCGCCCCCAGGGCAAAGAGCCCCGCCAGAAACAGATCGGGATAACGGCGGAAAGCATGATAGACAGGCACGGAAAAGATACTCCTTTACTTCATTATTGTTGATGTTTTGACACTAGATTATAACGCCGCCACCGTCTTTTGTCTACAAAAAAGCACCGCAAGGGGCGCTTTGCCAGCCTTGCGGTGCCTGCCTGTCCAGTCAGCTTCAATAATTGACTTCGCTGATTTCAAAGTAACTCTTGGGATGAGCGCAGGTGGGGCAGATTTCGGGAGCCTTGGTGCCCACCACGATATGGCCGCAGTTGCGACACTCCCACATCTTGACCTCGCTCTTCTGGAAGACTTCCTGCATTTCCACGTTCTGCAGGAGCTTCCTGTAGCGCTCCTCATGGTGCTTCTCGATGGCAGCTACCAGGCGGAACTTGGCAGCCAGCTCCTTGAAGCCCTCTTCCTCGGCGGTCTTGGCGAAGCCGTCATACATATCCGTCCACTCGTAGTTCTCGCCCTCAGCGGCAGCGAGCAGGTTGGCCTTGGTGTCGCCAATGCCTTCCAACTCCTTGAACCACATCTTGGCGTGTTCCTTCTCATTGTCAGCCGTCTTCAAAAAGAGGGCCGCAATCTGCTCGAAGCCTTCCTTCTTGGCCTTGGATGCAAAATAGGTATACTTGTTCCTGGCCTGGGATTCGCCTGCAAAGGCCGCTTCCAAATTCTTCTCGGTCTGGGTGCCTGCATATTTGCTCATAAGCTTTGCCTCCTCTAATATACCATACACTACCTGTCTTTCAGCTTCGCCATCCTCTGCCTTTATTCCTGCCCCCTGATAGCTTTTTGCTCAAAAAAATCCTCACCGCAAGATTTTATAGGAACGTGCCCATAAAACACCAAACATCAAGCTCCGCAAGGGTAATTTTACCTAAAATAAACAATATTATGCAGTAACACTTACCCAAACATTGATATAATAATAAACGAAGATAATCAATTTCCCTTCCCCATTTTTCAATTCCCCCCTTATCCTTCGGGGCTGTTGCATGAGTGTAATTCCACTTATGCACAGCCCCTTTTCCTTGTTGATGTATAAGAAGTTCCTATTCGTTGTAAAATCCACTAAAAATGAGCACAAGATACCAGGCGGTCTAAAAATCGCCTTTTTTCTTGTGCTCTTATTTTGTATTCAGGCTGCGTTATTCACAGGGAACAGGTGCTGGCCTGCTCTGTCTGACTGGATTTTGCAGTGCAGCTTTTGAATATTGTAAGCCATAGCCACCAGCATGATCTCAACAAGGACATTTGCTGTGCCGCGGCTCAGGAACCTTCGGAAATTCATGTCCGCCTTCATCATTGCAAATGCACCTTCTGCCTGTATGCTTCGGTTTATGCGCAGTTGTACTCCTTCTTTTGAGGTTATACGTTCCAAATCTTCCTGACGTTGGCGCAGAAACTGTTTGGATACTTCAAAGTGCTTGGTTCTCTCCTCCAGCGGGGTCTTGCAATGGTTTCCGTGTATGCACTGGCTCTTCAGCGGGCAATTGCCGCAATCCGCAGAACTGTAAAGGGTTATATTTCTTTTGAATCCTGTCCGGCTGCTGCGTACGAATTCCTTTGCAGCTGCAAGCTTCCTGCCCTGGGCGCATAAATAGGCATCTTCTTCTGGCAGATAGGTCATATTCTCCCTGCGCCCGATATCCTTTTTCCATTTTCTTGTCTTGCTCTTCTCATAATTGCTGGGCTTTATGAAGGCGCGCTGCCCGTTGGTCTCAAGATAGAGGTAGTTCTCTTCGCTTTCGTATCCTGCATCCGCAACCACATTGGGATAGCGGCGCTGCAGATGTTTCTCCATATCCTGAAGGAAAGGAATGAGTGTGGTTGTATCTGTAGGCTGGGGACCGACCGATGCCCATGTGATGAATTCAGAGTCCGTACCGCACTGGATGTTGTAGGCGGGCTTAAGCTGGCCGTTCTTCATGGCATCTTCCTTCATGCGCATGAAGGTGGCATCCGTGTCTGTCTTGGCAAAGCTATTGCGGTTGCCTAGAATGTGCAGATATGTATTGTATTTTTTGAGCCGGGCAATGAACTCGTCCAGCTGCTCCATTGTTTTCTGCAGGGCAGTCTTGCGCTTGCCCGTTCCCTTGACGAAGATGATGTCCTGCGCCTTCTGGCATGCCTTGAGCTTGCGGCGGAGCTTTTTGAGGTGCCTGACATGGATTTCATCGCCGTAATGCAGAGAAAGCGTGAACGCTTCCCTGGCTTTGCTGACAAAGGCAGGAAGCTTTGCCATGAGCTTGGCTTTGTTTTTAAGGACAGCCTTCTTCCAGACAAATTTATACTTGTTGGAGAAAGACTCAATCTTTGTTCCGTCAATGAAGATGTCTTTAAGGGAAATGACACCGAACTGTTCAAGCAGGAAGTCCATCTGGGCAAACAGTTCCTTGATGCAGGGGGCCAGATGTTTGGAACGGAATCTTGAGATGGTAACATGGTCAGGGGCCGGCTTGCCTTCCAGCAGGTACATGAAGTTGATGTCCCTTCGGCAGGCAGTCTCGATCCTGCGTGAGCTGAAAATATGGTTCATTCCGGCATAAACAAGGATGGCCAGCATCTGCCTGGGCGACGCCAGATTTCGATCTATCCTTTGATAGGTCTCCTCCAGTGACTTTATATCCATACCTCCAATGCAGTGGCGAAGCAGGCGGACGGGGTCATCTTTGCTAACCTGAAATTCAAGATTTAAGGGGAGAAACAGTTGATAATTCTCTCCTAAAGACGTATACTCTTTCTGTGAATTTGGTTTTTGCATACCTAAATTCTACACCTAATCCCGGGGCTTGAATGTCCCGGGATTATCTTTTTGCATAAAAAATGAGGCTGCTGCACGTTTGGATTACGTGCAACAGCCCCTTTTTTTCATTGAAGGAATCTAGCCACGGACAGCGAAGGTAGTATAATAAGATTATCACCAGCAAGAAAGGATGTTTGCCATGCAGAAATACAAGATTGCCGTAATTGCCGGGGATGGCATTGGGCCGGAAGTCATTGAGGAAGGCAAGAAAGTGCTCTCGGGCATTGCCAAAATCGACGGCGGCTTTGAAGTGGAGTTCACGGACTTTCCCTGGGGGTGCGAATATTACCTGCGGGAAGGCAGGATGATGCCCGAAAGCGGCCTTTCGCAGCTGAAAAGCTTCGATGCCATCTACCTGGGCGCCGTGGGCTATCCCGGGGTGCCGGACGATGTTTCCCTGCAGGGACTGCTCCTGAAGATTCGCAAGGGCTTTGACCAGTACATCAACCTGCGGCCTGTGAAGCTCCTTCGGGGTGCTCCCTGCCCCCTGAAGGATGTCAGCGAGTCAGATATCGACATGACGGTGGTGCGGGAGAACAGCGAGGGTGAGTATGCCAACGTGGGCTGCCGCCTCTTCCCCGGCACTGAGCAGGAAACAGCTCTCCAGACAGGAGTTTTCTCCCGCAAGGGCTGCGAGCGGGTAATCCGCTACGCCTACGAGCTGGCAAAGAAAGAAGGCAAGAGCCTCACCAATATCAGCAAGGCCAATGCCCTGGGCTACTCCATGGTGTTCTGGAATGAGATCTTCGCCCAGGTGGGCAAGGAATACCCTGAGGTGCCCACCTCCAGTCTCATGGTGGATGCTGCCAGTATGTTCTTTGTCAAGAATCCCAAACGCTTCCAGATTGTAGTCACCAGCAATCTCTTTGGCGATATCCTCACAGACCTGGGGGCAGCCATCGCCGGTGGCATGGGCCTTGCTGCAGGTGCCAACCTCAACCCCGAGCGCAAATACCCCAGCATGTTCGAGCCCATCCACGGCAGCGCCCCGGACATCGCAGGCAAGGGCCTGGCGAATCCCCTGGCCGCCATCTGGAGCGTCAGCCAGATGCTGGACTTCCTGGGCCAGCCTGAGTGGGGAGAGAAGGTCATCTCCGCCATCGAGACCCTGCTCCTGGAGAAGAAATGCCTGACCCCGGACCTGGGGGGCACAGCCAAGACAAATGAGATTGGCGAAGCCATCATGGAAATACTGCAAAGAAAATAATGCCTCAAACTTCCCACACCTATAACAGGCGTAGATCCTTGAAAACTGTATATCTCAGAAGATAAAAAAGGCGCAAAGCCTCAAAACTTGGTACAATAGAAGTGCAAACAAACCATTATCCAAGGAGGTTTTACGCCATGTCTATTGTATCACTTGAATCCGCCGATGAAAAGAACGTTTCTGCTTCCATCTTGAACTTTCTCACTGCCTATGGGGTAATCAGCCTTTTGAGCAATTGTGGAGGCACAAAGCTCAAGGGGGTTCCTGTCAAAGCTCTGTTCACTTACACGCTTACAAATGTCTTCCGCATGGGGAGCTTCTATATGCAGAACAAGCTGGGGAAGATTCATGATGGCTTTTCAAAGAACACCTGCTATCGTTTCCTCATGAGCCCGCGCACCAACTGGCTTCGCTTTACCACGCTCCTTTCTGCGAGGATTATCAACGGGCATCTCCGCGATCTGACCTCCGAGAATCGTGATGACTGCTTTGTCATTCCAAACTGCCAGAGTCCATGCAGCGTCTATTGCAGGCGGCCTGAGGATTTTATCTCTTGAGATATACGGTTTTCAAGGAGCTGTTAGTATTTTTTATGTGGGAAGTTTGAGACACATACAAATAAAGAGAAACTCGCTTCTGCCAGCCACAGCTTGCAGAAGCGAGTTTCTCTTTATTCATTTATGATCTATGGCTTACTTGTTTACCACCATCAGCGCAGTACCAACCGGCCTTTCCTGACCATCGGATGGGGAGTTCTGGATTTCTCCTCCTACCACCAATTCGCTGGAGCCGCCGCCGTCGAAGTTGATGGCGTCCACAGCGCCCATCTTTTTCATGAGATAGGCCCACTCCGTGAGGGTCAGGCCATGGCTCACGGCCTGACGGCCGTCCACCACGCCCAGCAGGAAATGGCCATCCTTGGTAACGCCCACGGCACTTCTGGGGGCCCTGCCGTAGCGGATGTCACCAGGGAACTCCTCCTCGGCGGCAGTTACGGTGACCTTGCCGGAAGTCAGCAGGCGGGGTCCCACCCCCAGGATATCCGGGCAGTTATTCCACTGGGTGCCAAGATTTTCCGTGATCACAGCGGGGTCCCCCACCTTCACGGGAGCGAAATAGCTGGCCGCTGTGCCGTGTACGGAAATGACACAGCCATCAGCGGGAATGGCGCTGTTGCCCTTTTCGTTGATAGCGGTGACCTTGCCGCCACGCACCACGTACTCTACACCATACTCATTGGTGCCGGTGCGGCTGCCATAAGCCCGGTTGTAGATGATGAGGTTGTTTTCCCCACGCTCGCAGTCCACCCCGGAAACCCCCTGGGAAATGCTGCCCAGCTTCACCTGGCCATTGTAGTCGATCTTGCCAAAGACCGGCTTGCCCTGAGAGGTCAGGCCGAAAGCGCTGCGGGTGATGTAGGTGGTGCCAGCCATCAGGCCATCAATCCTCGTGACCCCCAGGATATCACCTGACAGGGCAAAGTAAGAGGCGTTCACTGCGGCCAGTGCCTGATAGCGGTCAGAGATGCCGCTGACGGTCTCCCGTCCCGGCACCCTGCCCCGTGCCAGGGCGGGCTTCACTTTGTACCTGTTGTTATCAGCCTCCACGAAATAAGCCGTGACCTTGCCGTCCTCATCGTTGTAACTGTACTTGATGCGGGTAAGGCCGGGAGCAACTTCGTCCTTTTCCAGCCCTGGAACGCCGTAAGGATTGGCAGGCTTTACCCTGATGGGGTTAAGCTTGACCTTCTCAGAACTGGCCGCAGGACTTGACTTCCCCGGCAGCACATCCACCAGCAGGCGGCTGGGGTTCCTGAGAGACTCAACCTTGTAGGTCATGCCCTCCTTCAGGGACAAAGTGACTCTGACCATGTCCCCATCCATCTGGTACTTCACCGCCTGTATGCGGGAGCCGTGGAAGTTCGCCCGGGCAATACCGCTGGCTGAGACGTCAGACATATCAAGGGTAAGTTCCCTGCCATCAGCACTCAGGCTCGCTTCATACTTCGGCAGCTGGGAAAGATCAAACACAATCCGGTCATGCTTGCTGCCGCTGTGGAAGCGAATGCCGGAAAGACGGGCGCCAGCCGCCAGAGCAAAGCTCTCAAGCAAAAGCATCAAAGCGACAGTCACCGCAAAAATACGGCCAAATCTATATCTCATCTGCATACCTCCTGCTTAATTACAAAAGGAAAAAGAAAAAGCCCCCTCGCAGGAGCTTTTCCTTGTCCGTGCTTACCCTATAATGTCACAATCAGACACCTTTGTCAATTCTCCCATTGACCTGCGGGGAGAGCTGCTTGTAGAGCATATCCGCCAGGCCAATACCACCGCCGTCGGCGATGTTTTCCATGAGCTTCTCATCATGCATATCACGGAAGATCTTCTGGGCATTTGACTCCCCAAAGAGAGAATCCTCCGGCACCGTAGCCTTCATTTCCTTGTACATCATATTGAGGAACATGGCCTCGAAGCCCTTGCAGGCTTCCTTCAATTCCTTGTCCTGCTTATCCTTGGCAGCCTCGTTCACCACGTGATCAGCCGTGACCTTGGCCTTTTTCTGCAAATCCTTAAGCACCGCCTCAAAGCTGGCAGCCTCGGCTGCAGTGGTGGCAGAATCATAGCTATTATTGGCAGGACCGCTGCCCTTAAGCAGACCACCTGCAGATAAACCAGAGTTGATAGCTGAAATATCCATAACCTGCCTCCTTAGATAATCTCCAGGTCTGCATGGATAGCTCCTGCCGCCTTCATGGCCTGCAGGATGGAGATGGTATCCCTGGCCGTAGCGCCCACGGCGTTCAGGGCGCCTACGATATCGCTGATGCTGGCGGTGGCGGGCACCACTACGGTGCTGGCCACATCTTCTTCTGCACCTACAGCTGTGTTGTTGGTGACGATAGTGGTACCATAGGACAGGGGATCAGGCTGGACGGCCTGCTGGTCTTTGGTGACCCTGATGGAGATCCCCCCCTGAGTGATGGCACACTCGTCTACCGACACATCGCCCCCCATGACGATGGTGCCCGTGCGCTCGTTCACAACCACCTTGGCAATGTTGTCAGGCACAATGGGCAGTTCCTCGATGGTGGCCACGAACCCCACCACATTGCCCCGGAAGTAAGCGGGGATGTTGATGTCGATGCGCCCCGGGTTCGCTGCGGTGGCAATACCGCCGTACTGGGCATTGATGGAAGCTGCCATACGGGCAGCAGTGGTGAAGTCGGGACGGGAGAGGGACAGGGAAATCTTACCCCCCTGGCCCAAATCGTCTTCCACTGACTTTTCTACAATAGCCCCATTAGGCGTCAGCCCTACGGTGGGGAAATTCTTCTGGGCGCTGCCGCCCCCGCCAGAGCCGGCCACAAAGCCGCCGGTGGAAACAGGCCCCTGGGCCACGGCGTAAACTTCACCGTTGGCAGCCTTCAAGGGAGTCTGCAGCAAAGTGCCCCCCTGGAGGCTCTTGGCATCACCGATGGAAGATGAGGTGACATCTATGGTGTCCCCCTCCCTTATAAAAGGAGGCAGGGTAGCCGTCACCATGACGGCGGCGGAGTTTTTCAGCTTGAAATCTTCGGCCGGTATGGTAATGCCGAAAGTGAGCAGCATATTGCGGATGGACTGCCTCACATCTTCCTTGCTGTCCCCGGTGCCCGGCAGACCCACTACGATGCCGTAACCCACCAGCTGGTTGGAACGAACTCCCTGGACTTTCGCAATATCCTTGATGCGGGTGGGAGCAGACTCGGCACCTGCCTGCTGGGGCAGGGCTGCCATAAGCATAAACACAGCTAAAGCTAAAGCTAAGAATTTCTTCATGAAAAGACCTCCATCACTCCATCAGAAGAGGATATTGAAAATCTGGGTCAAGATGCCCTGACGCTGCTTGGCGTTCAAGGGGCCCTTGCCGTCAAAGCGCACGGTAGCATCTGCTATCTTGGTGGAAGGAATGGTATTGTTGGCCAGGATATCATCCTGACGGCAGATGCCCCGGAAGGTTATCTTGTGCTCGTCCTTGTTCTGCCAGATAGACTGGGTGCCCTCCAGCACCATATTGCCATTGGGGAACATCTCCGTCACCGTCACCGTCACATTGGCCAGCGCCCTGTTGGTGGCAGTGGCGCTGCCCTTGGCGGAGAAGGAATCGTTGCCGCTGGCAGAAGCAGCCTTCAAGAAGTCGAAGATGCCCACACCTGCCTGGATGCCGACAGAACCATTCTTGGAATTGGCTGTGTTCTTGGCAGTGCTGAGAGTAGTGGACTCACTGATGACAATGGTCACGATATCTCCCACTGCACAGGCCTTGCGGTCTGCAAACCTGCCCCGGTCAATGCCGGGCTTATCCGACCAGAGAGACTTGGCCTCTGCCCTGTCTGCCAGGCCGAAGAAAGAAACACTGAAGATGCTCAATACCAGAGCAAGAACTCCCCATCTATGCAACAAATGCCTTGTGCTCATTTGCCTTCCCCCTTCGCTGCTATATCTGTACTGTATGGGCATCTATGACCTTGGCCCGCAGGAATTTGCCGGAGCGGGCATTCTTCACCTTGATATAGGCGCCGATGCGCCCCTTTTGCAGGGCAATGCCCTCGGCCTTCACCTGTATGCCGTTCACATCCACCAGAATATCCACGGGCGTGCCCACCTCCACCGCCACCGGCATCTGCACCATATTGCGGCGGAGCACCTGGCCTGCCTTCAGCACCCGGGCAGGCACCTTGCCAATAACCTCATCAATACTGTGGAAATAGGCCGCAGAGGAGGCCTCCACCTCCCTTTCCTCCGCCCGCACATCGGCGGCGGTGAAAGGCTGCTCAAGGCCCAGGTCGCGGGTCACCAGCAGCACCTGCTCATACACCAGCACCTTGTAATAGCAGACGGTGCGGCGAAAGAGCTTTCCATTCACATACACCAGCATATTCACAGGCGTGCTGAGACCGTAGCTCACAATTTTGGGCAGCTGCACCTCGCAAGTGACCTCCCCCTCCGGCAGCCGCATAGGCTGGGGAGAGCGCAGGAGCTTCAGCTCGTGGCGACGGTTCTCGCCAATGGAAGACAGCCTCTCCTCCAGCTTTTCTGCCGCCAGGGCGGCAAACTGCTCGGAGGGAATCAACTGAGGAAAGGAGTCTGCCTGCAGCCCCGGACCATAAGCTTCCGCCTTCATGGGCTCCGACCAGCCCAAGCCGGGAAAACCTGTCACGGCCAGGAGCACAAGCGCCATAAAAGCGCCTGAGAGGAGGGCCGTCACGGCTCTCCTCCCCTTGCACTTTATCAACGCTTCAAGCCATTGGCGATCTCCAGCATGGAGTCGGAAGTGGTGACCGCCTTGGAATTGGATTCATAGGCACGCTGGGAAATGATCATGTGCACCATTTCCTCAACTATCTGCACATTGCTCATCTCCAATGTACCCTGGGTGAGGGTTCCTGCCCCCTGCTCACCGGGATTGCTCTCAATTGCCTCGCCTGAAGCATCGGAGACGATGAAGAGATTCTTGCCGATAGCAGTGAGGCCGGCGGGATTCACGAAACGGGCCAGCACAATCTGCCCCACCTGCTGGGTTGTGCCCCCCGCAGGAGTCTCGCTGACGGTGCCGTCTCCGGCAATGACGATGGAATCCGCAGGAGAGGTCTGATCAAAAGTGATGCCGTCTGCAATAGGATAACCATCAGTAGTCACCATGCGACGGTTTGAATCCAGCTTAAAGCTTCCGTCACGGGTGTAAGCCGTGGTGCCATCCGGCAGCGTGATGCGGAAGAAGCCCTCCCCCTGTATGCCTACATCCGTAGGTACATCCGTGGTCTGGAGCGGCCCCTGGGTAAAGACCCGCTGGGTGGCAGCTACCCGGGTGCCCAAGCCTATCTGCTTGCCCGTGGGATACTGGGCATCAGCCCCGGAGGTGGCCCCTGCCTCGCGGACAGTCTGGTAGAGCAGATCCTGGAACTCAGCCCTGACCTTCTTGCCACCATAATCGTTGACGTTGGCGATATTGTTGGAAATGACATCCATATTTGTCTGTTGGGCGATCATGCCGGAGGCAGCCGACCAAAGAGATCTCATCATAGGAACATCCCTCCATTTTTAAATGCATTCTCTGAATTATAAGGCCATTGTTCCAGTTTTGCCGTAGGCAAAACTTCCTCTTGGCCTTTCAACGAGGCGGGAGATATTAGCGCGCCGCCTGTTAGTAGTTTGCCGCCCCCACTTATGGAAGTGGGGGACATCTTGTACTCGTTATATCGGAGGAAACCCTCATTTTCTTAAGCGATTATCCGGAAACAGTAGCAACTTCATTGACGGCCTTTTCAAGCAGCGTATCCTGAGTTGTCACAGCCTTGGAACCAGCTTCGTACACCCGGTAGTTATTGATGAGCGCCACCATCTCCGACACCACCTGTGTATTGGAAACCTCCAGCACACCCTGCTCAATGGTGCCCGTGGCTGGCTGGGGCTGGGCCCCTTCCTGGGGGAAGTAGAGGCTCTCCCCCTGCTTCAGCACCGCCCTGGGGTCAGGGCCGAAGCTCACGAATTCCAGCCGCCCCAGAACCTGCCGCTGACCGTCCACCATGGCAGAAAACTCCCCCTCCGGGGTGACGTTCACCTGTATGGCATTGCGGGGAATGATGATGGCGGCGCCTCCCTGCCCCCGGACTCTCTGCCCGTTCACCGTCTGCAGCTCCCCGGTGCTGCTGCGGAAAAAGCTTCCGTTCCTGGTATAGCGCACCCCCTGGGGCGTATCCACAGCGAAGTAGCCATCCCCGGAAATGCCCAAATCAAGGGGATTGCCCGTGGTCTGGAAGCCCCCCTGGCTGTGGTCTGTGGCAATCTCGTCAATATAAGAACCCAGCCCCAGGGTGCCCACTCTGGGCAGGTTGTCGCCCACGTGGAACTGCTTGAAAGTGGTGACATTTCCCCTGTCCGTACCGTCATTGATGCGACGGATCAGCATGGGCTCAAATTCCATGTTGATAGCTTCGTCCCGCTTGTAGCCTGCAGTATTGGCATTGGCCAGATTGTTGGCCAGGGTATCCGTGCGCTTCATCTCGGTGATCATGCCCGAGGCAGCCGTATAAAGTCCACGCCACATAAGCCTTACCTCCATACAGGATTTATCATCTTTTTTGCAAAATTATGCTAATTATTGAAGGCGATACCTCAAGTTAATTCTATACTTCGCCATCAAAACAAAAAACCCTCTCTTAGGAACTGGCAATAAATAAAATTTAAGATAGGACGCAGGATAAATCTTCATAGGCAAGGCGGAGGAAGGAGACATAGCGACGCGAAGCTAGTCCTTTAGGGTGGTGCTATGTCGACTGACGACAACGATGCCTATGGAGATTTAGACAAGTCAAATCTAAAATTTATTTATGAACAGTTCCTTACGAGAGGATTAAACTTATTTATTTGGAAAAACGGGTATTCATGGCTTTGCCGTCAAAGCGGGAGAAGGCATCCAGGGCCTTGCCGCAGCCCAATGCCACGCAGCTCATGGCATCCGTAGCCAGGGCCGCGGGAATCTGAGTCTCGCGGCGTATAAGCTCATCGAGGCCGTAGAGCATGGCACCGCCGCCGGTAAGCACGATGCCACGGTCCATGATATCTGCAGCCAGTTCAGGCGGCGTATCCTCCAGCACCTTTTTCACACAGTCCACAATGGAGGTAACGGACTGGCAGACAGCCTCATGGGCCTGAGTCGTATTGATCTGCACAGTCTTGGGCAGGCCGGAAAGCAAATCGCGGCCGCGAATGTCCATGACCTCATTGCGGGCATCGGCAAAAGCCGCGCCCACCTCCATCTTGATGTTCTCGGCGGTACGCTCGCCAATCATGAGGTTGAACTCTTTCTTCACATAGGCGATGATGTCAGTGTCGAACCTGTCACCAGCAATGCGCAGGCTGGCACTCTGGACGATGCCCCCCAGGGAAATCACAGCGATATCTGTGGTGCCGCCGCCGATATCCACCACCATGGAGCCGTAAGGCTCGGAAATATCCAGACCGGCACCGAGAGCTGCTGCCAGAGGCTCCTCGATAAGCTGGGTGTGGCGGGCCCCTGCCTGCTCAGCTGCCTCCTGCACGGCCCTCTGCTCCACCATGGTGACGCCGGAGGGAATGCAGATCATGATGCGGGGACGGAAGACGAAGCTCCTGCCCACAACCTTCTCAATGAAGTGCCTGAGCATGGTCTCGGTGATGTCATAGTCAGCGATGACACCTTCCCGCAAGGGGCGGATAGCCACGATATTGCCCGGCGTGCGCCCAATCATGCGGCGTGCCTCCTCGCCGATGGCCAGCACCTTGTTGCTGTCCCTGTCCACTGCCACCACAGAAGGCTCGCGGAGCACGATGCCCTTGCCCTTCACATAAACCAGCACGTTTGCCGTGCCCAGATCGATGCCGATATCCATATTCATGCCAAACATAAAAACTACCCCTTACTATATATGAAACTTACGTATTTATCACTAGGTATTAAACCATGCTATATAATAACCTAAAACACCTTTCTATACAACACTTTTCAGCAAAACTTCACGGAAAAACAGCTTTACACGCACTACTCTAAATTGTCTAAAAAAAACCGCTTTAATTTCTATTTTTCACCGCATTGACAACTATTCTTTACGATGGTAGGATTGAACTAGATTCTAATGATATTTTTCACAAACCGGCCCGGTCCACCACAAAAATAACCTGGTCGGTTTTACTGTGCGGCTCGGGACTTCCGGGTTGCACTTCTATGTTACAGGGGGTTTTTGAAAAATGAACAACAGAAGAAAAATCGTTGTCATCGGTGCCAGCAATGTAGGTTCCGCCGTAGCCAACAAGATCGCTGATTTCCAGCTGGCTACTGAGGTAGCTCTCATCGACCTCAACGAGGACAAGGCTTGGGGCGAGGCTAAGGACTCCAGCCATGCCACTTCCTGCGTCTACAGCACCAACATCAAGTTCCACCTCGGCACCTATGAGGACTGCCGTGATGCAAACATCATCGTCATCACCGCTGGTCCCTCCATCCGCCCGGGCGAGACTCCGGACCGCCTGAAGCTGGCTGGCACCAACGCCAAGATCATGAGCTCCGTCATGGGCGAGATCGTGAAGTACACGAAGGAAGCCATGATCATCATGATCACCAACCCGCTTGATGTGGCAACTTATGTTGTTTCCACTCAGTTCGATTATCCCCGCAACCTCATCCTGGGCACCGGCACCATGCTGGAAACCTATCGTTTCCGCCGCATCCTGGCTGACAAGTACCAGGTGGATCCGAAGAACATCAACGGCTATGTTCTCGGTGAGCACGGCAACAGCGCTTTCGTAGCATGGTCCACCACCGGCTGCGCAGGCTTCGAGCTGGAGCACCTGGATGAGTACTTCCACCACACCGACAAGCTGGATAAGCAGGCTGTGGAGAACGAGCTGGTGCAGGTCGCTTACGACGTCATCAACAAGAAGGGCTTCACCAACACTGGTATTGCCATGGCAGCTTGCCGCTTCATCAAGGCTGTGCTGTACGATGAGCACACCATCCTGCCCTGCTCCGCAGTCATGGAAGGCGAGTATGGCCTCCACGATGTGGCCCTCTCCATTCCCCGCATGATCTGCTCCACTGGTATCATGCGCTCCTTCGAGGTGCACCTCACCGATGCAGAGCTTGAGAAGCTCCATGCAGCAGCCAAGAGCGTCCGCGGCGCTCTCGATGGTGCAGGCATCAAGTAAGAATCACCCCCATACGAACTTCAAGGCCCCCGGCACATTGCCGGGGGCCTCTTTGTATTTAGACAAGTTCAGGACAGGGGCATGACATAAGCGGAACGTGTGAAATTTTTCCACAGGAAAAATTTCAAATGAAGCGTTGCCATGCTCCCTGTCCTGAACGACTTCATCTGTTATGCCAACTAAAATCTCAAAATATGTCGCCTCTGCTGTAGAAGCCTCCGCCACTCTCGCGGCGTTTCTGCTTCAGGCGGTCACTCTTGAGGATGGGCTTGCCGCTGGTGTCCTTGTATTTGTTGTAGGTTTTGGCCAGGAACTTGCCATCAGCCTCTCGCCTGCCATTGCCATCCTTCCTGCTCCCCCGCAGGTTATCGGTGAGACGCCGGGAAGCCAGATCCGCCCGCTTTTTGGCAAAGGTGGCAATGCAAGCCTTGCAGAAAAGTCCCTCGTCGATGGTCTTTCCACAGCCCCGACAAGGATGGGCAAAGATTGCCCTGCGTTCTCCCAAAAATCCTTCCTTGCTCATGCGTTTGAGAACTTTGCCAGAAAGGCCGGTTTCCCTGGCCAGGGTCATCATATCTGCCCCGGGATTGGCCTTGAGATAGTCACGCACAACCTGCCGCTCAGCATCCTGCTTTTCCCTGCAGGCGGGACAGCAGCCCTCTCCATAGTCCACAAAGACCTTATGGCAATAGGGACAATTCTTCAGTTTACCTTCCATGCTGCCACACCCTTTCCTGGTTGGAATTCTTCAAAGGTGGTACTTCGACATAAGGCAGCAATAATCCTTCCATCAGAAAAAGGAAACCGCACCAGACTGGCACGGTTTCCCTCATCTTCAATATTTCAGTTTTACGCTCCGGCCCCGGTGGAGTACATCTTGATTTCCTCCGGATTGTCCTCTATGCTCCAGACGCCGCAGGGGCAGACACCGGCGCAGACGCCGCAGCCGATGCACTTCTCCGGATCGGAGACGTATTCCCAGCTGCCGTCTTCTTTCTCCACGCGGGTGATGGCCTTCTCCGGGCAGGATTCCAGGCACATCTTGCAGTCACGGCAGGTGCCGCAGCTGACGCAGCGGGCGTGGTCCTCAGCCGCATCGCCCAGAGCGCAGTGATGGCACTTGTCGAAGTAAGCCTTGGAAAGGCGCTCAGCGGGAATCTTGGCCTTCTCCGGGAAGGGCACGGTTTCGCTGCCAGCCAAATACTGGTCAACATACCAGGCGGCCTTCCTGCCGCTGCCGATGGCATCAGTGAGGCGGCCGGGCTTGATGGTATCGCCGGCGGTGAAGACGCCCTTGGCAAGGCTCATATCAGCCTTAGGCACCACCCAGCTGCCCCGGAAGAACTCGATGCCCTCATTCTCAGGCAGGAAGTCCAGTTCCGGCTCCTCACCGATGGAGACGATGACCTGGTCAGCAGGAATGAACTGGCCGCCCTTGCCATAAACGCCCTCTTTGGTGATTTTCTCAGTGAAGAAGGGCCAGACCAGCTTGCCGCCCAGACCTTCGATGTAGTCGATTTCCTCCTTGAAGGCAGCGGGCTTCTGCACATCCACTGCCACCACGGACTCGGCTCCCATCTCATAGGCGCCGCGGCAGGTATCCATGCCGGAGTTGCCGGCACCGATGACAACCACGCGCTTGCCCGTGAGGGGCTTCTCGCCGCGGTTGATGGCCTTCAAATACTCAAGGCCCATGGTCAGAAGCTCCTTGCCCTCCCAGGGGAAGAAGCGGGACTTGGTGCCGCCGGCAGCCACCACTACTGCGTCATTCTCATTGCGCAGCTGGGCGAACTTCTCTTTATCAACCTTGCAAGAAGTGACGAACTCAACGCCCAGGGACTGGATGCGCTTCAGCTCTGCTTCCAGCAGCTCATGGGACAGGCGTCCACGGGGGATGACCTGCTCCAGCTTGCCGCCCATGCGCTCAGCTTCATCGTACACCGTGACGCTGTGACCCTTCAAGGCCAGCTGCCAGGCAGCAGAGAGGCCGGCCACGCCGCCGCCCACCACGGCCACCTTCTTGCCCGTGGCCTCTGCAGCCTTGGGAGCAGGCAGGAAAGCGCTCTTGTAGCCCAAATCGCCAATCTGGATAGGCGTATCAATGGTACCACGGGTACAGCCTTCCATACAAGGGTTGGGGCAGACAGAGCCGCAGACAGAACCCGGGAACGGCGTGTACTTCAGTTCCAGCTGGAAAGCCTCGTCCAGCTTGCCCTGACGGATGAGATTGTAGCGCTGCTGGGTGGGAATGCCCGTGGGGCAGGAGAATTCGCAGGGAGCTGCAAATTTCGCATTGTCCCAGGAGGGAATCCGCAGGCGGTAAAGGCCCGTGGACAGGGTATTGTGCACCTCGAAATCATCGTGGCACACATCGGCGAAGATGCCGCCCTTCACCCAATCGTGCAGGCGGAAGTCCTGCATGGACTGCTTCTTGGGAGCATTGGTAGTCTTTTCCTCAAAGGTGAGGGGACGGAGTTTCTTCCACTCGCTCCATTCGGACAGCTCAGCCAGCAGGTCCTCATGGCCTACCCGCAACAGGAAGTCCTGCATACCGCCGGAGAGGAAATCGATATCCTCCTGAGCAAGCTCCGTGGAGACCATGTCTTTCGGCAGAGCCGGCACCGGGCCGCGCACATAGACAGTACCGCCCACCATGCCCACGCAGGGACGCTCTCCCAGCACGGAGGGGAAGTCAGCGCAGTCATAGCCGCAGACCACAGCCTTGCCGCCGCCCATGAACTCGAAGGAGAAGGAACCCACGTTCTTCAAAATCCAAAGCTCAGGCTCCTCATACACCGGGTCATGCTTCATGAGAGAGCCGGTACGGGTGCCGCCCCGGCCGCCGATGAAGATCTTGCCGCCGGAGGAGCAATGGCCTGCCGTATCGCCTGCGTCGCCCCGGACGGTAATGATGCCGCCGGCGTTCAGCCAGCCCACATCAGCAGAGGCGGATTCTTCCACCAGGATTTCCGTCCCCGGCAGGGCCATGGAGCCCACGCGCTGACCGGCATTAGTCACATGGAATTTCAGCTTCTTCCCCTGGGGATGCCAGAGGGGGCCGCCGATATCATGCTGGCCGGAAGCCTTGATGTCAAAATCAGTTTCCCCAGCCCTGACCGCCGCTTCTATCTTCAGCAGCAGGTCCTGGGTGGACATGCGCTCATGTCCCTGCATTGTATCTATCTTAAACATTTCGCTAACCTCCAAATACGAAGAACGGCTCTTTGATAAGTTGCCCTCCGGGGAGCAGGGGGCTGGCAACGCTACGCACGGATAGTTGGCTAAAAATATTTTTTGCCTTTAATTAATCCTGCGCACGCAGAACAACGCCCTTCGGTTGAACGTATTCTGCGTGCACAGGGTTGGACGAATGCAAAAAATATTTTCTTGACGCCAACAACCCTTACGCTTCGCTTTTGCCAGCTCCCTACTCCCCCATCAGCAATGCTCACGTAAGTGAGGGGAGAGGGTATAGCATAAGCGGAACGTGTGGAATCTGGCCGCAGGCCGGAGTCCAAGTGAAGCGTTGCTATGCCCTCGCCCTGAACGCCTCAACAGGCAAAACTCAGCAAACGTACTGCAGCCCCAGCTTCTCTGCCACGGCCTTGTCCGTAGACACCAGCGCGTCGCTTCTGCCGATAGGCAGGGAGCTGTTGCCGATGGGCGCCATGAGCTTCTTCAGCTCCGTATCGAAGGCCAGCACATAATCCACGATCTTCTGGGCTCCCTTGTCCACATCCAGCCGCTTCACCAGGCGCGGATCCTGGGTGCAGATACCCGTGGGGCACTTGCCCGTGTTGCAGGAATTGCAGCGGCCCTGCTCGTTGCCCACGCAGCCTAGCAGCTGAATAAGGACCTTGCCAACGAACACGCCGTTGGCGCCCAGGCACATCATCTTGAAGGCATCTGCTGCCGCATCGCCGGTCATGCCTATACCGCCGCCGCCGTAGAGGGGAATCTGCCCCTGGAGGCCCTGCTTCACGGCTGCCAGATAGCAGTCGCGAATCTTGGACACCACAGGATGGCCCGTGTGATCCAGAGAAATCTCGTTAGCTGCGCCGGTGCCGCCCTGGATGCCGTCCAGGAAGAAGCCGCCGCAAACCCGGTAGGGGTCACGGAGCAGGTTGTTGTAGACGGACACGGAAGTGGCGGAAGCCGCGCACTTGATGCCTACCGGCACCCGGAAACCGAAAGCCGCGCTCATGGAAAGGTGCATCTTCTGCACAGATTCCTCGATGGAGTAGAGGCCCTGATGGTTCGGCGGGGAAGCCAGGGTGGCTTTCGGCACGCCGCGGATGGCCTGCACATGCTCTGCCACTTTGGCGCTGGGCAGGAGGCCGCCGTCGCCGGGCTTGGCACCCTGGCCAATCTTGATGAGGATGCCCGCAGGGTCAGTCACCATGTGGGGCATGGCCTTGATGATGCGGTTCCAGCCGAAGTGACCGGAAGCAATCTGTATGATGAAGTATTTGAGGTAATCGCTTTTCAGGAGGTTACCCGGCATGCCGCCCTCACCGGAGCTCATGCGCACCGGCAGGCCGCATTTCTCGTTCAGATAGCCAACGGCCAGAGCCACAGCCTCCCAGGCACGGGTGGACAGGGCACCGATGGACATATCCGAGAAAATCAAGGGATAAATCCAATGCACAGGTGGGGTCGTGCCTGCAGGCACCAGCTTGCCATTTTCCACCTTCAGGGGCAGGTCTTTGGCAGACAACACCCGGCCAAAGGGGGAGCGGATGTCGAAGGTATGGCGGGCGGCATCCAGCGACGGGTCAGTCATCTGGGAAATGCGGCCTACCACGATGGAATCCAAGGTGCGCTGGGCGTTGAGATTGGTGCGGCCGCCCCGCTTCACCGGGCCGCTGTCCTTGGAAAGCAGGGTCTTGCGAGTATCGGGATTCCGCACCGGGCGGATGGCGTTGTTGGGGCAGATTTTCTCGCACATGCCGCAGCCACGGCAGAAATCCGTAAGGCTGGCCACCTGCTTGATAATGGGGCGGGCCACGAAGCTGTGCTTCGGCGTAGGCACACCTGCCTCAGACACCGTCAGGGACTGGGACTGCACCTCCACCTTGATGGCCTTGAAGGAGCATCCTGCCACGCAGCTGCCGCACATGGTACAGCGCTCTGCGTGATATTCTATCTTCCAAGTGAGGTCATTGACACTCACATCCTGAGTCCTTACTGCTTGCATCTCGTTACCTCCAGATTGTTGTCAATGAGCACGATTTCCCTCTCGTTGGGATAGATATCCAAAGACTCATCCCGCTCAGGCATGATTTCATTGATGCCGCAGACCTCGGATGAAATGGCCACCATGGTATCGGTGCGGCCCACCACCACCGGGCGCAGCTTCTTGGAATCGCAGCAGGTCATCATGCGGCCGTCCGGCAGTACGCCGATGACCGTATTGGGCCCGTTGATTTCCAGGTTTGCCAGAGACTGGCGGATTTCCAGCAATACCTCTTTGTCCTCCCGCTGCTGGATTTCCTCAAAGGGCAGCGGCGTGATAACATGCTTGTAGTACTCCAGAGGCCACTGCAATTCATGATGCACATAGTGAAGGGTATTCAGGAAGCACTGGGAATCGGACTCAAAGCCGATGTAGCCCCGGTGCAGGCTGGCCTGGAACTCCTTGTTCTTGGTATAGAAGGTATTCTCGCCATTGGCGCAGAGGGTGTAGCCCTGCAGGAAGAAGGGGTGAGCCGCATAGCGCACGATGTCGTAGTTGGTATTCTGGCGGCACTGGGCCACGATGCTCTTGGCAGCCAGGCAGCCATTGTCCTCCCAAAGGTGGAAGTAGGTGGCGATATCCCTGGGGTCGCCGATTTCCTTCAGGGTCAGCACATCCGGCCAGAAGGAATAGACAAAACCAGCATTGTTCTCCTCAAGGATTTTCCTCAGAGCCAGGCGGGTGTCCAGCAGCAGGTCTGCCTTCTCCCTGTCGCTCATGCGCTCTGCATCCTCGGGGTAATCGTAGTTGCGGAAGATGTAATAAGGCATAGCCTTGATATCCAGGCCCGGACGCTTGTCAGGGATGGGAATCCACTCTGCCAGCTGGACAAAGTTATGGGCATCCATGTAGTCCTCCACCAGCTGAGCGCCCTTCTGGGTGCAGGCCAGGGAAAGCAAAGGCTTGTCTTTGTAGCCGGAGAAGATTCCGTAAAGATCCTGCATCACCATGGCAAAGCCGGAATTGTCATGCCCCTCCTGCTGAGGCAGCATCAGATGAAGTGCCTTGGAAGGCTGGATGGGTACCTTGCTTTTGATTGACCCTATTCTGCACATAATGGACTCCCTTTCCAATACAAAATTTACATAGAATCCGTACCAAAGGAATCTAAGTCCTTCGCACGCGGATTTTTCGTTACAACGTAAGTATTATTATAGAAACTATGTAAACTCTTGTCAATTAGGGGGAAGCATTTTTCTATAAGTATACATAATACCTTGTATAATTATCATTGCATATTTGCATAGTTTGGATTTTTCAGTCTAAAGGTATTTCTATTTTTATGTCGAATTGAGAAAAATAAACACAGTAATTTACAGTCAGGAGGAATAGATATGGCACGCAAGATTACCGATAAAGTCACCTGGGTTGGCAAGATTGACTGGGAACTGGAGGAGTTCCACGGACACGAATTCACCACCCGCAAAGGTTCCTCTTACAATTCCTATTTAATAAGGGACGAAAAGACCGCCCTCATAGATACCGTCTGGAAACCCTTTGACGAGGAATTCGTGGCAAACCTCAAGCGTGAGGTTGACCTTTCCTCTATCGACTATATAATAATGAACCATAACGAGATAGACCACAGCGGCGCCCTGCCCGCGCTCATGCGGGAGATCCCCGATACCCCCATCTACTGCACCAGGAAGGGTGAGGAAATCATCCGGGGCCATTACCACGCAGACTGGAACTTCGTCAACGTCAAGACCGGTGACAGGCTGAGCCTGGGGGCTGCCGAGCTTATCTTTATAGAGGCACCCATGCTCCACTGGCCCGACACCATGTTCACCTATCTCACCGGTGAAAACATCCTCTTCAGCAACGACGGCTTCGGCCAGCACTATGCCACTGAGAGCCTGTATAACGATGCGGCCGACCAGGGAGAGCTTTGGGCAGAAGCTGTCAAATACTACGCCAATATCCTCAACCCCTTCAGCCCCATGGTGGCCCGCAAGCTGGCAGAAATCCAGAAACTGGACCTGCCCCTGCAGCTCATCTGCCCCAGCCACGGTGTTATCTGGAAGGACAATCCTGCCCAAATCGTGGAAGCCTATGCCAAATGGGCAGCCGCCTATCAGGAGAACCAGGTGACCCTCATCTACGACAGCATGTGGAACGCCACCCGCCGCATGGCCGAGTGCATTGCCGAAGGCATCAGGGAAGCGGCTCCTGAAACAACCGTGAAGCTCTACAACGCCGCCGTAGACGATAAAACAGAAATCTGCACAGAGGTTTTCAAGTCAAAAGCCATCCTCATAGGCTCCTCCACCGTGAACAATGGCTATCTCTACTCCATCGCCGGTATCCTGGAAATGATCAAGGGCCTGAAATTCAAGCAGAAAAAAGCCGCCGCCTTCGGCAGCTACGGCTGGAGCGGCGAAGCTGTAAAACAGCTGAGCGAATATCTGGAAAAGAGCGGGTTCGCCTTAGTCAATGAGGGCCTGCGCTGCGCCTGGCAGCCAGACGAAGACAAATTGGAAGAATGCAGAGAATACGGCAGGAAGTTCGCAGAAACCCTCTAACCCAGCTAACGTAAGTGAGGGACAGGGGCATGGCATAAGCGGAACGTGTGGAATTTTTCCATAAATCTTAGTGAGCGCAAGCTTCGCTCTGCAAAGCAGAGCAAAGCGCAGCGGGAGCTTAGATTCTATGGAAAAATTCCAAGTGAAGCGTTGCCATGCCCCTGCCCCGAACGCCTTAGAACGCCTTAGCATCGCTTGCTACAGAAAGGACTCACCTATACCTATGAACAAAAACCTATCCAACTCAGAACTAGCAAAAATCCTCTACGACCTGGCCGGCGGCCCCGCCAATGTGGAATCCGCCTACAACTGCATGACCCGCCTGCGCTTTCTGCTGAAAGACACGAAGATCGCCGACCAGGAAGCCATGAAACGTGTCCCCGGCGTCCTGGGCACCAATCTCATGGAACAGGAACTCCAGGTCATCCTTGGCCCAGGCAAAGCACTGGCAGTAACCAATGCCCTGCTGGAGCAAATCAAGCAAGAGCCCGCCCGTCCCGCCATCGGGGACGGCAAAGCCCTCCATGAAGAAATACGCCAGAAGAACAACACCCCAGTCAAGGCTTTCTTCAAGAAAATCGCCAGCATCTTCCTGCCCCTGATCCCCGCCTTCATAGGCTGCGGTCTCCTGACAGGCATCCTGGCCATCGCCGCCAAGATTGACCCCAGCCTCACTGCCTCCCCCCTCTGGCAGACCCTGGCAACCCTGGGCGGCGCCATCTTCTGGGGCATGAACCTCTTCGTAGGCTGGCAGGCCGCCAAAGTCTTCGGCGGCACCCCCATTTTGGGCGGTGCCCTGGCCGCCTTTGTCAGCCACCCGGGGCTCAAGGGCATCGAGCTTTTCGGCAACGAACTGCTGCCGGGCAGGGGCGGCATTATTTCCGTGATACTGATAGCAGCTTTGGCAGTATTTATTGAAAAGCGGCTTCACAAGCTGGTGCCGGAAATGCTTGACCTCTTCGTCACCCCCTGCCTGACCCTGCTGCTCTCGGGCCTGGCCGCCGTGCTGGTATTCCAGCCCATCGGCGGTGCCATCGCCTCCGCCATCGGCCAGGCCGCCACCGCCTCCATCACAGACGGCGGTGCCCCCGTAGGAGCCATCCTGGCCGGCATCTGGCTGCCCATGGTGATGATGGGTGTCCATCAGGTCTTCACCCCCATCCATGTGGCCCTGCTGGAACAATACGGTGTCACCATCCTCCTGCCCGTACTGGCCATGGCCGGGGCTGGCCAGGTAGGGGCAGCCATCGCCATCTATTTCAATACCAAGAACAAATTCCTCAAGAAAACCATTCTCTCAGCCCTGCCAGTAGGCATGATGGGCGTAGGCGAACCCCTCATCTACGGCGTGACCCTCCCCTTGGGCAAGCCCTTCCTGGGTGCCTGCCTGGGAGCCACCGTAGGAGGCGCCATCGAAGCCGGAGCCGCAGTTGGCGCAGGCGCCATAGGCATCTCCGGCCTGCCCCTTGCCCCCACGGTGAACAACATCCCCGTGTACCTCTTAGGCCTGGTGGCCAGCTACGCCGCCGGCTTCGCAGCTACCTGGCTGCTGGGGTTCGACGACCCGGAGGAGACGGAACTCCCCAAATCCATGTAACCACAAAAAGGCGGCCACGGCGGGCCGCCTTTGCTATTTCTGCACAACTACTAACTATCATGCAAAAGTGAAGGCAAACTGAGCAGAACTGCTGGCAGGAAACAAGTTGCAATGACACGAATATAGGGGCAAAGCCCATTATTCATCTACGGAGGTGACGATATGTTTCCTGTCAATACAATTCTATCCTTCGCTCTCCTTTTCCTCCTGCTCCTGCCCTGCGCTGAGGCGGCGGATGCTTATGCTGATGAGAGCGTTCTGCCTTTGGTGCTTGAGCGCCATGTGGAGCGCGTTGGCCCCCGGACTGATACGGGGGAGCTTGATATCTGCCTGAGCCATGCCTCTCTCCATCTGCGAAGCTATATCCATACTTACGGCCTGCTCGGTGGACGGCTGAGCTCCCATAGTTCTGAACAGACTCTCTCCCACCACTACGGCATGACCAACTACATAAAA
This sequence comes from Selenomonas sp. AB3002, assembly GCF_000702545.1. Lineage (NCBI taxonomy): Bacteria > Bacillati > Bacillota > Negativicutes > Selenomonadales > Selenomonadaceae > Selenomonas > Selenomonas sp. AB3002. The sequence goes on along the minus strand of NZ_JNIO01000007.1, from coordinate 321,587 downwards.
AAAGCTGCCCAGATACATGAGCAGCGGCTGGCCGACGGATTGCCAGCAGATGGGGTATTCTTCCGGGAGAGGGAGCTGTTTGTCCGCCGGGCAGATACAGTAGCGGTAAGTTTCTTGGAGCGCAACCTCATCCATGAAGGAGGACCCTCCCTGGCAGGCGACTTGCATAGTGTCTATGGGCGAAACATCGACACGGAGAGCGGCAAATATATCACCCTGCCTGATGTGTTCACCGATGCTGAAGGGCTGGCTTCTGCCATCGCAACACAATTGCGCCGGGACTACACAGCTGCCCCCTTCGGTGATAATCTGGAGTCCGCTGTCTTTCACTGCCTGCAGGAAGGTGACAATCTCATAACCTCCCATCACGGCGGCACCTACGTTGCCGAAGGCAATGAGGGGGTGGGCACCTGGACCCTGGAGCCCCGGGGCGCCACTTTCTACTTCAATCCGCCGGGGCTTGGACCTGTGCGGGCTGGCATTTACTGCACCACCATCCTCTTTGACGAATATCCGGAGCTTTTCAAGGAAAAATACCGCCGCGGTCCCGCCTCCTACGCCATTGAACTGATGCCAGGCCTGCCAGTACGCACTCTCCTGACCAATGGAAAAGGGGCCGCCGTCGGCATTTACCAAACGGATTCCGGCCCCTATCTGAACTTTGGTCCTCTGCACTATCAGGATAAGCCTGCCAAGGATATTCGCCCCATCCTGGTAAGCCTGTCGGACGGGCGCAGCTTCCTCTATGTGGATGCCCTGCTGGAAGGCGGAGCCAAGCCACGTCATGAACTGCGGGTATTTTCCTCTGATGGCGATGCCATCACACGTCAGATCGAGACAAATGTTTCCCGCTTTGCTCCTGGCGCCGGCTTCACTTATTTCCCCCCTTTCAGCTTGCCCCCTGCAAATAAATCGCTGGCACCCTGATACCAGGTGATGGCTTCCTGTTCCAGCGCCTCATCCCGGGGCAGGGTGCGGTAGCGGCTTTGCTCGAAATCCTCTATCCCGTAAGTTTCCGAATGCTTCCCCGGCTTCAGGATAATCAGCTTGTCCCCCTTCACATAGCCCATGCTCTGATAGGTGCTGATGAAGGCCCTGTCCCCCGACTCCGGGCTGTGGAATATATCCCGGCCCATAAAGGAGGCTTCATAGGAAATCCCCAGCAGCCCCAGCAGGGTGGGCGCCAGGTCCATCTGGCTGATAAGTCGGTCTGTCTGCCCCGGCTCTATCAGACCGGGGGCGTAGATAAGGCAGGGAATGTGGTAGCGGCTGATGGGAAGCTCTGCCTTGCCGGCAGCCCGGGACTGATGGTCGGCCACGATCACGAAAACCGTATGGTCAAACCAAGGCATCTCCCTGGCCCGCTGGAGGAAATCCCAGATGGCCCAGTCCGTGTAGAGGACGGCAGATTCCCGCACCCCCTGCGGGGCATCCACACGCCCCTCGGGGAAGGTGTAGGGGCTGTGATTGGTGGTGGTCATGACCATTTCCAGCGCCCGTTCCCCCCTGGCCTCGTGCTCGTCCAGCGCCTTCATCACCTGAGTGAAAAGCACTTCATCTGCCACCCCCCAGGCGGTTTCTTGTATGACCTCTTCCTGTGGTATATCCACCCTGTCCCGGATGGTGTAGCCATTGCCGGAGAAAAAGCCATTCATATTGTCAAAATAGCCATAGCCGCCGTAGACAAAGTCCCTGGCATAGCCGTTCTGCCGCAATGCCTCACCCAGGGTGGAGAGGTTTTCCGTCCCCGGCCGCCTCAGGATGGATTGTCCCGGCGTGGGAGGCACCGAAAGGCTGAGGGCCTCCAGCCCCCGCACGGTACGGGTACCTGTGGCGTACATGCGGGTAAAGATAAAGGACTCCCCCGCCAGCTCATCCAGATGGGGGGTATAGGACTTTGCACCGCCAAAGGCCCCGCAGTAATCAGAGCTCAGGCTCTCCACGGTAATGAAGACGATATGGGGCTTTTTCATACTAAGTCCGTTGTCATTTTCCACCCGGCGCCTTATGCCATCATCTTCTACATAAGAGGCATTGGGGGCCGCCAGCAGCTGCCGCAGGCGAAAAAGCGTCAGGCTGCGGTCTTCTTCGGGATAGAATTGATGATAGTCCAGCTCATTGGCAAAAAAGGCGTGCACAAAACCATAAGGCCCATTGCCGGATAATTCGATATTGTACTGGTTTGGGCTGACCTTTTCCCGCCAGTCATCCCTGGTGTTCGTAGTGACCAGAGTCAGAATGAGCAGGATGAGCAGCCCTTCCAGCGCCAGCCGCCGGGGCTCCTTCTGCCGAAAGGGCGGCTGCAGGTATTTGGCCTGCCACCAGGCCAGCCCTCCCGCTGCCAGCAGGAGAACCGGGATAATCACCCCCACGGGATAGGCTTCAACTATGTTGCCCAGCATTTCCGTGGTGTAGATGAGGTAATCCACCGCAATGAAGTTGAAATTCGTGTGAAATTCCTGCCAAAAGAAAAACAGGGAAGCAGAGGAAAAGGCCAGCAGGAAATTCATCAGGAATCCCGCCCCCAGCACCAGCCCCCGCCCCCATTTCCTGTTCAGCCAGGAAGTGGGCAGGATGAGCAGCAATAGTGCTGGCGGCAGCACAAAAAAGAGCGCTGAGCAGGCATCATAGCCCAGCCCCAGGGCGAAGGTCTTTGCCACCTCCCCCACCCTTAGGGAAACACTGTCAAAACTGCTCAAAAACAAGACCAGGCGCAAAACAGACTGGCTGACCACGAAAGTGACAAACAAGGCCCCCAGGTAGCGCATACGGTGAAAATTCATGCCACACATCCTTCGGAAAATCAAAGCCCCTTGTCCCGGAGCACTTTCTCAATCTCTTCATAAACCGGCACTTTCACACCGGCTCTGGCGGCCATTCTGACCACCTCATAGGCAAGCCCCTCCACTTCCGATGGCCTGCCTGCTTCTACGTCCCTCTGCATGGAGGAAGTGGCTTCGTCAACCATATCATCCACCAGCTTCAGGTTTATTTCCAGCATATCCTCAGGCAGTTTGATATCCTGAGCCTTGGCAATGGCCATGAGCTCTTTCACCAAGGCGATGAATTTCTCCCGATAGGCGCCGCCCTCATGCAGGTCGGCGCCTCTTGTGCCGTAGGCGGCTCCCAAAGAAGCCATAGGGGAAATGAGGGTGAATTTGCGGAAGCAGTCAGCCTCTATCTGGTGGGAGTGGGCAGCCTTAGCCCCCGCCTCCGTCAGCTCTGCAGTGAGCTTGTCCAGAACAGGTTCTGCCAGCTGTGAAACCGACTCAGATGTGCCCCGGCGCAGGCCGTAGACCACCCGGAAGAGATTGCCCCCCATCTTGATATGGCCCGGCTCCCCCTTCTGGCTGAAGATGTAGATGCAGCCGTCAGTGACGATTTTCTCCGGCAGCTCCTCCTGCAGCCTGCCGCCGGTGCCGTAGATATTCAGGATGGGGATGATGAGGGTATGGCTTCCTGCCGCCTGCTGCAGGAAGGGCGCAGCCTCTGACATGGAATAGCCCTTGAGGCAGACAAAGACAATATCCGGGGTCTCAGCGCCTGCCTGCAGGTAGCCAGGCATATCATAGGCGGGGACTTTCACCGTGAAGCTCTCCTCAGGCAAATCTACAGTGAGGCCCTCCTTCTGTATAGCTGCCAAATGGCTGCCCCGGGCAATCAGAGCGACCTCCTGCCCTGCCCGCGCCAAAAATCCTGCCAGAGCACCGCCAGTACCGCCTGCGCCGATGATCAAATATCTCATTTTCGCTCCCCCTTACAAACTATGAACCGCTGAACAACTCTCATATCAATATACCAAACTTATGTGCCGTGTCAATATTCTTCAATCTCAGCCGCCAGCAGATCCCCGACCTTCTGCGCCAGTTGGGACAAATCCTGCAGCCTTATATAGTTCTCCCCATAAATCTTCCTGGCAAAATCCTCGGCAATTTCCTCTGCAAAGACGCTGTTGACCAAGGCCAGCACCTTGATGCCCTGCTTCCTCAGTTCCTTGACTGAATTCGCGGTATCCTCCATGGCCTCCTGCCCGCCATAAATATGAGCAGGACCAAGACCATGGGCAGGAAGCCCTGCCTCGTCGCTGGGATTGGCGTCGGTGAGAATCAGGAGGATTTTCCGCCCCCTGGCCCCGTGAAACAGTTCCGGTACGGCCCTCAGGGCCAGCCCGTCCCGGTTCCAGCCCCTTGCCTCGTAGGAAAATATCCCTTCCGCTGAAGTCTCCGTAAAAGTCTTCAACTGCCTGAGCACCGTGCAGCCTCCTTCGCTGAAAAAAGAAGCCGCCCCAAGGGGAATCCCCGCCTGTCCCATGGCTTCGGCAATGAGGCAGGCCTGGCTGGCAATGACGGCCTGACGGCTTTCTCTGGAGGCTGAGGCATCCAGCAGGAGCAGCAGGGAAAATTCTCCATAATGGGCAGGCTCCATGGCAGAGAACACCCGCTCATCCCGCAGGTAAAGCCCCCGCCAGATACGGCCCGGAGAAAGCCTGCCTCTTCTTGACGGCAGCTCCATAGGCTGGCGGTGTACCAGCAGGCTGTTTTTCAGACGATGAGCAAGGTCCCTCAGTTCCGTGCGATATCTTGCCTGCTGCTTTGCCAAGAAGTCCAGATTCTCCTGCCGCAGCTGCCCACGCTCTGCCGTGAGCCAAAGCCTGACTCTGGCATGGGGGCCGCGGCAGTAAAAAGCCTCCAGCTCCCTCTGCCTCTCCCTGCCCCAGAGGGGCGCACCAAAACGCTCTGTCAGTTCCTCATCCCCCAGCCTATGGCCCTGCAGCCCAGGCAGGGGGATTTTCCTTGGTCCTGCTTCTGCTCCCGCCAGCTCCATGAAGGAACCGTTCCCCTGGCCCCACTGGTGGGCATGGGGCAGGACTTTCCCCAGCAAGGCCCGCAGCCTGGGATTCAGTCCGAAATGCAGCACCCTCCTGCCCGGGCTTTCCCAATGGAAGCGGAAGAACCTTTCAATGATGCCCTCCATGGCGGAGATGACTGCCCCGGTATCCATTTCTCCCGTAAACCGCAATGCCTCGTAAAGCCGCTTGTCCCAGGGATTCAGTATCCGCACCTTCTCCCCCAGGATTTCCCGGCAGCGGATGCACTTCAGGGTATGGGCCAGCTCCTGCCGCATCATCAGCTGCTGCATGGCAAGGTCAGTGTCCTCTGCCAGAAAAGTCTCCGCATGACGGCGGCGCAAATCTTTCAGCACAGGGCGGTGAGGCTGTTCCCTTTGAAAGGCCGCCTCCTCCAGCCCCAGCCAGAAAAGCTCTGTGAAAAGTTCACCCAGCAGGGAATGATTCAATTCACGAAAATAACCAGAGAGCCTTTCCACCTCATAATGCCTGTGCACAAAGCCCACAATAGAGTTGAGATAAAGGTCAGGCTCCCCGCTCTGCTGAAAAGCCAAAAACTCCGGCCGAAAGCCATAACTTCCCGCCGCCGACCAGACCATATTGAGGGCCCGCTTCTTCCTCCCCAGCTTTAAGGATTCATAAGCCACCAACATCCCCCCTCATTTCCAAGCACACGCCCTGCCCCCACCAACCGCCAGTAAGTAAGGGACAGGGGCATGGCATAAGCGGAACGTGTGGAATTTTACCATAAATCTTAGCGAGCACAAGCGCAGCTCTGCGAAGCAGAGCTGCACGCAGTGGGAGCTTAGATTCTATGGTAAAATTCCAAGTGAAGCGTTGCCATGCCCCTGTCCCGAACGCCTTAGAATGAAAAAAACTCCTTTGCCCCCCAATCCTCCGACACCCGCAAGGCCAGAAGATCCTCCACCAATGTCTTCTCCTGGACATCGAAGCACTTATTCACCAGTCCCATGGCCAGCGCTTCCTTAACGGTCAGTCCCAAGCGGATAAGCCGCACAGATTCCAGCAGCCCTCGCAAATCCAGCGCCCGGCCTGAGATTTCCTTTTCCTCATACTTCTTGCGGATATCCATGAAAAGCGCCGCCAGCATCTGCCCTGCCTCCTGACGCAGGTCAGGGAACTCATAGGAGAATAGCGCCATGAGTTCTTCCTCCCCCGGCACCGGCAAATGCAGCACCACAAAGCGGGACAAAAGCGCCTCATTGAGTTCCCGCGTCCCCGCATACCCGTAGTTCATAGTGGCAATGAACCTGGCTGCCGGGTGCAACTGCAGCTGCTCATACCCTGGCACTTCCAGCAGCCGCCGATGGTCCAGCAGAGAGTGAAGCACCGCCATGGCCTCATTGCGGGCCATATTGATTTCATCCAGGATGCACACGCCTCCTAAAGAAGCACACTCATGCACCGGCCCGGGGCGGAACTGCACCTCTCCTCCCTTGAAGGTATCCATGCCAATAAGGTAGGAAGCGTCCACATCAATGTGAAAGGAAACATTCCAGGCAGGCCGCCCCAGAAGCAGGGCCAGACTCTCTGCCAATATATTCTTCCCTGCCGCCTTTGGCCCCACCAGCAGCAGGTTCGCCCCAGCCAATAGCGCTGCCAGAGCCTGCTCCAAAATCTCTTTGCCAAAATAAGGGTAGCGGGGCACAGCCACCTTCCGCGTACCCTGCCAGGGATATTTCTCCCTAAAAGATTCCGCCTCACGCAAAAGTCCCGGCCTCAGCCCCTGCCCCGTCAGTAAGATCTTTGCTTCCTCTGCTGTCACGCACCCCATCTGCCTTTCTGTGAATCCGTCTTTACCATATTCTTAATTCTTTGCCTCTGCCAAAGTTCCTTCTTATTAGCCTTGTGGCGCTGAAAATGCTATACTAAAGTCAGTACATCAGGGGAGGGATTCTTCGTGACCTTAGGGGATAAGATAAGAGCATGCCATAACTGTGAAATAAGAAGACACCAGCTTCCGGTGATAGATGAGGCCGCCGAAGGGGATAAAGTCATCATCTGCGTGGACTACACCGCACCGCTACTGCCGCCGGAGGAGCGCAATGCCCCGCCGGAATTTGACCGCTGCTTTCCCGCCGGCCCCATGCTGGAGCCAGCCCTGAAAGACCTGGCCCGCTTTGGCTATAGCTTTTACGGCGCCTACCTTCTGAAGTGCCCGCCCCTCTCCAGCGGCAGGCCCCGAAAACCCAGCCGCTATGAGCTTGAAAACTGCTTCCAGCACCTGCTGGCAGAAATAGAAACCTTCAAACCTGTAGGAGTACTGATGCTGGGACAGGGGGTCTACATGAATGTGCTGCCGCTGCTGGGGCTCTCCCACCGCAAGTCCTACGGCTACTACTTCAACATCTACGAGCACAACGGCTTCAAGTACATAGCCGCTCCCCATCCGGGAACCCTGGACAAGCTGAGGGACAACATCCCCCTCTACATGGAAGGTATCGCCAGCGCCGTAAGACGGTGCAGCGAAGAATAAACTTAGGAAGGTGTATTATGGACTATACGAATTTCGAAGTGGGACAAAAATTCCCCCTGCCCATCAGAGAGCAGGGGGACGGGGGTCTTTTCCAGGCCGATGTGAACGGGCTCATGTTTATCCTGAAGCTCTCCCGCACGGACGTCATTGCCTGGGAGGCTTTCCGCACAGGGAAGATGGAGCTGGCCCTTTATGAAGAGGACGGTGTGCTGTTCTTCCTGTACCAGATAGACGGCATCTTCAAGGAAGGCTGGGGAGACGCCCCCTTGGGGCTCCCGCTGTTGAAGCCGGAGGAATGGCCCACAGAAGAGATCCTGCAGGACAAGACCCTGCATCTCTATCTGGTGGACAGCAACCTGCAAGTGCTGCTGTCCCTCAGGCAGGTGCAGCTGAATGAGCAGTTCCGCAGCACCATCAAGACTTACATAGAAAAACAGAAAGAAAACCACATTTCTCCAAAAGAATACACAGAAAAAGTCCACCACATCTGGCAACGCCTCACCTCCGCCGCCATGCGGGAAAGGGCAGCGGCAGTTCAGAAAGTTGAGATGACCCTGGGCCACTGATAGCAGCCTCCCCTATCCGGGGAGGCTATGTTTTTTCACAACTTTTCACTTAATGAAAGGAAACCTCTGCATTCATGCAGAATAGGTTCAACATATAATCAGCGTTATGCCACCCAAAACACGATATCAAAATTGCCCAAACATGGGAGCGAATAAGGAGGAATGCATTGTGTCCAAACTTCAGGATATGCTTGATGCCAATGCCGAATTCTGTGCCCATCCCCCGGCAGACTACACGCTGGAGGATTTGAAGAAGAGCAAGCTGCCCCAGAAGCAGGTGGCACTCATCACCTGTATGGACACCAGGCTGGTTAATTTTTTGGAACCAGCCCTGGGCATCGGCCGGGGCGAAGCCAAGGTCATCAAGACCGCAGGCAACGGCATCACCGGCGTCTTTGACGGCACCATCAGGAGCCTGCTGGTCTGCATCTACGAACTGGGAGTGAAGGAAATCTTCGTCATCGGCCATCACGAATGCGGCATGGCCAACACCACCTCCGAGGGGCTTATCAAAACCATGCTGGAGAGGGGCATATCCAAAGAAGCCATCCACATGATAAAAAAGGAGCTTACAGAATGGGCCGACGAGTTCCACCACCCGGAACAGAACGTCATCGACACAGTGGAGCTCATCCGCCTCAATCCCCTGATACCTGCAGACGTGGCAATCCACGGGCTAATCTTCCACCCCCGCACCGGCAAGGTTGATGTTGTAATGAACGGTTACGGCACTACAGCCTGAATCCTGGCAGCATCATCTGGCAGCAGCTGATAAAACAAGGCCCTGAGCATCCCCCATGCTCAGGGCCCTATTCTTTGGCCACTTGTTCAGAATCTAACCACATTGCAGTCATCAGCCCCACCACCTCCAATCTATGGTAAAATGGTAATACTGATAATTTACGAATCAAATTTACAGAAATAGGTGTTTTCATGGACAATCCATATATAGCCGAAGCCCAGTCCCTGCTGCGCAAGTACTATGGCTACCCGGACTTCCGGCCAGCCCAGCGGCCGGTGGTGGAGAGCCTGCTGTCGGGAGCAGATACCCTGGCCATCATGCCCACGGGAGCTGGCAAGTCCATCTGCTTTCAGGTGCCGGCTCTGGTTTTCCCCGGGGTGACTTTGGTCATCTCCCCCCTGATTTCCCTGATGAAGGATCAGGTGGACGCCCTCCAGGAGCAAGGGGTGCCTGCTACTTTCATCAACAGCCAGCTCACCGCCAGGGAATCCTCCCAGCGGCTGCAGGCCATTGCGGCGGGGCAGTACAAGCTGGTGTATGTTGCCCCGGAACGGCTGGATACTGATTACTTCCAATATATCATCGAGCAGCAGGAAATCTCCATGGTGGCGGTGGACGAGGCCCACTGCCTTTCCCAGTGGGGCCACGACTTCCGTCCCAGTTACCGGCAGATTGCCCCCTTCATCGCCAGCCTCCCCCGCCGTCCCCTGGTAAGCGCCTTTACCGCCACGGCTACGCCGGAGGTCAAGGAAGACATCGTAAACCTCCTGCACCTGCGCTCACCCCAGGTGCACGTAACAGGCTTTGACCGCCCCAACCTGTACTTCGAGGTGCGCCGGGGGGAAGACAAGAAGAAATTCATCGAAAAATACCTCAAGGCCCACAGTGATGAGGCAGGTGTCATCTACGCCGCCACCCGCAAGGAAGTGGACAAGCTCTATGAGCATCTGGCCAAGAAGAAATTCGCCGTGGGACGCTACCACGCGGGCCTTTCCGACAAGGAGCGCACAGAGGCCCAGGAGGATTTCCTCTATGACAACGTACAGGTCATCGTGGCTACCAATGCCTTTGGCATGGGCATCGACAAGTCCAATGTGCGCTTTGTCATCCACTACAATATGCCCAAGAACATCGAGGCCTACTATCAGGAGGCAGGCCGCGCCGGCCGGGACGGAGAGCCGGGCAGCTGCATCCTGCTCTATTCCCCCCAGGATGTCATGACCCAGAAATACCTCATCGACATCTCCACGGAAAACGAGGAGCGCAAAGCCCACAACCTGGGGTGCCTGCAAAAAATGGTGGACTACTGCCACACCCCCGAATGCCTGCGCCATTTCATCATCAGCTACTTCGGAGACAGAAGCGGCGAGGTGACCTGCGACAACTGCGGGAATTGCAAGGCAGGGCTGGAGAAAATCGATGTGACCCTAGATGCCCAGAAAGTCTTCTCCTGCGTCTACCGCATGAAGGAGCGCTTCGGCCTCAATCTGGTGGCCCAGGTACTGAAAGGTTCCCAGGACAAGAAAGTTCACGAGCTGCGCTTTGACCAGCTCTCCACCTTCGGCCTGATGAAAGAACGGAAGCTGGCAGATATCAAGCTGCTCATCCAAAGATTCGTAGCCACCGACTATCTGGCCATCACCGAGAGCAAATTCCCTGTGCTGACCCTGAAGCCCGCCGCCTATCCCGTGCTCAAGGGACAGGAAAAAGTCTTTCAGGCCGTGCCCAAGCCAGAGCCTGAAAAAACTCCCGCCGACTCCGGCCTCTTCGACAAGCTGCGCCGCCTGCGCAAAGAAATCGCCACCCGGGAGCACGTTCCTCCCTACGTGGTCTTTTCCGATGCCACCCTCAAAGATATGTGCGCAGTGCAGCCCAAGACACTTGACGAAATGCTGGAGGTCAAGGGCATCGGCGAGATGAAGCTGGAAAGGTACGGGAAAGAATTCCTCCAGTGCCTCCTGGAAGGATGACACTATTGAAGTTGGTTTGAAGTTGACAATGAAGTTGTGTTGAAGTGTATTTGAAGCAGTTCAATCATATCTTTGCCACTTGAAAAGCCCGAAGCGAAAATGCTCCGGGCTTTTACTCATATCATACGTCTCACCAGTTCTCCAGCATATACTGCACCAGCCTTGAAGAGTTCTTCGCCGCCTTCTGCTCGATAACCAGTCTCCTTTGCGTTTTACTTGGACTCTCCTGAGCCTTTCGACAAAACAGGGCTGATTCCTGCCATTTTGCAAGGCTTTCTTTGCTTCACAAGAAGAAACACCCCCGGCCATCTCACAGCCTCCTGGCGGCGATGACTTCCCTCATCTTCTGCAGGTTGGCCTGGTACTGCTCTGGCATCTTCATGGCCAGGCAGGTATAGAGGATATCGCCGATGGCCATGTGCACCAGGCGGGAGGCGGCGGCTTCCGAGCGGTAGTTCACCTCACGGCCCATGCCGATTAGGGCGATGTCTGCCCGGCGGGCCAGTTCCGACTGCGCATAGCTGGTAATGGCGATTACTTTGGCCCCTCTGGCCTTTGCAATCTGCACTGACTCCAGGATATCCTTGGTTGCACCGCTATGGGAAACGGCCATGACCACATCATGCTCGTCCAGCAGGGCTGCCGAGGTAACCTGCATATGGGCGTCACTGAAGGCCTGCACCGCCATGCCGAAGCGCAGGAAGCGGGTCTCCATATCCTTGCACACCGTAGCCGAGTTGCCAAAACCGTAGATAGCCACCCGTCGGGCTCCCTGCAGCAGCTCCACAGCCCTGGCAATCAGGGTGAAGTCCAGGATTTTCAGGGTGTCCTGCAGGCCGTCTGTTATATTGCGGAAAATCTTTCCCGCCACCGCTGCCTCACCGTCTTCTTTGCCAATGTCCCCGTAGGGAGTTTCCGCAGGACTGGACAGTTCCGAGGCCAGGGCAATCTTGAGGCTCTGGAGGCCGCCAAAGCCCAGCTTCTTGCAAAAGCGGGAAATGGTGATTTCAGCGCTGCCAGTATGCTGGGCGATTTCCGCCACCGTCTGCCCCATGATCTCATCCCTGTGCTCCGAAATATAGTCGGCAATCCGCTTCTCCGACTTGGTGAGATCATCATAGGCGCTGCGTAAAATAGGCAAAACCTGTTCTTTCATAAAGGCTCCCCTTTTCTGATGTTAGTATAATCATTATAACGCATTAGAAAGGAAACCAAAAGGGACTGCAGTCCGCCCATTGGGTCGGTCTGCAGTCCCTGGTTATTCAAATGATGGCATCCAGCGCCAGCACGCCAAGGAGGCCCATGACGGAGATGATGGTCTCCAGCACGCACCAGGTGCGCACGGTCTGCTTGACGGAAAGCCCGAAGAATTCCTTGAAGAGCCAGAAGCCCGGGTCATTGGGAGGGCTGAGAATCAGGCTGCCAGCACCGGTGGCCAGCACCATGAGCTCGGGATTCACCCCCGTCACCGCCACGATGGGAGCGGCAATGCCGCCTGCCGTGAGAGCTGCCACCGTGGCACTGCCGCAGGCAATGCGGATGACCGCTGCCACCGTCCAGGCCAGGAGCAGGGGAGAAAGGTTGGACTGGGCAGCAATCTCACCGATGTACCTGCCCACGCCGCTGTCGATGAGGATCTGCTTCAGGGCACCGCCGCCGCCCACGATGAGCAGGATCATGGCGATGGTGAGCACAGCTCCCTCACAGATCTTCATGATCTCGGGAATGGTCTTGCCCTGCCTGATGCCGAAGGTGTAGATGGCCGCTGCCACTGCAATGGTCAGGGCCATGTCCGGAGTACCCAGGAAGGTGAGCCACTGATAGAGGCCGGAATCAGCAGAAAGAGTCAGCTTGGCAATGGCAGAAGCGGCCATGAGCACCACGGGAACCATGGCGGTGAAGACGGAGATGCCGAAGCCGGGCATTTCTTCATCCTCGAAGACCTTGCTGCTATGCATGCCCTGGGGAGATTCCGGCTGGATGTCCTTAGTGGTATTGGCAAAGAGGGGTCCTGCCACAATGGCAGTGGGAATGGCGATGATGGCGCCGTACACCAGAGTCAGGCCAATATCTGCATTGTAGATGATGGAAATGGCCGTGGGTCCCGGATGGGGCGGCAGGAAGCCATGGGTGACGGAGAGAGCCGCCGCCATGGGAATTCCCACCTCCAGCAGGGGAATCTTCGCCGCCGTGGCGATGGTGAAGACCAGGGGAATCAAGAGCACGAAGCCGATTTCGTAGAAGAGGGCGATGCCCACGATGAAGCCAGTGAGGGCTACAGCCCATTTCACCCACTTGCGCCCGAATACGTCGATGAGGGTGGTGGCGATGCGCTGGGCACCGCCGCTTTCTGCCATGAGCTTGCCCAGCATGGCGCCGAAAGACACCACGATGGCCAGGCCGCCCAGGGTTCCCCCCAGGCCCTTTTCAATCACGGGGATGATCTGCCCCTCGGGCAGCCCCTCGGCGTAGCCCACCAGTCCTGCCACCAGGAGCAGGGAGAGGAAACTATTGAGCCTTACTTTCACAATCAGGAAAAAGAGAAAGAGTATACCAACTGCCAAAATTATAAGCGGCATAAACAAGCCCTCCTATTGTCTCCAATCAGATGATGAACTCAAAAATGCTTCTGCCATTCGTGGTGGAAGCTGCCCTCCCGGTCAGTGCGCCTGTAGGTGTGGGCGCCGAAGCAGTCCCGCTGTGCCTGGATGAGGTTGGCTCCCAGATGCCTGCCCCCCAGTGCGTCCAGGTACTCAACCGCACAGGCCAGGGCCGGAATGGGAATGCCAGCCAGCATGGCCTGGGCAGCTGCCTGCCGCAGGGAGGCGAGATTTTCCCTGACCTTCCCCGCAAAGAACTTGTCCTGCAGGAGATTCTTCAGCCCCGGCTGTTCCCCATAGGCCTCCGTGATCCTGTCCAAAAACTCTGCCTGGATGATGCAGCCGGAGCGGAAGATGGCGGCAATCCGCCCCAAATCCAGCTGCCAGCCGAAGTGTTCCGAAGCGGAGCTGTAGAGGGCAAAGCCCTGGGCGTAGGCCGCAATCTTGCCCAGGTAGAGGCTCTTGCGCACCATTTCCACGAATCCTTCGGCAGGCTCTGCCTTTCTCTCTGCCTGCACCAGAGGAGCCAGTTCCTCCCTTTCCTCCAGCAAGTTGGACATGACCCGGGCATTGCAGGCAGCGGTGATAAGTGAGGTGTTCACCCCCTGCCGCAGGGCCTCTATGCTGGTCCAGCGCCCCGTGCCCTTCTGGCCGGCGCTGTCCAAAATCTTGTCCAGGAGCTCCCCGCCTGCCTCGTCAGCCTCCATGAAGATATCTGCCGTGATGCCGATGAGAAAGCTCTTGAGCTCCCCTTGGTTCCATTGGTGGAAAATCTCGCCAATCTCGCGGTTACTATAGCCTCCGGCATATTTCAGCAAAAGGTAGGCCTCAGCAATCAGCTGCATATCTGCATACTCGATGCCGTTGTGCACCATCTTCACATAGTGCCCCGCACCGTCAGTGCCCATGTAGGCGCAACAGGGCTCTTCCCCTGCCCTGGCAGCGATGGCCTCATAGATGGGGCGCACATATTCATAGGCAGCCTTGTCCCCGCCGGGCATGATGCATGGCCCACGGCGGGCCCCCTTCTCCCCGCCGGAAATGCCTACACCGAAGTAATGGAGGCCTTTCTCCTGCAGCAGGTCATGGCGGCGGCGGGTATCCTCAAAGAAAGAGTTGCCTCCGTCCAGGATCATGTCCCCAGGCTCCAGCAAAGGCACCAGCTTCTCAAGCATGGAATCCACCGGGGTCCCGGCCATGATCATGAACATGATGCGGCGGGGCTTTTGCAGGGAGTCCACAAATTCCTGCAAGTCGAAGAAGCCGTGCATGCGCTCATGGGGATGCTCCTTCAGCACCTTTTCCGTCAGGTCTGGCGTGTAGTTGTAGCAAGCCACCTCAAAGCCGTGATCAGCCATATTCAGGGCCAGGTTGCTGCCCATGACGGCCATGCCCACCATGCCGATATCCATTTTCTTCTCCATCATGATGCCTCCCTATGCATGAGCCTTCTGGAATGCGGCAATAGCGGAAAGCTCCGGCTGCAGTTTCCAGTACAGGCTATCAAATATCTGGTAAAGTTCCTTATAAACCTTGGCCTCTTCAGGGTCAGGAGTTATGATGCGCTTTGGCTTCACCAGTTCCCTGGTGGCCCCGATGCCGGAGAGCTCGCCGCTGGCAATGAAGCCCAGCACCGCCGCCCCGAAGGCCGCCCCCTCGCTGTTGTCCGGCAGAATCAGTTCCTCATTCAGCACGCTGGCAAGGATCTGCAGCCAGAGCGCCGACTTAGTGAAGCTGCCGCTGACCCGGATGTCCCTGATTTCCCCAAAATCCCGCAGGGCCAGCATCACTGCGTTCATGCTGTAGGAAATGCCCTCCAGGCAGGCCCTTATCATGTGTGAACGGCTATGATTGAGTGAGAGGCCGAAGAACATGCCCCGCAGCTCCGAATTCCAATAAGGTGCCCGCTCCCCAGTGAAGCAGGGCAGCATGACCAGGCCGTCAGAGCCCGCCGCCACATGGGCGGCCTTCATGGTCATAAGGTCGTACCCATCCACATCAAGGTTTTCCAGATGATGAGGCGTGTAGTGGCAGACCTTGTCCTTCACCCAGCGCAGGATCATGCCCCCGTTGTTGATAGCGCCTCCCGCTACCCACATATCGTCTGTCAGGTTGTAGCACCAGGTACGCATCTTCCCGTCGGTGAGGGGCTCCCGGGTGAGCATCCTAAGGGCACCGCTGGTACCGATGGTGGCGCTGAGCTGCCCTGGCTCCACCGCCCCGATGCCCACATTCACCAGCACTCCGTCTGTGGCGCCGATGACCACTGACAGGCCTGCAGGCAGCCCCATTTCCGAGGCAGCGCTCTCCTGCAGTTTCTCCAGGTGGGTAGTGGATACCACCTCCGGCAGCTGCTCCTTTTTCAAGCCCGCATAGGAGAGGATTTCCTCATCCCAAACGCCTTGCTTTTCATTGTAAAGGCCGCTGGTGCTGGCCGCCGACTTGTCTATGAGCCACTTGCCCGTGAGTCCGTAGAAGAGGTAGTCCTTCAAGGAGCCCACGTATTTCATCTGGCTGAACATATCCGGGTGATTCTTCTTCAGCCAGAGAATCTTGGCCAGGGGATAGGAAGCGTGGATGGGGCAGCCTGTCTTCTCGTAGAAGCGGCGACAAAGTCCCTCGTCCTCCTTCATCTCCCGCACGATGCCTGCACTGCGGCTGTCTGCCCAGGTCTGCATATCCATCAAGGGGCGATAATGCTCGTCCAGCCCCGCAAAGCTGTGCATGACAGTGCTCAGGGAAAGTCCTGCCAGCTGGCGGCTCTTGTATCTGAGGTCAGCAGCGGCCTTGCCCACCACCTCCTTGACTGCAGCGAAGATCTGCTCTGGATTCTCTTCCGCCCAGTCCGGATGGGGTGTCAGCAGAGGATAAAAAGCCTCTGCACCAGCCGCCTTTTTGCCCGTGATGTCATAGGCAATGGCACGGACACCAGTGGTGCCTACATCAATGCCAATCCAAACTGCTTCCTGGCGATATTGAAAGCTCACCATCATCACTCCTTATATCTAAATGTTATATATCTTTCATTTATGAAGTCATTATAGCACGGCAACATATCATTTGCAACTACTTTTTCAGATTTTATTTTGTTTAGTGATATAAAACTATCATTTTGATTGAGTTTTTCCCGTAGGTTTCCAACCATCCCCCTCAATCTATGGTAGGATGGTAATACCGATCATTTTCGAATCAAATTTACAGAAATAGGTGTTTTCATGGACAATCCTTATATAGCCGAGGCCCAGACTCTGCTGCGCAAGTACTATGGACGAGATGTTGGAAGTCAAGGGCATCGGCGAGAGGAAACTGGAAAGGTACGGAGAAGAATTCCTCAAGTGCATACTGGAAGGATAATGCTATTGAAGTTGGTTTGAAGTTGATGTTGAAGTTATGTTGAAGTGTTTTTGAAGTGTTTTTGAAGCAGTTCAATCAACGCATATCGAAAAGCCCGAGGCGCTTGACAGCACCTCGGGCTTTCCTGTTTATGAAGTTATTTTCCCAGCATCTCTTTAGCTGCTGCTGCGATATGCTCTGCGTTGAGTCCGAATTGCTGCAGAAGTTCGTCTGCGGAGCCGGAGTGGTCGAATTCGTCAGGGATGCCCAGGCGCTTCACCGGCACAGGCTGATGCTCTGCCAGCAGGGAGCACACAGCTTCGCCCTGGCCGCCGCTGATGTTGTGTTCCTCTACGGTGATGAGCTTGCCGCGGTCCCTGGCGGCCTGCAGGATAAGTTCCTCATACAGAGTCTTGATGGTGGGCATGTTGATGATGCGGGCGGAGATGCCGTCACCATTTTATTTTAAGTAATACTCAATGGTCCAATCCATGTCATACGTCTCACCAGTTCTCCAGCATATACTGCACCAGCCTTGACGAGTTCTTCGCCGCCTTCTGCTCGAATTCCTCGAAGCTCACCTGGGCGCTGCCGTCGGCCTTGTCGGAGATGGCGCGCAGGACTACGAAAGGCAGGTTGTTGGCATGGCAGACCTGGGCGATGGCTGCGCCTTCCATTTCGGCGCAGGTGCCGTCGAAGTCTGCGATGATGCGCTCTTTAGCCTCCTTGGAGGAAATGAACTGGTCGCCGGAGCAGACCCGGCCCTCCACGGCCCTGATGTCAGGCAGAGCCGCCTTGACAGCAGCCAGGGCCTTTTGCCGCAGAGTCTCATCTGCCTCAAAGGCCACCTTGCCCGTGAAGGGAATCTCCCCCTTCTTGAAGCCGATAGCTTCCACTGTGAAGTCATGCTGCACCGCGTCTTTGGAAATGACGATGTCCCCAATATCCAGTTCATTGCTGAGGGAGCCGGCCACGCCGGTGTTGATGATATGGGTGACCGCAAAATCATCCACCAGGATCTGGGCGCAGATGCCCGCATTGACCTTGCCAATGCCGCTCTGCACCACCACCACATCCATCTGCCCCAGCCTGCCTTCGCAGAACTCCATGGAGGCCTTCGTCTCCTTGCGGGAGGTGTCCAGGGCGGCCTTCAAGGCCTCAACTTCGGATTTCATCGCGCCGATAATTCCTATTTTCATTTTGTCAAATCTCCTTTCCTATTTGCTGAAATCATATACTCCTTCGACACAGGCCAACAGAATCCTGCCGGATCTCTGCTCTAATAGGAACTCACCTTATAACAGATTGCTGGCTGCCGCCAAGAGGAAACTTTGTTATGTACAAGATAATCTTGCACCATCTTCTCTTGTGTTTCTGCATATACTATGCTAATTTATATGCAGAAAGGCGGTGACTATATGCATATCTTTGACTACTCTTTCCTGGACAACGGTCTTTTGCCTGCAGCGCTTACCAACCTGACGGCCAATATCTATGCACTTCGCTCTGCCTCCGGCCTGCGCCGGGAGGCCAACCCAAAAATCTTCACCGAGCTTGAGCAGGTGGCCCGCGTACAATCTGTCAAAAGCTCCAATGCCATTGAGGGTATCATCACCAGCGATGAAAGAATAGCCGCCATAGTAAACCAAAGCAGTGCTCCTCTGAACCACGATGAAGCTGAGATTGCGGGCTACAGGGATGCTCTGAACACCATACACACAAATTTTAAGGATCTCGATTTCCGCCAGGCTGATATTCTCTCCCTCCACGCCCAGCTCCTGGCCTTCAGCGGCAACGACGATGGCGGCAAGTACAAGCAAAACGACAATCTCATCCTGGAAATCGACAGCGCTGGCAAACGTCGCATACGCTTTCGCCCCGTGCCTGCCCAAGAAACTGCCGAGGCTATGGAGCAGCTTGAACTCGCCTATATGGAAGCCCGTGGCAATGCCAATATCAACCAGCTCCTGCTCATCCCCTGCGTCATTCTCGATTTTCTCTGCATACATCCCTTCCGGGACGGTAACGGGCGCATGTCCAGGCTGCTCTCCCTGCTGCTGCTCTACAAAAAAGGTTTCCTGGCGGGAAAATACATATCTTTCGAGGAACAAATCAACCTATACCAGCAGCTCTACTACACCGCCCTGCAGGAATCAAGCCGGGGCTGGCACGAAAACACTTCGGACTATGCCCCCTTCATGAAAAACTTCCTTTCTATGCTCTATATGTGCTACAAGGAACTGGACAAACGCTTCGCCATCCTGCACGGCAAAAAAGTCACCAAAAAGGCCCGCATAGAAGCCACTCTGGAAAACAGCCTCACGCCCTTATCCAAACGAGACATCTGTGCCATCCTGCCAGACGTAAGCCCCACCACCGTAGAAGCAGTGCTGGGGGCTATGGTAAAGGCCGGAAAAATCCGCCGGGTAGGACAGGGACGGGCCACAAGATATATAAGAACATAAACCAAAGCATATACCATCCAATAGAAAAGACAGGCACCTCGCAAAAGGCGCCTGTCTTTTTCGTTGGAGCTATATGTAAAACTTGTGGAGAAAAGTTTTACGCAAAGGGATTCTCCGTGGGATACGGGAGATTAGCGGGCTGGTTGTAGCTGATGTCAGCCACTCCCAGGAAATTGAGTACATCGTAGATGGCGCGGCCAAAGTGTCCGAAGGCCACGGCGCCGTGATGGGGGAAGCGCTTCTCGATGAGCACATGGCGGTAGAAGCGGCCCATTTCGGGGATGGCGAAGATGCCGATGCCGCCGAAGGAATTGGTGGCAGCAGGCAGGATCTCTCCCTGGGCGATATAAGCCCGCAAGGTGCCTTCACTGGTGCTCTGGAGGCGGAAGAAGGTGATGTCACCGTCAGTGATGTCACCTTCCAAAGTGCCACGGGTGAAGTCGGGGGTGCCGCCATTTTCCAGCAGGCGGTTCTGTATGAGCTGGTACTTCACGCCGCCCTTCTTCAGCTTGCAAAGGGGAGTGTTGCCGCAGTGGAAGCCCATGAAGGTGTCAGTGAGCTTGTACTTGCCAGCGGGGGCAATGCTTTCCTCATAGAGGTCTTTAGGCACGGAATTGTTGATATCCAGCAGAGTCACCGCATCGCCGCTGACGCAGAGGCCGATGTACTCGCTGAGGGCGCCGTAGATATCCACTTCACAGGATACAGGAATGCCCCGGCTCACCATGCGGCTGTTCACATAGCAGGGCTCAAAGCCGAATTCCTTGGGGAAAGCGGGCCAGCACTTGTCAGCAAAAGCCACGTACTTACGGGAGCCTTTGTGCTCCTCCATCCAGTCCAGCAGGGTCAGCTCGAACTGGGCCATGCGGGGCAGCATTTCGGGATAGGGATTGCCCTCCTTGCCCAGCTCCTTGGCCATATCATCGGCAATTTCCTGGATGCGGGGATCACCCTCATGGCTCTTGTAAGCCACCAGCAAGTCCAGCTCAGAGTTTTCCTCGATTTCCACACCGAGGTCATAGAGAGGCTGGATGGGTGCATTGCAGGCGAAGAAGTCCTGGGGACGGGGGCCAAAGGTGATGATCTTCAGGTCCTTCAGTCCCAGCAGAGCTCTTGCCACGGGCTGGAAGTCAGCAATCATATCAGCCAGCTCCTCAGCGGTGCCCACCGGGTACTCGGGGATAAAGGCTTTCAGATGCCTGAGGCCCAGGTTATAGGAGCAGTTCAGCATGCCACAGTAGGCATCGCCACGGCCATTGATGAGGTTCTTGCCCGTTTCCTCGGCAGCGGCCACATACATCACCGGGCCGTCAAAGACTTTTGCAATGAGGGTTTCCGGAGTCTCCGGGCCGAAGTTGCCCAGGAAGACGGTGAGGGCGTTGCAGCCAGCGTCTTTGGCTTCCTGCACAGCCTCCAGCATATCCTTCTCGTTTTCCACGGTTTTCTTCACTTCATAGAGCTCGCCGTACTTTTTGCTGTAGGCTTCTACGATGGACTTGCGGCGGTTCTCGGACAGGGAAATGATGAAGCAGTCACGGCTCACGGAGATGATGCCGCATTTTACAGAGGGGATGTTCTTCAGATTATTCATGGTTAAGCGCTCCTTTGATACACGTTTGCGTGCTCATGCACGCTTGATACATGCAAAGCATAGCACCCCCAGGCCAGCTTGTCAATCGTTTTATTTTGATTTTTATCGCTCTGTAAAATTTCGACTCTTGTTTTATATTATTAGTGGTGTTTAAACGCGATAAATAAAATAAAAAATTGTCCCACAAAAAGTATTGATTCTTGTTTCGTCCTGTGCTATATTGATTACCGTGAGTTGCGTTCATAAGCACGCAACGCCGAGAACGCAATACGACAGATATCGTATTTAGGGAGGAACCTGAAATGAAATATCTTATCGGCGTGGACGTGGGGACTTCCGCCACCAAGACGGTGCTCTTTGATGAAGAATGCCACCAGGTGGCAGAGGCCTCCGCTGAGTATCCCCTCTACCAGCCCCAGAACGGCTGGGCAGAGCAGGATCCCAAGGACTGGGAGGAAGCCGCTGCCAGCACCATCCGGGAAGTCATGGCAAAGAGCAGGGTGGATAAGGAAGATGTAGTTGGCATGGGTCTTTCCGGCCAGATGCACGGCCTGGTGATGCTGAATGAAGCCAATGAGGTCATCCGCCCCGCCATCATCTGGTGCGACCAGCGCACGGCGGCTGAATGTGAGGAAATCACCGCCAAGGTTGGCAGAGAGCGTCTGATAGAGATCACCGCCAACCCCGCCCTCACGGGCTTCACCGCTTCCAAGATTCTCTGGGTGCGAAACCATGAACCGGAGAATTACCAGGCCTGCCGCCACATTCTCCTGCCCAAGGATTATGTGCGGTTCGCCATGACCGGAGAATACGCCACGGAGGTTTCCGATGCCAGCGGCATGCAGCTCCTGGATGTGCCCCATCGTTGCTGGTCAAAGGAAGTGCTGGAAAAGCTGGAGATAGATGAAGCTCTCCTGCCCAAGGTCTTTGAATCCCCGGAAATCACCGGCACTATCACCCAAGAGTTTGCTCAGCGCACGGGCCTTTCCACCAACTGCGTAGTGGCAGGGGGCGCCGGTGACAATGCGGCGGCTGCCGTGGGCACGGGCATTGTGGAGACAGGCAAAGCCTTCACCACCATCGGCACCAGCGGCGTGGTCTTCGCCCATACTGACCGGCCTCTCATCGACCCCAAAGGCAGGGTCCACACCTTCTGCTGTGCAGTGCCGGGTTGCTGGCACGTCATGGGGGTGACCCAGGCAGCAGGCCTTTCCCTGAAGTGGTTCAGGGAGAATCTGGCAGAGAACATGGACTATGAGGCCATCAATCAGGCTATTGCCAGCGTGCCAAGAGGCAGCCGCAGACTTATTTACCTTCCTTACCTTATGGGTGAGCGCACTCCCCATCTGAATCCCGACTGCCGTGGCGTGTTCTTCGGCCTTTCCGCCATGCACACCAAGGCCGATATGCTGCGGTCTGTGATGGAGGGCGTCAGTTTCTCCCTGCTGGATTGCTGGGATATCCTCAGGGAAATGAAGATTGAGGTCAAGGATATGATGGCCTGCGGCGGCGGCAGCAAGAGCGCCCTGTGGCGGCAGATGCTGGCCAATATGTACGGCTGCCCCGTGAAGGTGGGAGCCGAGGCAGGAGGTGCAGCCCTGGGGGCTGCGATACTTGGCGGCGTGGCAGCCGGGGTGTTTGAGGATGTACCCAGCGCCTGCAGGAGGTTTGTGGGGACTACTTCGGTTTGTCAGCCTAAGGCTGATGCTAATGCCTTCTATGCTAAGGAACATGAGGTTTATAAGAAGCTTTATAAGAGTTTGGAGCCTTGCTACGCAGAGTTGGCATCCTAAGTTAAGTTTCGGCTGTTCATTTTCTTTGGCGCAAAGAAAACGAACCAAAAGAGTAAACATGCCAGTGGCATGTTTACGCGGCCTTGAATTTGTCCTAAATTCAACGGCCGCAGGCCCCCATCCTTGGGGGCCTGGGGTTCGGGAGATTTGCATTGTCTGAGGTAACGAGTATGAAAACAGTTAACGACAAAGAATTTCTGACCTATGGCAGAGTGCTGGATGTTGATACCTATGAATTCACTACGGCTATCAGTGGGCACGAGCAAACGGCTCAGGGGGAGGTTGTTTATGAGCCTTCTGTGGCTGAGTTTGAGGAGTTGCCTCTTTTCTCTGAGATGAGTGAGAGGGTTTATGGGGATATGCCAGTGGAGTTTGGGCATTGCTCCGGGTGGAATGAGAAGCTGAATGCTTTGGAGTATCATCGCAGTTCTGAGGTGGATATTGCGGCTACTGATCTGATCCTCATGGTGGGGCGCCAGCAGGATATCGACCAGAAGACCTTCACTTATGATACGGAGAAGGTGGAATGCTTCCTGGTGCCCAAAGGGACGGCGGTGGAGCTTTATGCCACTACTTTGCACTTTGCACCATGTGGGGTGGATGGCAAGGAGTTCCGCTGCGGAGTGGTGCTGCCTCGGCATACCAATGAGGAGCTGAAGGCCGACACCACGAAAGCGAAGGGCGAGGACAAATTGCTCTTTGCGGTGAATAAGTGGCTGATTGCACACGAGGAAAGTGGTCTTGGGGACGAAGGCGCTTGGGTTGGCTTGAAAGGGGAAAACCTCTCTTTGTAAGATTTCGGTTGTTCATTTTCTCTGGCGCAGAGAAAACGAACCAAAAGAGACAGCGGACTGAAATCACATCCTATGATTTCCGCGTCCGCGGGGCCCCATCCCTGGGGCCTGATATATGCCGTTCTTTTTTTGGAAGGAGCTAGTTGAAATGGAAGCCTTGAAAAATTATAAGCTTAGCATGAGGGAGAAGACGGGCTATGCTATGGGTGATTTGGCCTGCAACCTCATCTACACTACGGTCTGCACTTATCTGTTGTTTTTCTATACCAATGTCTACGGGCTGCCTGCCGAGATTGTGGCCACTATGTTCTTGGTGGTGCGGGTGATGGATGCGGTAGTTGACCCTATCGTGGGTACTTTTGTGGATAAACATACCTTCAAATATGGCAAGTTCCGTCCTTACCTGCTTTATGGTGCCTTCCCCTTTGCCGTGCTGGGCATTCTCTGCTTCAGCACCCCGGAACTCACTGAGGGGGCCAGCATCATCTATGCTTACGCCACCTATATCGGCCTGTCCCTGGTCTACACCACCATCAACATCCCCTACGGCGCTTTGACTGCCGCCATGACCCGTGACAACAAGGAAGTGGTGAGCATGACCTCTATCCGCATGCTCTGCGCCAACCTGGGCGGCCTGATTGTTTCCTTTGGCATTCCCGTGCTGGTCACCATGATTTCCGGCAGCTACACCGGTGAGGAATCCCGTTTTGGCTGGCAGGTCACCATGGGCCTCTACAGCGTCATCGGCGCCCTCCTTCTCCTCTACTGCTTCTCCCAGACCAAAGAGCGCATCCAGATTGACCCTTCCAATGATGAAAAACTCCGCTTCACCGATGTGTTCAAGCAGTTCAAGGTCAACCGCCCCCTGGTGGTACTGAGCCTTTTCTTCATCATCCTCTTCGGCATGATGGCCGTCATGAATTCCATTGGCACCTATTTCATCACTTACAACTGCAACCGTCCTGACCTGATCCAGTGGTACGGCCTCATCGGCACCCTGCCTGCTTTCTTCCTGCTGCCCCTGGTGCCCACCTTCAACAAGCTGGTAGGCAAGATCAATCTCCTGCGCATTTCCCTGGTGCTGGGCATCATCGGCTGCGCCGTCACCTATGCTGTGCCTGCTGAGAACATCTCTCTGGTGCTCATTGCCCGCTTCATCGGCTCCTGCGGCATCATCGTGGCTGGTGGCTTTATGTGGGCCCTGATTCCCGAAACTATTGAATATGGCGAGTACAAGACCGGCAAGCGCCTCAGCGGCATGATCTACGCCATCATCGGCTTCTTCTTCAAGTTCGGCCTGGCTCTGGGCGGCATTGTCCCGGGCTTCATGCTGGCCCGCTTCGGCTATGTGGCCAACGCCGTCCAGACTCCGGAGGCTCTACAGGGCATCCTGCTCACCACCACCATCATTCCCATACTGTTCCTGGCTGTGGCCTTCATCGACATCTGCTTCTACGGCCTTGATGACAAGCGCTACCACGAAGTAGTGACGGAGCTGGAGCGCCGCCACAACGCAGAAAAAGTCCAGGAGGGTGAAGCCACCCTCGCCACCAGCACTCTTTGATATTTCCTAAAGCAAGATTGGAGACTTCATCATGAAAATACAGAACCCCGTACTGAAAGGTTTCAACCCCGACCCCAGCATTGTCCGGGCTGGCGATGACTACTATATCGCCACTTCCACCTTCGAGTGGTTCCCCGGTGTGCAGATCCACCATTCCAAAGACCTGGTCCACTGGCATCTGGTGGCTCATCCCCTGGACACCACCGAGTTCCTGGATATGAAGGGCAACCCCAACTCCGGCGGCATCTGGGCCCCTGACCTCAGCTACGCCGATGGCAAGTTCTGGCTGATCTACACGGACGTGAAGGTAGTGGACGGCATGTGGAAGGACTGCCACAACTACCTCACCACCGCCGAGGATATCCACGGTCCCTGGTCGAAGCCCGTGCTGCTGAACGGCGCCGGCTTTGACGCCTCCCTGTTCCATGACCCCAGCGGCAGGAAGTACCTGGTGAATATGTACTGGGACCAGCGGGTCTACCATCACAACTTCTACGGCATTGCCCTGCAGGAGTATTCCGTTCAGGAAGAAAAACTCATCGGCAAGCCGGAAATCATCTACAAGGGCACGGATATCGCCTATACCGAAGGGCCCCACCTCTACTACATCAATGATATGTACTACCTCATGACCGCCGAGGGTGGCACCACTTACCAGCACTCCGAGACCATTGCCCGCAGCAAAGACATCCACGGTCCTTACGAAATCCAGCCGGACTATCCCCTGCTCTCTGCCTGGAAGGAAGTCCACAATCCCCTGCAGAAATGCGGCCACGCTTCTCTGGTACAGACCCAGAACGGCGAATGGTATCTGGCCCACCTGACGGGCCGTCCCCTGCCCACGCCGAAAGGCTTCCCCAGCCGGGAGCGTGAGCAGCACAGCTTCTGCCCCCTTGGCCGTGAGACCGCCATCCAGAAAATCGAGTGGAAGGACGGTTGGCCCATAGTAGTTGGCGGCCAGCAGGGCAGCCTGGAAGTGGAAGCCCCGAACCTGCCCCAGCAGGCATGGGAGCCCACCTATCCGGAGCATGATGATTTTGACAGCGCGAAGCTGAACATCAACTTCCAGACTTTGCGCATTCCCTTCAGCGAGAAATTAGGCAGCCTCACCGCCCGCCCCGGCTTCCTGCGGCTCTATGGCCGTGAGTCCCTCCAGTCCACCTTCACCCAGGCCCATGTGGCCCGCCGCTGGCAGAGCTTCAACTTCGACGCCCAGACCAGCGTGGAGTTTGCTCCCGAGTCCTTCCAGCAGATGGCTGGCATGACCTGCTATTACAACACTGAGAACTGGAGCAGCGTCCATGTGACCTGGAATGAGGAAAAGGGCCGCTGCATTGATTTGGTAGTGGCAGATAACGGCAGCTTCTCCATGCCCCTGGCAGGCGAGGAGATTGCCATTCCCCAGGAGTTCAAGGCCGTACATTTCAAGGTTGAGGTGCGGGGCAGGAGTTATCGGTATTTCTATTCCTTTGATGGGGAGAGTTTCACGGAAATCCCCGTGGTGCTGGATAGTTGGAAGCTTTCCGATGATTATGTGCGGGGAGGAGGGTTCTTTACTGGGGCTTTTGTGGGGATAAATGCCATTGATATAACCGGGACGGGGATGCCGGCTGATTTCGATTACTTCTCTTATAAGGAACTTGACTGAGTCCTTATACGTCAGCTCTCTTTGTTAGGTTTCGGCTGTTCATTTTCTTTGGCGCAAAGAAAACGAACCAAAAGAAAACGTGGCCTTGAATTTGTCCTAAATTCAACGGCCACAGGCCCCCATCCATGGGGGCCAGGGGTTCGGGAGTTTTGGGGTTCGGGAGTTCGATGAACAGTGCATGCTCTCTTTTAATGTGGAGGATTTAATGTTAAGATGTACAATAGACAATAGCTTAGGGGGTGTGCGGATTTGGTCACTATGAAGGAGATTGCTGAAATATGCGGGGTCTCTCGGGGGACGGTGGACAGGGCCTTGAATGGGCGTGGTCGGGTCAATGCGGAGACGGCGGAGAAAATACGCAAGACTGCCAGGGAGCTGGGCTATGAGCCCAATCCTGCTGGCAAGGCCTTGTCGGCCCGCAAGAAGCGCCCCGTCATCGGCATCGTGCTTTCCTCCGAGGACAATCCCTTCTTCGACGATGTGCTCAAAGGCATGGAGGAAGCCGCCGCCGAGTACAAGATCTACGGGGTGCAGATAGAGTACCACACCATGAAGGGCTACGATACGGAAAAGCAGCTGGCCACCCTGAAAGAAATAGCAGGCAAGGTGCAGGCCCTTATCATCAATCCCATTGATGACCCCGCCATAGCCACCCAGCTGGACAAGATGATTGACTCAGGTGTCTTCGTGGTGACGGTGAACAACGACATCCAGGGCACCAGGCGCCACTGCTATGTGGGCAGCGACTACTACAACGGCGGCATCACTGCCTGCGCCCTCATGGAAGCCCTGCTGGGAAAGGAAGCCAACATCGCCCTGATCCTGGGCAGCCGCAAAGTGCAGGGCCACCGGCTGCGGCTGGAGGGCTTCAAGGCCCGCATGGAAAAAGTCCCGGGCTTTCACCTCTCCGCCACTCTGGAGAACAACGATGACGATATCTGCGCCTTTGAAAAGACCAAGGAGCTTTTGGCAGAGCATCCCGAAATCAACGCCATCAGCATCCTGGCTGCCGGTGTCTACGGCACCTGCCGGGCCATCATGCAGCTGCCAGAGGAGAAACGCCCTCTCGTCATCTCCTTCGACACCATACCCACCACGGTAGAAATGCTGAAGACAGGCCTTATCAAGGCCACCATCTACCAGCACCCCTACCGCCAGGGCTTCTCTGCCGTAAACAAGGCCTTCGAGTACCTGGTACACGGCCATGTGCCGGAGAAGGAACTGTGCATCATGAAGAATGAAATAAAGCTGTTTGAAAACCTCTAAAAACACAAAATGGCGGGTGTCACGTTTCGCGTGACACCCGCCATTTTTTATCCCACCAGCCACTCCGAGCCTTAGAATCGAAGTTCACACCGATTTTGAAAAGCTGCCGCTTATCGAATCTATTCCCTACTGCCAAAATTCCCAATGGACGTATACTACATTTTCCTGTCCGTCACACTGAAATCCCTGATTCTATACTTTTTGTTATTCTGAATGTATTTGTCATCTTCACGACAGAAGAAAGAACACGGCACATAACCATACCTATCATCCTTGCGCAGAAAAAGATGGGCGTAATTACCATCCCTTAAATCGTACATAAGGAAATCAGCCTGTATTCTTGTCCTATTCCTCTTGGAAAACTCGATTATGATTTCCCCTGACTTCATGTGCTCTATAAGGCTATTGATTCTATGAAATTCCCTCATCCTATCGTACATATCATCAAGGAAACTGCTCCTCTCAATGGATGTGAAAGTGATTTTCCTTGACATGATGCGCGTATACAGAAACCGCGGCCTTGATAGATGTTTCATATCCAGCAACTTCTGAAAACCAATCAAATGGTAGAAGTGTTCCGGCAAAAACAAAAATGACAGCTCCAACACCTCATCTTTGTACCCGGCTGTAATATGATAGTCTTTATTCAGCAATTCCCTATATTTCAAGGCAGCTTCATACAATAAGTCCATAACCCCTCCATAACGTACAAAAGGCAACGCCCTAAGACGCTGCCTTTTGCAATGTGCTTTTCCCTTCGGGAGAGAAATTCTCCCTATCCGCGACATGGCTAAACACTAACCTAAAAAAACCTCGCTGACTACATCCACGGCGATGAACCTCAAGCTCAAGCGGTTAGAAACGGATTGGCTACCGCTCCTTTATGAGAAGATTGTACCATAATCAGTCTAAAAAATCAATGATACCCAGATATTCAGAAGAACAGGATCAGCGTCACTGCGATATTCACTACCGTTGCCACAGCCACGGGAATGAAGGTGCGCTTGGCCAGATCCATGGGTGAAAGACCTGCGGCACCAGCCACCACGATCATGACGGCGGCTATAGGCGACAGGGAACGAGCCAGATTGGACACGAAGTTCATGGGCAGCACCAGGAGCACCGGAGCAATGCCGGAGAGGGCTGCCACTTTCGGGGCCAGGGGCACGAAGGCAAAGAAGGTGGCATTGCCGCTGCCGGTGATGAGAGTGGCAGCGATGATGATGGAAACAAAGACGAACATCATGCCGATACCACCCAGGCCGGCGCTCTGGGCTCCTTCAATCAGGGTGTCGATAGCACCAAGGGAAATAAGGCCTTTGGAGAAAGTCTCCGCAGCCACCACCAAAGTGACCACCGCAGCCATCTGCATGCCCATGCCCTGCCAGAAAGCGCCAATATCCTGGCAGGCCTTGAGGCCGTCCCGATGGCGCAGAAACTCGATGAGCATGGTGATGAAAATGCTGACGAGAGTAGCCAGGCTGATGTCCATCTCGATGCCCATGCCTTCATTCAAGCCGAAGAACAGCACCAACAGCAGGGGCAAGGTGGGCAGCAGGGCGTAGAAGGCAGGCACCTGGGGGCTTTCCTGGGCTTTGGCCTGCTCCTCAGTCACCGCAGCAGACACATCCTTGCCCGCCATTTCGTCGGGATGCTTCACATCCAGCCAGCGCTGGACGAAGAAGTGGGCGATGGCCAGAGCCGCCACAGTGCACAGGCCCACGGGCACCTGATACTGCATGAAGTAGGGCACGATTTCCATGCCGATGAGTTCGGCAGCAAAGATATTGTCAGCCCCCGCAGGTCCCCAGCCCGGGGCGGCTGTGGTGGCAATGACGGCGCAGGCCGCGATCCGGCTGACTCCCAGCCTTACCAGCACAGGATACATGGTGACCATGAGCAAGAGGCCGAAACCTGAAGCTGAGCTGATGAACATGGCCAAAAAGTTCCCCAGCACAGAGGTCAGGGCCAGCACCAGATAGGGATGCCCCAATTTCTGCAGGGGCCTGACAGCAATGCGTACCAAAGAGGTGCTGGCGCCGATGCAGTCCATATACTTGGAAAATCCGCCGATCAGCATGATAATCATGCCCAGCTTGGCAGCCCGGCTGCTGAAGGCCAGGCTTATGGACTGTATGATATCCAGCCAGGGAGAACCAGTGGTCTGCTTGGCGGGCAGGATCTCTCCCAGACCAAAGACCAGCGTCAGCACCATCATCACGATGCCGGCGGTAAAGAGTACAGGCTGCGCCGGGTACTTTTTCAGTACGAACCGTGCCACCCAGGCCACCACCAGGATGGCAATAAGAAGACCTAACATAAAATGATACCTCCTGAATTTTTCGCACAGGACATGTCACCTTTACAACCGACTGTCATGAAGCGTACACGCCCCGCGCAATTATGTATTATTTATAATTATAATAAAATAAAAATAGATAATACACATCTATGATATAACAGCCAGAGCAGACTAGCAAGAGGCAAATGCGTATAATTAAGGCGGGTGCCACGCGCAAGTGGCACCCGCCTTGTATCGTTGTCTGGCTTCAACCTTTCACATACTCCCCGACATGATGAGCCGCACGCTCACGCACAGCATGGCCACTGCCAGCAGCAGGAGGATGGTCCTGGACCTGGTCTTGCGGGAGATGCGCGCACCTATCTGGGCGCCGATGGCTGCGCCTATGCTGATGCAGATGGCGGGCAGCCAGACCACGTGCTCCAGCAGCACGTGAGTCACAGTACCTCCCAGGGCCGAAACTGCCAAAATGAAGCAGGAGGTGGCCGTGGCAATGTGGACGGGGAAGTTCAGCACATAGACCATCATGGGCACGTGGATGATGCCGCCCCCCACCCCGAAGATGCTGGACAGGAACCCCACTCCCATGCTGGCCATGATACCCAGGCCCCGGTTGTAAGTGAAGCCCTCCGGTATTTCCAGCAGGTTCTCATGCTTCACATGGGTGGCATTCCAGTACATGAGCAGGGCCATGCAGCCTATGAACAGCCCGTAGTAAAGATTCAGCATTTCCACCGAAAAGCCATCCACCAGCCAGGACCCCAGGAACGCCCCGGGCAGAGTGGCCAGGGCAAAGGGAATGGCCGCGTGGAAAAAGACCCGCTTCTGACGGATATAGGCCAGGGCCCCGGACATGGCATTGGCCAGCACGATGAACAGAGACGTGCCCGTGATCTGGGCTGCCGTAGAGAAATAAGGGTAGATGCCACCTTTTGACATAAAGAAGATAAACACCGGCACGCAGATCAGGCCGCCCCCGATGCCCACCAAGGAGCCAAAGACACCTACGCCCATGCCCAGCAGGAGAAATAAAATGAATTCCATATCATACCACCTCAAAGCTGCCATCACAATAATCCATCAGTCTACTATAACCCCAAAAAGGCCCGGAGCACAAGCTCCGAGCCTTTTACTGTCAATATGAAACTGTCAGACCCTGAACCTTTCCACTTCCTTGGCCAGCTGCTCTGCCTCCTCTGCCAGCCCACGGGTGGCGGCGGCGATTTCCTGGGCAGAGGCGGATTGCTCCTCCGTGGTGGAGGATACTTCCTCTGTCCGGCGGGCATTGGTATGGCTGATTTCGGCAATAGCCTGCACAGCCTGCTGCATGGAGTTGTTGCCCTCGGACACGGACTGGATGCTCTGGGACACGTCCCTGATGCCACCGGCCAACGCGTCAATGGTTATCTTGATGGACTCGAAAATCGCATCTGCCTCCCTGACAGAAGACATGCTTCTTTCCACGCTGTCGGCGCTTTCTTCGCTGGCCGTCACGGCACCGTGCATATTCGACTGAATCTTGGCCACCAGATCCGCAATCTGCTGGGTGGAATTCCCGGACTCCTCCGCCAGCTTGCGAACCTCCTCAGCCACCACGGCAAACCCGCGGCCAGCCTCGCCGGCTCTGGCAGCCTCGATGGCCGCATTCAGCGCCAGCAGATTGGTCTGCTCCGCAATGCCGGAAATCATCTCCACAATCCTGCCGATTTCCTCGGAGCTCTGGGACAGTTCCCTGATAGAGGCCTTCACCGTGGCAGTGCTGCCGCTGATGGTGCCCATGGACTCCACCACCCTGTGAATGGCCTCCCGGCCTGACTGCACAGTGGCCACCGTCTGCTCGGTGACCATGGCAATGGCATTGGCGCTGTCTGCCACTGCTGAGGTGCGCTGGGCCATCTCCACCGCCGTGCCGTCTGCTGCCGCAGCAGAATCTGACTGCTCGCTGATGCCCTCGGCTATCTCTGCAATCTGGGCGGCAGCCTTGCAGGCCGCATCAGCCGAATGGTGGGAAGCCGCCGTCAACTCCTCTGCTGAAGCCGAAACCTGCAGGGCATTCTGCTGGATATGGCCGATGAGCTCGCGGATAGTGCGGCGCATTGTCTTGAAGCCCCTTGCCAGCTCTCCCAGCTCGTCATTGGAATCCACCGCCAGAGGACGGGAACGCAGGTCACCGGTATTGATGATCTGGCACTCCTCCTGCAGGGCCACTATGGGGTCACACATTTTCTTGCCAATATACCAGATGGCGGCCAGGACAAGGACCACCATCAAAAGGCCCACCAATCCCATGACCTTCACCAGATTGTAGGCATCTGCCCGCACCTCTGCCAGGGGCGCCACAGACACGGCAATCCAGGTGCGATTGGCCAGATGAATCGGAGTGAACACCGCCTGAGAAATCACCCCGCTGGAGGTGGTGTACTCAGTGGAAATCTGCTTGTCCTGCTGCACAGCATTCAGGAAGCCGTTCACCAGTGCCATATCCAGTTTCTTGCTGGACTCCTCCTTGGACAAATCCAGCTTGCCCACATCCTCCGGCTGCTGGGCATAGGCAATGCAAAGCCCCTCCTGGTCGGCGATGTAGACACGGCCATTTTCCATGTACTTGATCTCACCCACCAGCTTGGAGATCTCATCAAGTTCGATGGTGCCGTAGACAATGCCTATGAGCTGCCCGTTCTCCAGCACAGGATAGGCCATGATGGTGATGAGCTTGCCGCTGGTGCCGGAGACGGAAGGCCCCGTCATAGTTGGCTTCTTGGTCTCACGCACCTGCTTGATATACCCGCGACTGGTGCGGTCCATGTCCTTGTTCTTGTCCGATACCGCATGGCCTTCCACATCCGAGTAAGCCAGCATGGTGAAATTCTGCCGCTTGGCCAGGGTTTCAGCCAGCACCCTCACCTTTTCCTCACGGGAGCCATGCTTGATGATGGGATTATCAGCCAGAGCCTCCACTATCAGCTCCCGTTCCTGATAAGACTTCTCAATCTCCTTGGCGGTGCTGTTGCCAATCTCCTGGGCAATGATGTCAGTATTGCGGGTCAAGGCCGAGCTGGACATATAGTAGCTGATGGCAAAGAACAACGCAAAGCTCCCCACGAACAAGGGAATGAAAGTAGCCAGGAACTTAAAACGCAGATTGTTGACTTTCATAGTCGCCTCCTTATCCCCGCACGGTAAACCGTCAGACAGTAATTGATTGACAAGTTTTAAAATTCGTTCTCTTGTAGTATAGCTTAGGATGGGGCTGGTTGCAATCATTTTCTATTTATTCTTATCAATTTATTCTTATCAATAACAAAAGGGCAGAGGGACAACGCTGCTGTCCTCCTGCCCCGGATATCCTTAGCGGGCTAACCCCAATTCCTCTGCATGCTCCTGCATGCCCTTGATGCAGGCTTCCATCACCACGCCTGCTTCCAGCCCCAGCATCTCGAAGCCCCGCTTGATGACGTCGCGGTTGCAGCCTGCTGCGAAGCGTTTGTCCTTGAATTTCTTCTTCAAAGACTTCACCTCCATGCCTGTCAGCCGCTCCGGGCGCATGAGGGCGTAGGCGTGGACGATACCTGTGAGCTCATCCACGGTGAAGAGGCTCTTTTCCATATCCGACTGGGGCTCCTGGTCCACGCCTGTTAGACCGTGCCCGTGGGAAATGATGGCACAGATATCTTCCTCCTCTACCCCCTCCGGAGCCAGGAACTCCCGTACATGATGGCAGTGCTCGTCCGGATATTTCTCATAGTCCACATCGTGAAGCCAGCCGATGGCCTCCCAGTGGTCCTTCTCCTCCGCATCCTGGCCGAAATAATCAGCCATGGCCCCCATGGCGGCGCTGACGGCGGCAGCGTGGGTGAAAAGGTGGTCTTCGGTAACGTGCTTGGGCAGAATTTCTTTGGCTCTTGCTAAGGTAAGTTTGCTCATGTTTTTTCCCTCCCATATATTTACATCTTAACACATCATCTTCCTGAGCAAAAGACCTTTGTAAGCAGGAAAATTCCCTTAATATCTAGAAGAAGTACTCATCTATCATTGCATAGCAGACCTGTTCATTTTTAGGAGGGCAGGAATATGAGTAAGCTGTTTCGCATCCTGCAGGGGCTTGTTTTTCTTGCCCTTTTTCTCTATCCTCATCCCCTGGGGGCAGCCCTACCCCCTCCCCCCCTGCCGAAGCTGCAGACCGTGCCTGTGCTGCGGGTGGGGTATGTGCCTTTGCCAGGAGTGTTCTTCAAGGACGAACACGGACTGTACAAGGGCATTGCCTTTGAATACCTTTCCACCGTTGCCAGCTACATGAACTGCTCACTTGATTTTTCTCCGGGCACAGAAGAAGAGAACCTGGAAAAGCTGGCAGCCGGGGAGCTTGACCTGGTGCCAACGGCCATGGCTCACGAGGAGCAGGGGCTTGCCAGCCTGAGCCTTGGCCCCAGCATAGGCTATGTGGCCTTCCAGGCAGAAAATGAGGAGCTGCGCCATAAGCTGCAGGCAGCTATCGGCGAGGTGGACAGCCTCGCCCCCTACTACCGCTTCCACCTGCTGGAGCGTTACCGCCCCATGGAGATTCCCTTGTCGCTGACAGCAGAGGAAAAGGCCTACCTGACAGAAAAGAAGGTGCTCCACAGCCTGACCTCCGAGGGACAGCCCCCCTACACCTACTTCAAGGACGGGGAGCATCTGGGCATCATTGCGGATATCATGGAAATCATCGCCAAGGATCTGGATATTTCCATCACCTCCGCCCCCCTGCAGAGTTCTGAAGCCCGCCTTCATGCCATGAATACCGGCGAGATTGACTTTATTGCTGACCTTTACGATGACTACAACTGGGCCGCCGAAAACGAAGTCTGGCTCACCAAGCCCTATCTGAAGATCGACTATGTGGCAGTGATGAATCGGGACCACCCCCTGCCGGATGCTCCCGTCATCGCCTGCGCCCGGGGACATTTCTACAACCGCACCTACACGGAATACCACTACCCCAGCTCCCAGGTGCGCTACTATCCCACCATGCAGGACTGCCTGCGGGCGGTGCATGACGGAGAAGCCGACATAGTCTTCACCAAGACCCTCACGGTGCAGAATGACATCTATGCCGGCGGCTACCTGAACCTCTACACCCCGGGCAGTGTGGTCTTTTCTCATTTTGTTTCCATCGGTGTGTCCCGCCACGCCGACCCCCGGCTCTTTTCCATCCTGAACAAGGAAATCAGCCACCTGCACACTCAGCAGATTGCCAGCATCCTCACCCGGCACGCCCACAGCATGGGCGAGTCCGGCACCCTCTTTGCCCTCATCTACTACCACCCCATGAAGACCATCGCCCTCATCGGCCTTGGCTTCCTGCTGCTCCTGCTGGCCATGGGCCTCTTCTTCTTCCAGAAGCGCCACTACCATAAAAAGCTCTATCACATGGCCTACACTGACCCCTTGACAGGTCTCCACAATATGGCCTGGCTCACCCAGCACCTGCCGGAGCTCATCAGCCAGCAAAGCCGCCTGCGGGAAGAGGGCAAGCTCTTCGTCATGTCCGTGACCCTTGACCGGCTGGCCTTCATGAAGGAAACCTTTGACCTCAAACTGCTCATGGAGAGCATGCTGGCCACCCTACAAGATTCCCGCACAGAAAACCCCTGGCTGCTGGCAGACGGCATCAACAGCGAGGGCACCTGCCTCTACTTCCTCTGCTGCGAACCCGAGGGCATGAGCATGAGACAGGCCGCGGAGAAATTCATCCGGGACGGCACCGTGATGACCATAGGCAAGGTGCCCACTATCTTCACCCACCGGGTGGGACTGATGCCGGTGCCCCCGGACGATGATGTGAGCGCCTCCTGGTTGCTGGACTGCGCCTACTCTGCCAAAATGGAAGCCATCGCCACCGACCAGAACCTCTTCATCTACGATGAACGCCTGGCAGAGCAATACCACCAGCGCCAGGAAATGGAAAGCCTTATGCACAAGGCCCTGGCAGCCCAGGAATTCCAGGTCTGGCTCCAGCCCAAATACGACCTGGCCACCCGCAACACCCTGGGAGCCGAAGCACTGGTGCGCTGGGAAAGCCCGGAGCTGGGCTTCCTGCCCCCCGGCGCTTTCATGGACCTGTTCGAGCGCAACGGCTTTGCGGTGGAGCTTGACTACTACGTGCTGGAAAGGGTCTGCGAGATACAGTCAGCCCGTCTCAAGAAGGGCCTGCCAGCCCTGCCCGTCTCCGTGAACCAGTCAGGCCTCCACATCACAGAGCAGGGTTATCTGGGACGCATGAGGGATATCATGGACAGGTGGAAGCTGATTCCCGGACTCATCGAGCTGGAAATCACGGAAACGGCCTTCATCGACTTCACCACCAAAGAGCAGCGGGAGGATGCCGCCCAGATCATCGACGACCTGCAAGCCATCGGCTACTCCCTCTCCATGGACGATTTCTGCACCGGCTACTCTTCTCTCTCCATGCTGCAGAACCTGCCCATGAACGTCATGAAGATAGACCGCGACATCCTCTGGGAGGCCGAAAAGTCCCCCCGCTCCATGAACATCCTGCGCCATATCATCGCCCTGGGCAAAGCCCTGTCCATGAGCGTGCTGGTGGAAGGCATCGAGACCAAAGAGCAGGAGGAGCTCCTGATAAAACTAGGCTGCGACAACGGCCAGGGCTTCTACTACGCCCGTCCCATGCCCGTGAAAGAATTTTACGAAGAATTCCTGCCGAAACACAGCTGAAAATCAGGGGGCTGTTGCATGAGTGTAATTCCACTTATGCACAGCCCCTTTTCCTTGTTGATGTATAAGAAGTTCCTATTCGTTGTAAAATCCACTAAAAATGAGCACAAGATACCAGGCGGTCTAAAAATCGCCTTTTTTCTTGTGCTCTTATTTTGTATTCAGGCTGCGTTATTCACAGGGAACAGGTGCTGGCCTGCTCTGTCTGACTGGATTTTGCAGTGCAGCTTTTGAATATTGTAAGCCATAGCCACCAGCATGATCTCAACAAGGACATTTGCTGTGCCGCGGCTCAGGAACCTTCGGAAATTCATGTCCGCCTTCATCATTGCAAATGCACCTTCTGCCTGTATGCTTCGGTTTATGCGCAGTTGTACTCCTTCTTTTGAGGTTATACGTTCCAAATCTTCCTGACGTTGGCGCAGAAACTGTTTGGATACTTCAAAGTGCTTGGTTCTCTCCTCCAGCGGGGTCTTGCAATGGTTTCCGTGTATGCACTGGCTCTTCAGCGGGCAATTGCCGCAATCCGCAGAACTGTAAAGGGTTATATTTCTTTTGAATCCTGTCCGGCTGCTGCGTACGAATTCCTTTGCAGCTGCAAGCTTCCTGCCCTGGGCGCATAAATAGGCATCTTCTTCTGGCAGATAGGTCATATTCTCCCTGCGCCCGATATCCTTTTTCCATTTTCTTGTCTTGCTCTTCTCATAATTGCTGGGCTTTATGAAGGCGCGCTGCCCGTTGGTCTCAAGATAGAGGTAGTTCTCTTCGCTTTCGTATCCTGCATCCGCAACCACATTGGGATAGCGGCGCTGCAGATGTTTCTCCATATCCTGAAGGAAAGGAATGAGTGTGGTTGTATCTGTAGGCTGGGGACCGACCGATGCCCATGTGATGAATTCAGAGTCCGTACCGCACTGGATGTTGTAGGCGGGCTTAAGCTGGCCGTTCTTCATGGCATCTTCCTTCATGCGCATGAAGGTGGCATCCGTGTCTGTCTTGGCAAAGCTATTGCGGTTGCCTAGAATGTGCAGATATGTATTGTATTTTTTGAGCCGGGCAATGAACTCGTCCAGCTGCTCCATTGTTTTCTGCAGGGCAGTCTTGCGCTTGCCCGTTCCCTTGACGAAGATGATGTCCTGCGCCTTCTGGCATGCCTTGAGCTTGCGGCGGAGCTTTTTGAGGTGCCTGACATGGATTTCATCGCCGTAATGCAGAGAAAGCGTGAACGCTTCCCTGGCTTTGCTGACAAAGGCAGGAAGCTTTGCCATGAGCTTGGCTTTGTTTTTAAGGACAGCCTTCTTCCAGACAAATTTATACTTGTTGGAGAAAGACTCAATCTTTGTTCCGTCAATGAAGATGTCTTTAAGGGAAATGACACCGAACTGTTCAAGCAGGAAGTCCATCTGGGCAAACAGTTCCTTGATGCAGGGGGCCAGATGTTTGGAACGGAATCTTGAGATGGTAACATGGTCAGGGGCCGGCTTGCCTTCCAGCAGGTACATGAAGTTGATGTCCCTTCGGCAGGCAGTCTCGATCCTGCGTGAGCTGAAAATATGGTTCATTCCGGCATAAACAAGGATGGCCAGCATCTGCCTGGGCGACGCCAGATTTCGATCTATCCTTTGATAGGTCTCCTCCAGTGACTTTATATCCATACCTCCAATGCAGTGGCGAAGCAGGCGGACGGGGTCATCTTTGCTAACCTGAAATTCAAGATTTAAGGGGAGAAACAGTTGATAATTCTCTCCTAAAGACGTATACTCTTTCTGTGAATTTGGTTTTTGCATACCTAAATTCTACACCTAATCCCGGGGCTTGAATGTCCCGGGATTATCTTTTTGCATAAAAAATGAGGCTGCTGCACGTTTGGATTACGTGCAACAGCCCCCTGATTTACACGATAATTGCCTACGCTCTGTTGTTTGACGCTTAGGAACTATCACGAAATAAATCAAACATCTTGCTTGTCTAAATTTCTGCTGTCTGCGTTGTCGTCGTTCGGCGTAGCCCGCTACGCCTCGCTCCTCCGCCTTGACAGCAAAAATTTATCCTACGCAATCTGCATAATTTATTTCGTTCCAGTTCCTTACGATAATTATCACGCTTTGCAGTTGTTGGATTATTTATATCACGGAAAAGTAGATTGTATTTATATTGATATATTCACGCAGAAAATGATACAATTTAATTTTTCCTGCCGAGCCGCATAGGGAAGGCTCGGTTTTGCCGCGAAGCCTTGATATTGCTGGATTCGCCAGTCAGGATAAATATGT
Organism: Selenomonas sp. AB3002; assembly: GCF_000702545.1. Lineage (NCBI taxonomy): Bacteria > Bacillati > Bacillota > Negativicutes > Selenomonadales > Selenomonadaceae > Selenomonas > Selenomonas sp. AB3002. Next base: position 282,620 of record NZ_JNIO01000007.1, on the reverse strand, counting down.
GGTAAAGTGTGATGCTATATGCGTAATCGATGCTCGAGGAGGAAAGGAAACAGCCCGAGGGCATTCCAAAGAATACTCTCAGGCTGCTTAAGAAACAAAATCGTTGATATCGATTCCGTATATCAAACTTGTTTCATCATAAGTTCCTACCCATTTGCCGGATTGCAGAGAATACATCACGGTCATGGTTCGTGAAGATTCCCATATCCTCCAAGCCGAGATAACCAAGGAAATCTCCGTTATAGGAGAATTTTGCCCCCTCATACATGTTGTCATCCCCAGAGCTTAGAAACATCGCTATCTTTTGCAGACTATTTGGCGCAACAGGATAAAGGGAGGAGTAAAATCTGTCAATCACGCATTTCAACTGTCCCGAGATTCCGTGATAATAGATTGGCGAAGCCAACACAAGCATATTCGTTTCACGCAGTTTATCGTAAATTTCCTGCATATCGTCCTTTTGTGCGCACTGCCCGTTGCCTTTGCCGTGGCAATATTCACACGCAATGCAGCCTTTTATGTTCAGGCGGCATACATTTATGACATCGACTATATGACCGGCTTGCTCTGCCGCTTCCTTGAATACGCCCGTCATCTTTGCCGTGTTTCCATTCGGCCTGGGACTGCCGTTCAGCACAAGTATCCTCACGGTCTCACCTCATGAAAAGAGGCTTTGAAGAAGCTCTCCAGCTTGTCAAAGGGGATATACCCATGCGTCCCGCCGTCGTAGAGGTCGCAATGAATGGCTCCGGGAACAATCATAAGTTCCTTATTGCCTACTGTCATGCTTTGCCCATGAGGATTTGTGCCCGTCATTTTTTCAAAAGCATATTCGGAGAAATAGCGGCTGTGCGCCTTTTCGCCATGAACGAGAAGGACGGGAGTCTCGATTTCGTCTACGTAGGTGAGCTGGGGCATATTCATAAAAGTAAGCTGAGAGGTCAGATTGCGGCCGTTGTTGGAGTTGAGAGAACGGGGATGGTAGCCCCGCTTGGTTTTGTAGTAATCATAATACTGCTTGACGAAATCTGGGGCATCATCCGGCAAATTGTCGGGAACGCCGCCTTCATGGGCATAAGTTCCGCTCTTATAGTCTGCCGTGCGCTGGGCATTCAGTTTCCTGCGATTCTCCATGCGTTCGCGCTTGATGGTGGCGGCATCCTTTTCATAATCAAAATAGCCGTTGGCTGTAACCTTGCTCATGTCATACATGGTCATGATAGCGGATGCCTTGATTCTGGTGTCCATCGCGGCAGCGTTAAGCCCCAGGCCGCCCCAGCCGCAAATTCCGATGATGCCGATTTTCTCCGGGTCAACATTCGGCTGCACAGAAAGGAAGTCCACGGCTGCGCTGAAATCCTCCGTGTTGATATCCGGGGATGTCATATAGCGGGGAGAGCCGCCGCTTTCTCCCGTATAGGAGGGGTCAAAGGCGATGGTTAAAAAGCCCCGCGCCGCCGAAACATTGCATATCAGCCAGCCGACGCTTTCCAAAGAGCTGAAAGCATTGGAGTCGGAACTGGGGAAAAAACTTTTTACCCGTAGCAGCTTCAGCATCCGCCTGACGGAGGAGGGGATGCTGCTGCGGGATCGGGCAGCAGATCTTGTGGATATGGCAGACCGGATAGAGAGCGAATTCCTGACCATTTCCGACGTCACCGGCGGGGATATTTACCTGGGGCTTGCCGAGTCTTATCAGATACGTTATTTGGCAAGGGAGATAAAATTGTTGAAGGAAGCATATCCCGGCCTTCGCACACATATTGCCAGCGGTGACACGGAGCAAGTGGCAGACAGGCTCGACAAAGGGCTACTGGATTTTGCCGTCCTTGCCGAGGAGCCGAATCTTCGCAAGTACAACGCACTTGCCTTTCCGGCTGAAGATGTATGGGGGCTTATCATGCCCGAGGGGGATTCCCTCAGCGAAAAATCGTTTATCTGTTTCGATGATCTTCTCGGCTTGCCGCTTTTTTGCTCTGCCCAAGCATGGAATGGCGAGGTTGCCAGGTGGTGCGGCGGGCGGCAGGAAGAGCTCTCCTTGGAGGGTTCCTTCAAGCTGGCATATAATGGTTCGGTATTTGTCCGGGAGGGATTGGGCTATTTGCTGTCCTTTGACCGTCTGGTGGATACATCGAAAAGAAGCGGGCTATGCTTTCGCCCGCTCTCTCCGAAGCTGACAACAAAGCTGTACCTCGTTTGGAAGAAGTACCCGACATTTTCACCGATGGCAGAGCGCTTCCTGCAAAAAATAAAGCAGGTATTTTTGCCGATACGATAGGTGTAGCACGATATCGGGTATCGCCCGTTTTCCCGTCTCACTTCCTGCGCCTGCTTCCCGTCCTCCACCAGCGTTTCCGCAATCTCACGGTTCAGCTGGTTCAGACGGTCGCTCAGTGTCTTCACCTTCTCGGCGTAGGGGGTCTCCTGCTTTATAATCTCCTCAGCCTGGGCAATGTCCTTCTCTACCTTGGCAATCTCCCGCTTCTTATCAACCCTTCAGATTTTAATTATGTATATCGACAGTTTCAATAAATTTCTTAAATGAGTTCGCGGGACGACTGAATAGTTACGAACTCAAACTTCGCAGTTGTGAAACTGCCAAATTATTCGACTTGTACCATTTCCTAAAAAAATAGCATAAGCTCTCTCCGTTTTGTATAATGAAAGTGACAGCAATCATAACATAAACGGAGGGCTTATGCCATGAACATTGTATCACAGAATCATATCTTTGGTGAACAACTTTCTTCAAAAATATCTTGTTTCCTGGAAGAATTCCATGTTGGCAAGATACTCAAGGCCTGCAATGCCTATAAGGTTCGCGGTTTCTCTGTAAGCAATGTGTTTAAGGTTGCGTTCGAGAATGCCTTTCGCAACAAGTCCTTTTATCAGCAGGAAAAGATGGATTCATCTGTTATTCCCTTTGCTAAAGATACCTTTTACCGTTTCATGAATTCCAGTTGTGTCAACTGGCGCAAATTCACTCTGCAGCTTGGTAAATCCATCATTCAAAAAATTGTACCTCTTACCAATGAAAACCGGCGCAACGTGCTTATCATCGATGACTCCTTGTTAAGCAGGGCACGTTCCAAGAATGTGGAGCTGCTTGCCAAGGTGTTTGACCACGTCGAGCACAAGTATACGCGGGGGTTCCGCATGCTGACTCTCGGCTGGAGTGATGGGAATTCGTTTCTGCCACTCAGCCACTGTCTGCTTTCATCTGCCAATCGTGTCAATCGGCTGCAGGAGTCTTCGGATAAGATCGACTCGCGTAGCAACGGCGGGAAACAGCGCAAGCTGGCACAGACTAAGGCTACCGTTGTTATGCAGAAGCTCTTGGCTGAGGCAAAATCTATGGAGATTCCAGCCCGCTACGTTCTTTTTGACACCTGGTTCTGTTCACCGTCTTCCCTTGTTCAAGTCAAGGAACTCGGCTTCGATGCCATTGCTATGGTAAAAAAGTCTGAAAACAGTCATTTCCTTCATGACGAACGCATGAAGAGTGTAATGGCAATCTTTCGCCAGTCTAAAAAGCGTCCTGGTTGCTCAAAGTATCTGCTTTCAGTAGAGGCGGCGGTGGTAAAGGAAGGAAAAACTCTGCCAGTCAAACTCGTTTTCGTTAGGAACAGAAGCAACCCCAAGGACTATCTAATCTTGGTATCCACAGATACCTGTTTGTCTGAGGAAGACATCATCCAGACTTATGGAAAGCGCTGGAATATCGAGGTTTTCTTCAAGATATGCAAGTCATTCCTGAAACTTGGGAAAGAAAGCCACGCTCTGTCTTATGATGCAATGACATCACATGTATCCGTTGTATTTGCAAGGTATATGATGTTGTCACTAGAGCAGCGCCGGAATGTCGATAAACGGAGCATAGGTGAGCTATTCTATCTCGCTTATGACGAATTGCAGGATCTGCGTTATCTCGATGCCTTGGTGTTGCTCTTGAAAGAACTTATTGCTACGGTAAAGGGAAAGACGTTTTTTATGGAAAAGGAACTGGACATGATGCTCGATTTGTTCTTGGAAAATCTGCCGAATTTATGGAACAAGTGTTTGAAACGCTGTGCATGAGGCAGACTTTCTAGGAGTCATGGCTCTACACCGCACATAGGTGCTGGCCTGTTTCTCTTGTGCGAAGTTTGAGTTACGAAAAGAATTATAATGTAGAGCATAGCCTTGGCAGGCCGTCGCGCAGCGACTTAGTTCTACTGGAAGTTATGATATGTGTGCTTGACACAAATACTCCTATATGGTAGTATAAAACTACGATATAGGAGTATTTAATTATGAAGACAAATGGTGGATTTCTTGTTACAAAAATAAAACAGCTGGGTGATCGTATATTTGAAAGGATACTGGCAGAAAAAAACATTGATGCATTTAACGGAGCTCAGGGAAGGATTCTTTATGTCTTATGGCAGGAAGATGGTGTTCCTATTAAAATTATTTCCGAGAAAAGCGGACTTGCAATTACTTCACTTACGACCATGCTTGAGCGGATGGAAAAAAACGGACTGATAAGCCGCAAAACGGATGAAGCTGATAAGAGAAAAACTCTTCTGTTCCTCACAGATAAAGCCAAAGAACTTAAAGAAGCTTATGACTCCGTATCCAATGAGATGGGGAATATTTATTATCGTGATTTTACGGATAAAGAGATTCTTCAGTTTGAAGAGTATCTTAACCGCATCAGGGTAAACCTTGAGGAATGGAGTGACAAATGAGTATCTGTATTAAAGATCAGATTCAGAACATGAATCTTGTTATAGGGTGCACTGTTGGATGTCCGTACTGCTATGCCAGAAACAATACGAGGCGTTATCACATCATAGATGATTTTGAAAAGCCACAGTTTTTTCAAGGAAAGCTTCGTATGATGGAAAAGAAAAAGCCGCAGAATTTTCTGCTGACCGGCATGAGCGATCTCTCGGGCTGGCATGAGGAATGGAGAGAGGAAGTCTTTAAAAAGATAGCAGAGAATCCTCAGCACCAGTTTCTTTTTCTTACCAAACGACCGGATCTTCTGTCTTTTGAAACAGATCTTGATAATGCATGGTTTGGCGTTACAGTTACGAGAAAGTCTGAGTTATGGCGTATTGATGCACTGCGGAGCAATGTGAAGGCAAAAAAATATCATGTTACCTTTGAGCCTTTGTTCGATGATCCGGGTAAGGTTGATCTTGCAGGCATTGACTGGATTGTGGTGGGAACCATGACAGGTGCAAAGAGCAGGACTGTTAAAACAGATTCCGGGTGGGCTTATTCATTGACAGAACAGGCTCATGAACTGAACATTCCTGTATTCTGGAAAGAAGATCTTGTTCCGATTATGGGAGAAGAAATGATACAGGAAATGCCGGATGCTTTTAACAAAGTGCTGGAGGAACAGAGGATATGGAACAACCAGAAATCAAAGTAAATCATATAGAAACAAAAAGTGTAATGACAAAATCGAATACTCCTATTGGAGGATATTCGGTGAATCCCTATGTGGGGTGTCCCCATGCCTGTAAATACTGCTACGCATCTTTTATGAAACGCTTTACAGGGCATACGGAGGAATGGGGAACTTTCATGGATGTGAAAGACTGGCCTGAAATAAAGAATCCAAAGAAGTATGCCGGCCAGAAGGTGATCATTGGAACAGTTACGGATGGTTATAATCCGCTAGAGAAAACATATAAAAATACAAGAAGACTTCTGGAAGAACTAAAGGACAGTGGTGCGGACATACTTATCTGCACAAAGTCAGACCTTGTACTAAGAGATCTGGATCTGCTAAAAGAGATCAATGAAAATAGCAGACTTACAGTATCATGGTCAATCAATACTCTCGATGAAGAGTTTAAAGATGATATGGATGCGGCAGTAAGCATAGAAAGAAGGCTTGCTGCAATGAAAGAGGTATATGCGGCAGGCATTCGTACAATTTGCTTCATTTCACCCGTGTTCCCGGGGATTACGGATATAGAAGCAATCATAGACAGGACAAAAGATCAGTGTGACCTTGTATGGCTTGAGAATCTGAATCTTCGCGGAGGTTTTAAGGCAGATATCATGAAATACATTTCCGATAAACATCCGGATCTGGTGCCGCTGTATGACGAAATTTATAACAAAAAGAACCGCAGCTATTTTGAAGCGCTGGAAAAGAAAGCAGAAGAGCTGGCTAAAAAGTATGATTGCAGGTTTGTTGATAATGAAACTCCGTATGAGAGAGTAGAGAAAGGACATCCAACAATCGTAGATTACTTTTACCACGAAGAAGTAAGAGGTACTGCCAATAGTGGAAAGAGAAATGTAATACATAATCCTTGATGGAAGAATAAACCGGAAGTTAATCGCACAACTTCAAGTTTGTGCATATAGAAACACTTTTGTAAAAAGGGAGAATAATAAAACCATTTTGCCATTTACTAGGCAGAATGGTTTTTATTATCAACCGCAAGCATCGCTTCCTATGATCTCGTACCAATACATGGCATTGACGCATTGAGCACCGCTTATATACTTCTCTTTTGTTGTTAAGCCATCATAGCTCTCGCCTTGGTTACCAACATTAACATTTCCATTGGCTACGGACTGGATGACAGAGGTGTCTATAAGACCTTGATTAACAAGCCAAGAGAGACCATCAATGAATCCGATTAAATGGAAAAGGCGTTCGTTAGAAGTCATAAAAAGTTCGCCATTTTCTTTGTACTGTTTCATTCGATAGCTTTTTTCCATGATGGAAGAAAAAGATTTGTTAAACTGTAGAGAGTAACTAAGACCAGCTTTTCTTTTCAGATATGTGTCGAAAGCAAAGCTTGTCAGAGTTCTCCAAAATTCGTCCCTTGTCATATATGACCTCACAATGTAACTATTCAGTCGCCCCTCCTAAGGCCAGCATAGGAGTTCCATAAAACAGCAATTCCAATGCCCGCAGAGAAGTACAGCCTCTCTTCTTTGCCGTGCTCAAATAGGAATTGAACTTGGCGAAAAGTTTGGCACCTTCATCTGTGCGGAAACAGCCGCTTACTTTCTGCTTGACCTTTGCATGACGCAAATCACGCTCTGCCAGGTTGTTGTCAAACGGCACACTAAAGTCACAGAAGAACAGGCAGACTGCCTCATATAGCCGCTCCATGCGCTTTATGAAGGCATTCGCCTTTCCTCTGGCCTTGCGTCCCCTTTTTGTCTCCGCCTCCTGCTGTATGGGAGGATGCTGAACCTGCCCTATCTTGACAGCGTTGCTGAAGATTGTCAGGAACCGCCTCATATAGTATTTTCCTGCTTCCCCCTTTCCCTTGGCCATGCGCTTCTTCTTGGCCTCATGCATAGATGTGAGAAGCCACGGGAAAAAGCTGAAGAAGATGGACTGGGGATACATCTCATGCAGCCCCTTGCATTCCCGCAGCAGATGGGCGCAGCATACCCCATGTCCCCCAAGTTTTTCATAATTCCAGTACGGCCCCCAGCAGTCATGGATGGCAATGCCGGTGAAATATGGAAGAATGCCAGCATTGTCCATGCCGGTCTTGCCACGGCTTTCATCCACCGACTGGTAGGTAGCATCAGGCGTGGAGGCTGTGTGCATGTACTGCTGTTTTCCGTTCACCCGAAGATATGTCTCATCAAAGTTGACCACAGCACTGCCGAGCACTTCCCTGCGTATGTACTCCAGAGGGTCTTCCATCTTTGACTTGCACATGTTGAGGAAATTGACCAGGGAGCTGGCACTGATGGTGCATGATGTCATCTCGCGAAGCAGCTGGCTGGCTTTCTTGAAGCTGACAGCGCATTCCGTGACCAGGGCTACTCCCAGGGCTTTGATCTTGTGGCCGTATTGCTTGGAGGCAATAGCATCTGCCGGGAATTCTCCGATTAGCAGCTCATTGTTCCTGCAGGGGCAGAGTGCTTCCATCTGCTGATATTCCGTTCTCTCCAGCTTCACGCTTATATCTATGACATTGCGCCGATTCCGCACACGGGAAGCGCACTCATGCCGCTGCGCGCAGTTCTGGCACAGGCTTGGGAGACAGGCTACCTCAAAATCCACTTTCTGCATCATCTTGAAGCCGTGTCCCTCATGCCCGTTCTGGCCACCTTTTTTCCTGCTGGAAGGCTCACGAAGAGATCTAGAGGCAGGTTTCTTTAAACCGTCCGAGGATGGAGGCTTGCTGCTGTTCTGGCTGGTGGTGTTAAGTTTTGCTTTCAATTCGACAATCTCAGCTTTCAATTTATCGTTTTCAGCCTTGAGTTCAGCAATGACCTTGTCGCGCTTGGCAATTTCATGAGCAGCCCAAGCTTTTAAGGTGGTGATCTCATTTTGGAGCGACAATACCAATTCTTCGAGTTGTTTGCTTTCCATGACAAATCACACCACCTTTCAGATTTTTATCATGTATATCGACAGTTTCAATAAATTTCTTAAATGGGTTCAAGAGGCGACTGAACAGTTACAGCAGAAAGACCGCAGCCCTTGCGTATATTGGCCTTGTAAAGGAGCTTGGCAATTTGAAGATTCCTTAAGACAGAGAAAATCTGATTTTGGGACTGTTCAAAAGAATAGTTTTGGTATAACATGGAGTCAGCACCTTTCTGGTATTTGGGTTGTAGCTGATTCCATTATACCAAGGACAGGTGCTATTTTGTTGTCAAGAAAGGCTTTATATCCTATGCGATACCAGTATTTTCAAGAGATTAGCCTTATTTTCGTGGTGGGAAAGTTGAGTTATTTATTAGGAACAATATACTCTAAGCCGTCACCACTTCTCCAGCATATGCCGCACCAGCCGCGCGGAGTTCTTAGCCGCTTCCTCCTAAAATCCCTCGAAGCCCACATGGGCACACAAAAAGCCCCCGGGTGATGAGTCCAGGGGCTTCGCTCGCGAGATATCCTTACCAATTTTTTAATGTCCGTAGCCGCAAGTGTAGTCGCATACTACATATGCAAATGGCTGGACAGCCGCTTTCGCAACTAGTATTCCGTGCCTAAGGGAGTGATGACCCCAAGGGCGAAGGCTCAGCTTCGGCTGGGCCTTTTTATGGCTTGGCCATCCTCATGCGCTGGTCATAGCCGTCTGTGAGGTAATCCCCCAGCAGAGCCACCTTGAACTTGCCAGGATGGCCCTCCGGCAGCTTGTCGTTGGCGGTGAGGAGGATGTCCAGGGCCTTGGGGGTGAGTTTGGCGGTGGAGCTCATGTGCATGATGAGGATGGCGCCCCGGCGCACCCTGCCCCTTTCGTCATGGGCAATGTGATTCATGATGCCCACCAGGGACTGGAGGGACACGGCTCCGTAGTCCTCGGTGCTGCCGTAGCCGTTGACTATATAGGTGAAGCCTGCATTGAGGATGGTCTTGCAGCCTGTGCGGCTGATGGCCAGCGTAGGCGGGCGCAGCAGGCGGGTGAGAGCAGGACGGCCGCTAGGGAGCCGCATATCCCCCACTACGGAGAGGAGCTTGGGATAGGAGCTTCGCACATCCTCTTCGTATTCTTCCTCTGTTTCCACCGGCACCTGATGGCCCCTTTCATCTTGCTTGGCCATGGGCACGTGGTTGTTGGTGTGGCTGCCGATTTCATTGCCGCTGGCAGCTATGGCCCGCAGGAGGTTCGGATTGTTGGGCATATTGCGGGTGATGATGAAGAAGGTGCCATTTACCCCATGCTTTTTCAGCACATAGAGGATTTTATTGATGGATTCATCCTGTCCCCAGTCATCAAAGGTGAGAAAGATGGTTTTCTCCGGCGCATTTTTTACCAGCCCCGTCTTGTCCGCCTCAGCCATTTCCTTGCGGGAAAAGCCCAGCATGCGGTCATCCGGGGAAACCTCCGGAGCGCCGATATAGCGGGAAAGAAAAGCCTCGCGGAAGTTTTCCTCCGTCACCCAGTCCCGGCCATACTCCGGCTGCATTTCCTCCGGTAGATTATCAAGCTCCACCGGCTCGTAAGCTGCCGCCAGATCCGCTGCCACCTCACCTAAAGAAGCGGTATGGTAGGCAGAATCATTGCCCGCATTGGAGCCTGATTCTTCATAGCCGATATTGTCGATTTTCTTTTCCTTGATTTCCTGCAGCATCTCTGCCGCCAGGGCAAGCTGCTCTCCCAGTACGAAGGCATCAAGGACATCCCTGACGGCTGGGCCGTGACCAAGCATTACATCCTGCAGGCAGGGGATGACGGCGACATGGTCATCTACAACCGGGAGGACGGCAAGAAAGTCTTCGACTCCAAGCTGCGTGACATGAAGCCTTCCTACCTGGCTCCCATGGGTGACGACATGGTGCTGCTGTGCAGCAATTCCTTCGGCGAGCTGAAGTTCTTCATCATGGATTTGAAATAAACGGAATAAAAGCTGCGCGACTGCCAGAGGCTCGGAGTGCTTACGCCCCCCGAGCCTTTTATTTGCAATCTTGCAGGAATATCCCCTTGACTGATAGAATGTAGTGCTTGATCATCTTTGCAAAGAGAGGTGCATTGCTGCCATGTCGGATACCCATTACCAAAAAAAGTCCTTCATCTATACCATCGAAGAAAAATGCACCGGCTGCAACAAGTGCATAAATGCCTGTCCCGTGGACTGCGCCAACCAGGTATACAGGAGCTATGACGGTGAGCTCAAAGTCGAGGTAGACCCTGAATACTGCATCTCCTGCGGCGCCTGCATAGCCGCCTGCGACCATCAGGCCAGGGACTATCTGGACGATACGGAGCAGTTTTTCCTGGATTTGGCCACAGGTAGCGAGCCCATGACCGTGGTAGCAGCCCCCTCCGCCCAGGTGCATTTCCCGGAGCTGAAGAACCTTTTCGGCTGGCTGAAATCACTGGGCGTCGCGGGCATATACGATGTCTCCTTCGGGGCAGATATAGCCACCTGGGCCTATCTGCGGGCCAGAGAAGCGGGCCGCCTGCCCGCCTCGGTCATTGCCCAGCCCTGCTCCTCGGTGGTGAAATACTGCCTGCGCTACGCACCGGAGCTTCTCCCTGCCTTGGCCCCCGTCCACAGCCCCCTGATTTGCCTGGGGCTATACCTGCGCCGTACCCTGGGCATAAAGGGGCGCATCGCTTTCCTTTCCCCCTGCGTAGCCAAGGCTGAGGAAATACGGGACAAGAACACGCAAGGAACTGTGCAGTACAATGTGACCTATGCCAAGCTCAAGGACAAGCTGGAACGGGAGCGGATAGACCTCTCTGCCTTCCCGCCTGTGGATTTTGACGGACAGTCTGCCGGGGTGGGCCATGTCTACAGCCGCCCTGGCGGCCTTTCTGAAACCATCCGCATCACTGACCCGGAGATATGGATACGCTCCCTGGATGCGGTGAGCAATGTCTATCCATACCTGCAGGAGTACCACAGCCGCCGGCAGGAGCACAAGCCCCTGCCCGAACTGGTGGATGTGCTGAACTGCCGCGGCGGCTGCAACTATGGCACCGGCACCAGGCGGGATGTGGCCCGTGATGATGTGGACTACCTTACGAACCAGCAGAAAAAGCAGGCGACAGAGGAAAAAGTCAGGTATACCGAGGCGGGAATCAGCTACGCTCCCAACGAATATTTTGACCAGCATCTGGACTGGCAGGATTTCCTGCGGGTCTACACCCCCATTCCCATCAAAAACCCACGCTTCACAGACGAAGACCTGCAGGAGGTCTATGCCCAGCTGCACAAGACCACCCCAAAAGCGCAGAACATCAACTGCCACGCCTGCGGCTATGGCACCTGCAAGCGCTTTGCCCAGGCTTTGAAGCTGGGGTTGAATGTGCCGGAAAGCTGCGTGGACTACGACCGCAACCAGCTGAAAATAGACCCCCTGACCAAACTCCTGAACCACGGCGGCCTGACCGAGACTCTGGACAACCTCTTGAACCCATACAGCAAGGAGGCTTCTAGCCTTTCCCTCATCATGATGGATGTGGACGATTTCAAATCCGTCAATGACACCTACGGCCACGATGTGGGCGACATCGCCCTGATAACGGTAGCCGATGCAATCAGGCAGCACATACGCCCTGCCGACTTTGCCGGACGCTGGGGCGGCGATGAGTACATGATCATCCTGCCACAGACAGGAGAAGATGAAGCAACAGAGGTAGCTGCCCGCATCCGTGCCGCCATAGCCGCCGCCCGGGTGCTCCCCGACGGCGCCAGCTTCACCTCCAGCTCAGGCGTGACCACCGCCTACCCCGGGGACACTCCCCAAAAAATCTTCAAGCGGGCCGACAGGGCGCTCTACGATTCCAAGAAGCTCAAAAATAAATTTCACTATTAAGTGCAAAAGGGCAAGAGCCGTAAAAGCTCCTGCCCTTTTCATGTTTTGTTTTTATAGTGAACGCAATATCTTATTTTAGTTTGCCTCCCCCGTTTACGGGGAGGCTATTCATCAAATATTATTGCGTTCACTGTAATTACAGCACTTTACAACTTTTTATGGGAGTTCGCTACAAATGTCATAATTCCTGCATTCATATCCATTTTGCCACCCCTTGAAGCAACAATATCACCAATCCTGGCATATCTTCCATCCGCCCGACTTCATGCCACTCCCCACAACGCCAAAAGACCCCGAAGCCCTTATTGTAGGTTCGAGGTCTTTATGCATTCTTGTACTTGTAACAAATAAACTATGATTTTGCTGTTCCTATCTTATTCTGCACAATCATAAATGTCTTTTTTCTTCATTTTCCATCGCTAGAAAATCTGCCGCTGTCATTATTTTAGGACAACTAATGCCCGATTCCAAAAAATCCTTATCCCCAGTCAGTATGACATCCACCTTCGAGGCTACAGCTGCTCTCATAATGCCCCTGTCATTAACATCCCGAATTGAGGCTTCCTCTTCTGTCAACACCTCCGGCACCTGCACCACCTCTATAACGGAAAGCGCCAACGCCAGGAATCGCTCCATTGCAGATATCTTCTTGGGAAACTTCCTGTTGAATATGCGCCGTAGCTCATCAATATTCTGAGTACAAACCACCCCGGAGTTAGGATAGGACACGGCCTTCATATAGGCTTGGAACGGGGTTCCGCTTCCCAATATCGCCGAAATCAATATGTTGGTGTCAATCAGTATACGCATTGTTCCTCATTCTCCCTCGCTGCGTATCTCTTTTACCATGTCATTGACAGCTTCCTCTGAAGTCAGCCCAGTCCGTTCAGCTTCACCTGCCATTTCATTCTGTAGCATCTGCATAGCATACACTGCAGAATTAACCATACGAACAGAACCTTTTTCGACAATAAAGGTTACCCGGCTTCCGCTGTCAAGTCCCAGTACGCTTCTTACATCCTTTGGTATAGTTACCTGACCTTTGGCCATGACTTTGGCATTATCTATAAAAGTATCCGGTACATTCGCTGCCATCATGATAAAAACCTCCTTTATTTAAGTAGGAAAATCCCTACTTTTACTATATCATGCCGCCATCACTGAGTAAAGAAAAACTCGCTGCCCGCTCCCCACAACGCCAAAAGACCCCGAAGCCCCTTAACTCACGGGGTTCGAGGTCCTTCTGCGCAACTTTACCTTACTGCTTGCTCAGCCATTCAGCAATGGCCTTATAGTTGAAATACAATTTGTCCGCCTTATCCCCGAAAGGATAGTCTACTTTCACAGCATGCTCATCGCTGGTGAACTTGCCGTCGGTCATGCGGCCCAGTTTGCTCCAGCCTGACATCCTGGCCACGTGGCCGTAGGCGTCCAGGAAAGGTGCCACGGCGCAGTCGCCGCCGCCCGGCTGCTCGCCGATGATCTTGGCCAGGCCGTCCACCTGGGCGAAGAAGGGCAGGGCGTTGCCGCAGGAATAGGAGAAGCCGCTGGTCAGGATGTAGAAATCATACTGTCCCCCGAAGCCGTCACGGGCATCGAATTTGCCATCCAGATTCGTGTCCACATGATACCACTCTGAGCAGTAATTCTGGTTCAAGGTGTGGTAATAGGTCAGGTTCACTTCCCCATCAGGTGACAGGAAGCCCAGCACAGCCGTCAGGGCGCCTACTGCACCGCCACCATTGTTGGACAGGTCGATGACCACTTTTTTCACCTGGGGCTCATTCTTTATCTTGGCAAAGGCATCATAGAACAGGCCGAAGGTGCTGGCATCGTACACGTTCTCGTCGGGCAGGCGGTAATAGTAAGACGCCTCCTGCAGGCTCTCTTCAAAGCCTTCAAAGTAAATGAAGGCCGTGTCGCCGATGATATCCACCCGGGAGGTGCCGAAATCCGCCGGCTTGAGGGCTTCCATGCGTTCTTTCACCGTAAACAAGCGGTTCGTGTCCTCGCTCTGCATCCGTTCTGCATTGGTGTCCAGCTGGAAATTCTCATCCTTCGTGCCTCTGACCTTCACATACCCCTGAGCCTGTTCCAGCCAATATTTGTACGGCTTGCCACTGTCATCCCGGAAAATATAAGTCAGGATGACGGGATTAAGCTGCAGTTCCTTGCAGGCAGCTTCATACTGGCCATAGGTGCCTTCTTCCCCTTCCAGGAAATTCACGCCCTTGTCCGCTACCTTGTAAGTGATTTTCTGCAAGGCCTTCATGGTGGGCTCGATGCCGCCATAAGCGGTGATGACCTTGGCGGTATTGATATAGGAGCCGGTATCGAAGACGCTGTGGCCCAACATCACCACATCATGGCCGCTGTCAAAGAGCTTGTAGACCACGTCCGTGAAGGCATCGGAATTTTTCTGTGCATCCGTGGACAGCAGCCCTTCCTTCAGCCCGTTCTCCTCAAAGTACTTGTCAAAGCTCTCGATGCCCTTTTCCTTCTTATGGCCGTAATACAGGTCAAACAGCAGGCAGGTGGTCCCATAGGCATAGCGGGCATAAGCAGGCGGAATCTCCTTCTCCTTGGAGAACTTCCCGGAATAATAAGCGGTGGCATAGGGATTCAGCTTGATGTTGGGATTCAGGCTGTGACCGTAAATGTGACCGATGGGCTGGGCAATATCGTAGAAATGGTCCCCGTTGAAGGAGAAATCACTGGCCCCGCTGGGCATGGCAAAGACATTCTGCAGCACCGCAAAGGGCAGCAGCATCTGCCCCTCATGGGCTATCATATCAAGGCCATAAGGGGAAAGGTTAATCTCAAAGCCCGTAGCTTCAGTCTCACCGGAAGGATGCTTCTTGGAAACGGCCTGGGCATTGAATTCCTCTGCCAACAGTATACCGTTAGGCAGAGCCCGCGCCCCATAAGAGCCAAAGAAAGCATCCCAGTCCGCGCAGCGAATTTTCCCCTGCTCCGCATCAAACTCCACGCTGACACCATTGCGCACTACATGGAGAACCTGCCCGTCTTCCTCCATTTGGAAGTCCGCATTGCCATCGTATAGCAAGGACAAATACTGCTGGGCGGAAATATAGGGTACGCTGTCTTCCCCTGCCACATTGTAGACCCGCAGGGTTGCGTATTTATCCAGCCGGCTCGCATACATCCGGGAGTCAAATGACCCGGTCACAGCTGCAGTCTCCCCCAGGGCCGGTGCCCCTGACATGAGCAGCCAGCCTGTCAACAGGCCGCAGAGCAATCTTTTCGTCAGCTTTTTCCTGTGCATATTCATTCCTCCTACTTTCTGGCAAAGCCAGCAGCGAATCGACTCCATGGAAAAATTCTCCCTCCGGCAGGATTTTCCTGCCAGCTGCCCAAGTTTCGACAGGACCTCCTGATTTTTCCTGACAGCCTTCCAGCGCATGCCCTCATATCCTTGCGCTCATTTCCCCTCAGCGTCCTCCTCCAGGGTTTCCAACAGGAAACTCACCGGGCGAAAGCCATCGTTGCAGGAAATCATGGCAGAGCGGGGATTCTTCATCCAGCCATCGTAGAAATCCTCTGCGCCATGCGCCAGCCCCATGACAAAGGGCGACATGGATTCCCAAGCGCTCTCGCAAAGCCCCTCCGGCCGCTGCCAGCCGTTGGCGATGAAAACCGCCCCCTCTTCTATATCACAGGCATGCTCCATGGGATTCTCGTACTTTTCCATCAGATCAGGATAGCAAGCCTTCCGCATGACAGTTATCCGCACTTTCTTCACAGCTGCACCTCCCTATTTACCCATGCCGCGTGCAATCCAGATAATAGCACCTGACAATCAGCTCCGGGCTGCCAGCATATCCATGGCCGCCTTCAGGACTTTGCCAATGGCATCGTGGATTACCAGGTCAGCCCATTCATCAGCCTTGGTCTCGCTCTTGTTGATAAGCACCAGGTTCTGACCCTGGAAATACTTTATGAGGCCTGCCGCAGGATATACCACCAGGGAGGTGCCGCCAATCAGCAGGGTATCTGCTGACCTGATGGCCTGGACGGCTTTTTCCATCACCTGGCTGTCCAGCGGCTCCTCATAGAGCACCACATCAGGCTTCACAATGCCGCCGCAGCGGGTGCAGCGTGGTACGCCTTTGCCTGCCGCCACATGCTCCATTTCATAGGCTGCCTGGCAATCCATGCAGAAATTCCTCTTGACAGAGCCATGCAGTTCCAGCACATTCTTCGAGCCTGCCAGCTGATGGAGGCCGTCAACATTCTGGGTGATGACCGCCGTGAGCTTCCCCATTCTCTCCAGCTCTGCCAGGGTCCTGTGTCCGTCATTGGGCTGTGCCTTCGGATACAGCAGATGTTCACGGTAAAAATCATAGAAATCTTCCGTATGCTCCACAAAGAAGCTATGGGACACCATCTCCTCCGGCGAGAAATGCCTGTGCAGCTTCTGGTGATAAATCCCCTCCGCACTGCGAAAATCTGGTATCCCCGACTCCGTGGACATGCCAGCGCCGCCGAAAAATACCATACTCCTGCTCTGCTCCAACACCTCAGCCAGTCTGGCTATATCATCCATTTCCTTCTCCTCCTCCCCCGCCTTGGCTTAATTGACATACTCCCCCGAATGAATTCGGGGGATTCTAGGGTCACTGAAGAATGCCTTTCTGGCCTTAGCCAAACAGGTCTTCTATCTTCTCTCCTAACGGACGATGCCCCGCCCGTTTTATGAATTCAAGCAGCTTCGAACTGACGAAGTCCCTCTCGAAGGATATTCTTTGCTGCATTACGGTCTCGGTCTATGTGCTGGTTGCCGCAATTTGGGCAATCCCACTCACGGATACGAACATCCTTAATTTCTTTGTTCTGGTATCCGCAATCGTGACAAATCTGACTGGAGGGAAACCACTTGTCTATCTGGACAATGGTAGTTCCGCACCGAGAAGCAACGTATTTCAGGATTGTTAAGAACGCAGAGAAACCATAATCTCCGACTTTTTTGCCATGCCCTTTCTGCATCCATCGCATATTCAGCGATTCTAAGCAGATAAGGGCGTATTTGCTGCACAGCTCGTAGGCAAGATGCCAATGATAGGCTTCTCGCTGGTTCGCAATCTTGCGGTGCAGGCGGGCTTGCTCCTTGAAACACTTCTGGATATTCTTGCATTCCCAGAGCGGTCTTTTGTAGACAGGGGCTTGTCCTTTGCCCTTTTTGACAAAATGGTCAGTGTTGGCAAGAAGTTTGTGGGATACTTTTTTCTGCATCTTCTTGAGCTTGTTGCTATTCTGCCGGAAGAACCGTGGCATATCCACATCGTCTTCCTCTGTCGGAGCAACAAGAATATGGTCTTTGAGACCAAAGTCAAACCCGATACTTTTACCTAATCTGGGAATGACGGTATTCTGTTCCACCTGACAGACAAAGCAAACGTAGATGTCACCCACGGCATCCCGCTTAATCGTTACGGTCTTGACGGTTCCCTCGACTTCTCTGGACTTGTGGTAGCGATATTTTTGTCCGTTGATGACGATGGCGTGATTCTCTTCGTCTAACTTCCAACCAGCCTGTTTGAGCGTGAAGGATTTGGTCTTGCGAACCTTTCTGCAATTGGGAGGACGCTTGTTCTCCTTGCGGAAGAATTTCTCGTAGCCAAATTCGATACGCTCTGCGACATTCTGGACAGCTTGAGAGCCGAATTCCAGAAAGTAGCTGAACTTGGGAATCCTCTTCAGCTTGGTTATGTGCTTCTGGAGTGTCATCTTTTTCAAATGTTTGTGATACAGACGATAGTACCGCTTGTGGAGTTTGACACAATGATTGTATGCCAAGCCAGATGCGTTAATCTGCCTATGCAGTTTTCTGTTGCGATGAGACCGATACAGCTTGAACTTGAACGTTTTCATTGTGTTCACCCCCTTGTCTTTTGAGTATCGACATACCATTTAATTGTCTCGCTGCTGACATTGCCAGCCGTAGAGACGAAATAACTCCTTGTCCAAAGAGCAGTCATCCCCGATAATTGCGGAAATTCGTCCCTCAGAGCATGAGAAGAAGCTCCTTTAATCTTTTTCATGATGTCCGCAGGAGATTGCGAAGGCCAACATTTGAGAAACAAATGCACATGGTCTACATGACATTCCATAGCAAGTATCTCAATCTTGAGTTCTCCGCAAATCTCTCGTGTCAACTCTTTGAAACGGTCTTCAACATTCGGGATAAGAAAAATCTTACGTCTGTACTTTGGACAGAACACAAAATGATAGTTTATGAAGGACACTGTTGTCTTTGTCCTAAAATATATTGTTTCCATATTTATATTCTATCATACCTGTAGACAATTTGCAATATTTTGTCTACAGGCGGCATTCATGGGGCTGTTGCATGAGTGTAATTCCACTTATGCACAGCCCCTTTTCCTTGTTGATGTATAAGAAGTTCCTATTCGTTGTAAAATCCACTAAAAATGAGCACAAGATACCAGGCGGTCTAAAAATCGCCTTTTTTCTTGTGCTCTTATTTTGTATTCAGGCTGCGTTATTCACAGGGAACAGGTGCTGGCCTGCTCTGTCTGACTGGATTTTGCAGTGCAGCTTTTGAATATTGTAAGCCATAGCCACCAGCATGATCTCAACAAGGACATTTGCTGTGCCGCGGCTCAGGAACCTTCGGAAATTCATGTCCGCCTTCATCATTGCAAATGCACCTTCTGCCTGTATGCTTCGGTTTATGCGCAGTTGTACTCCTTCTTTTGAGGTTATACGTTCCAAATCTTCCTGACGTTGGCGCAGAAACTGTTTGGATACTTCAAAGTGCTTGGTTCTCTCCTCCAGCGGGGTCTTGCAATGGTTTCCGTGTATGCACTGGCTCTTCAGCGGGCAATTGCCGCAATCCGCAGAACTGTAAAGGGTTATATTTCTTTTGAATCCTGTCCGGCTGCTGCGTACGAATTCCTTTGCAGCTGCAAGCTTCCTGCCCTGGGCGCATAAATAGGCATCTTCTTCTGGCAGATAGGTCATATTCTCCCTGCGCCCGATATCCTTTTTCCATTTTCTTGTCTTGCTCTTCTCATAATTGCTGGGCTTTATGAAGGCGCGCTGCCCGTTGGTCTCAAGATAGAGGTAGTTCTCTTCGCTTTCGTATCCTGCATCCGCAACCACATTGGGATAGCGGCGCTGCAGATGTTTCTCCATATCCTGAAGGAAAGGAATGAGTGTGGTTGTATCTGTAGGCTGGGGACCGACCGATGCCCATGTGATGAATTCAGAGTCCGTACCGCACTGGATGTTGTAGGCGGGCTTAAGCTGGCCGTTCTTCATGGCATCTTCCTTCATGCGCATGAAGGTGGCATCCGTGTCTGTCTTGGCAAAGCTATTGCGGTTGCCTAGAATGTGCAGATATGTATTGTATTTTTTGAGCCGGGCAATGAACTCGTCCAGCTGCTCCATTGTTTTCTGCAGGGCAGTCTTGCGCTTGCCCGTTCCCTTGACGAAGATGATGTCCTGCGCCTTCTGGCATGCCTTGAGCTTGCGGCGGAGCTTTTTGAGGTGCCTGACATGGATTTCATCGCCGTAATGCAGAGAAAGCGTGAACGCTTCCCTGGCTTTGCTGACAAAGGCAGGAAGCTTTGCCATGAGCTTGGCTTTGTTTTTAAGGACAGCCTTCTTCCAGACAAATTTATACTTGTTGGAGAAAGACTCAATCTTTGTTCCGTCAATGAAGATGTCTTTAAGGGAAATGACACCGAACTGTTCAAGCAGGAAGTCCATCTGGGCAAACAGTTCCTTGATGCAGGGGGCCAGATGTTTGGAACGGAATCTTGAGATGGTAACATGGTCAGGGGCCGGCTTGCCTTCCAGCAGGTACATGAAGTTGATGTCCCTTCGGCAGGCAGTCTCGATCCTGCGTGAGCTGAAAATATGGTTCATTCCGGCATAAACAAGGATGGCCAGCATCTGCCTGGGCGACGCCAGATTTCGATCTATCCTTTGATAGGTCTCCTCCAGTGACTTTATATCCATACCTCCAATGCAGTGGCGAAGCAGGCGGACGGGGTCATCTTTGCTAACCTGAAATTCAAGATTTAAGGGGAGAAACAGTTGATAATTCTCTCCTAAAGACGTATACTCTTTCTGTGAATTTGGTTTTTGCATACCTAAATTCTACACCTAATCCCGGGGCTTGAATGTCCCGGGATTATCTTTTTGCATAAAAAATGAGGCTGCTGCACGTTTGGATTACGTGCAACAGCCCCCTTTCTGCCTTAATTCCTGTAACTATAGTTCTATTCACTTTTCCCACAGTTTTTTCCTCCCCCGCCCTGCCAAAACTTCCCCCTGCCGCGAAGTGTCTCGCCAGCTGTGAATCTCTGCCCTGGCACAGAAAGACAGTTCTGCCCCTAGGGAAAAACTATACCCCCCAAAAAATTTTCTCTACCCATCAGAGAGGAAAGTTTCCCCGTCTGGACGAATAAGAACATCATCGAAATGTGTGCAAAGGCTACCCCCGGAAAAGAGGAGGAGTGAGTTTAAGATGGGACTTATTCACAACATGAAGGTAAACCTGAAGCTCATACTCATCGTGGCCATAGCCGCTGTGGCCATGCTGGCCATCAGCCTGGTGGGCTACCGCTCCCTGGACAGTGCTGACGAAGCCATGGAGAGCATGTACACGCAGGAAATGCAGGGCGTGCAGCATCTGGGCAAAGCCGTGGAGTGGAGCCGCATCATGATGGTGAAGACCCTGCAGGGGGTCATGCTCCAGGGCCACTCCGACCGACTGCAGAAGGTCATCAGCCAGAAAAAGGAAGCTGAAGACGGCTTTGAGGAACAGCTGGCCGCCTACAAGAAGGCCATGCAGGGCACCCCCTATGAGAACACCAGCGAGATTGACCAGCAGTGGGCCAACTACAAGAACGTCATGAACAAGGTCATCAGCCTGGCAGAAGCAGGCCAGTCAGCTGAAGCCATGGACATTTACGAAAGGGACGGCTCCCCTGCCACCCGCGGCCTCAGGGACGCCATCCACGGCCAGCAGGACAAGGTCAATGAAGAAGCCAGCGTGAAAAACCAGGCCAGCACCGATGCCAACAGCCTGGCCGCCAAAATCATCCTGGCAGTCACCGTCATCGCCCTGGCCGTGCAGCTGGCCATCAGCCAGGTCATCGCCGGCAGCATCACCTCTGCCCTTGAGTCCATGCGCCATGTCTGCGAGAAGCTCCGGGACGGCGACTTCCGCGCCGGTGACCACGCTCTGGAGAGAGAGGACGAGTTCGGCCATCTCTCTAGCACCCTCATGCAGATGGAAGAGAAAATGGCCTCCTACATGAAGGGCATCTACGGCACTGTGCAGAACATCAACTCTGCTGCCGCCAATCTGAAGGAAGCCTCCATGCAGTCCGCCCAGGCCGCCGTCCAGTCAGCCGAGGCCGTAGGTGAGTCTGCCCATCTGGTCACCGACCAGGAAAGCTCCCTGAACGACAGCAGCAGCCTCCTGGACAAGGTCAACGAATCCATCCAGGAAATGCGCTCCCATGCCGAAGAAGTCTCCGCCAACTCCCGCCAGGCCGCAGAGGAAGCAGAGCACGGCTATGAGGTGCTGAAAAAGTCCGTGCAGGAAATCCGCGGGGTGGAAAAGACCGTCAGCTCCACCTCGGAAATCGTAGGCAAGCTGGGTGCCCGCTCCGGTGAAATCGGCGCCATCGTGGACACCATCTCTGAGATTGCCAACCAGACCAACCTGCTGGCTCTCAACGCCGCCATCGAAGCCGCCCGGGCAGGCGACCAGGGCCGCGGCTTTGCGGTGGTGGCAGAGGAAGTCAGGAAACTGGCCGAGCAGTCCGAGCAGGCCGCCGAGAAGATTGCCCAGCTCATCGCCACCATGCAGCAGGATACGGAAAGCGCCGTCAGCTCCATGAACGAAGGCTGCGAAGCCGTGGTGGCAGGCGCCCAGTCCGTAGAGAACCTGCAGAAAGTCTTTGAGCAGATACAGGCCCTGGTAGAAAACGGCGCCCAGAAAACTGTCCTCATGGACAAGGCCATCAAGCTGGTCAGCAGCGACGCCCATAATATCTCCGCCTCTGTGGCTGACATCAACGCCAAGGGACAGGTCATTTCCCAGCACATGGAATCCGTCTCCGCCGCCACGGAACAGCAGTCCGCCTCCTCGGAGGAAATCGCCTCCGCCAGCGAGACCCTGTCCAATATGGCCAGAGAGCAGCAGCAGGCCCTGCGCCAGTTCAAATTCTAAATCATACACCTACCTCAAAGGGGCTGTGCATGAGTGTAATTCCACTTATGCACAGCCCCTTTTCCTTGTTGATGTATAAAAAGTTCCTATTCGTTGTAAAATCCACTAAAAATGAGCACAAGATACCAAGCGGTCTAAAAATCGCCTTTTTTCTTGTGCTCTTATTTTGTATTCAGGCTGCGTTATTCACAGGGAACAGGTGCTGGCCTGCTCTGTCTGACTGGATTTTGCAGTGCAGCTTTTGAATATTGTAAGCCATAGCCACCAGCATGATCTCAACAAGGACATTTGCTGTGCCGCGGCTCAGGAACCTTCGGAAATTCATGTCCGCCTTCATCATTGCAAATGCACCCTCTGCCTGTATGCTCCGGTTTATGCGCAGCTGTACTCCTTCTTTTGAGGTTATACGTTCCAAATCTTCCTGACGTTGGCGCAGAAACTGTTTGGATACTTCAAAGTGCTTGGTTCTCTCCTCCAGCGGTGTCTTGCAATGGTTTCCGTGTATGCACTGGCTCTTCAGCGGGCAGTTGCCGCAATCCGCGGAACTGTAAAGGGTTATATTTCTTTTGAATCCTGTCCGGCTGCTGCGTACGAATTCCTTTGCAGCTGCAAGCTTCCTGCCCTGGGCGCATAAATAGGCATCTTCTTCTGGCAGATAGGTCATATTCTCCCTGCGCCCGATATCCTTTTTCCATTTTCTTGTCTTGCTCTTCTCATAATTGCTGGGCTTTATGAAGGCGCGCTGCCCGTTGGTCTCAAGATAGAGGTAGTTCTCTTCGCTTTCGTATCCTGCATCCGCAACCACATTGGGATAGCGGCGCTGCAGATGTTTCTCCATATCCTGAAGGAAAGGAATGAGTGTGGTTGTATCTGTAGGCTGGGGACCGACCGATGCCCATGTGATGAATTCAGAGTCCGTGCCGCACTGAATGTTGTAGGCCGGCTTGAGCTGGCCGTTCTTCATGGCATCTTCCTTCATGCGCATGAAGGTTGCATCCGTGTCTGTCTTGGCAAAGCTGTTGCGGTCGCCTAGAATGTGCAGGTATGTATTGTATTTTTTGAGCCGGGCAATGAACTCGTCCAGCTGCTCCATTGTTTTCTGCAGGGCAGTCTTGCGCTTGCCCATTCCCTTGACGAATATGATGTCCTGCACCTTCTGGCATGCCTTGAGCTTGTGGCGAAGCAGGCGGACGGGGTCATCCTTGCTAACCTGAAATTCAAGATTTAAGGGGAGAAACAGTTGATAATTCTCTCCTAAAGACGTATACTCTTTCTGTGAATTCGGTTTTAGCATACCTAAATTCTACACCTAATCCCGGGGCTTGAATGTCCCGGGATTATCTTTTTGCATAAAAATGAGACTGCTGCACGTTTTGATTGTACGTGCAACAGCCCCTTATAAGGAACTTCTGTTTCATTGAAGCGGTCAAGCTGCGCCTCAGCTTCCTTGCTCAAAAGGGAAACCTCCGCCAGGCGCTCTTTGACCAGGAACTCCTTGGCGGCTTCAGCCAGGCTGCCCAGCATGCTCCTTGCCAATTCCTCGCTGTAGCAGTCACTGCGATATTCACAGCCAAACACAGCTTTTCCATCCCGGATCCTGGCTTCAATATAAAGACGCGCCGGGGATTCAGCCCCAGGCCAGGAGCCGGAAGCCCCTTCCCCCTTAAGCCTTTGCCTCAACATAGGCATCGTCAATATCGCGCAACGAAATAGAAGTGGATTCGTCAACAAGCATTTTTTCCATAGCTTATTCCCTTTCTATCGAACAATCCCCATTACTTAGTCTCCTAGAGCCCGTCAGGCTTTACGTCATATCCTTCAAAAGGCCATCTTTGCTGTTCACTTCGCTGTCAACAGTATATTTCCTGCCGTACAGGCCAAAACCTTCATCACAACCAGTAGCGCAAAATTCTACTCCTTTAACGACGCCCCTCGTTTCCCTATCTCGCCAGCAATGTCAATGAGCTCGCAGTCCCTGACCAACATGGACATAAACGAGGATACATTCACCACAAAGACAGCGGAAACCATCAGCATGCCGATAGAATCGAAGGGCAACCCCAGATTCTTGAAAATAATGGCATAAATAGCCATGATGCCACCCGGGACCGGAGGTGTCGCAATACTGAGCTGCAAGGCCAGAATAATGGTTATAAACAGCGAAAATAACGATAAGGGCAGCTGTGCATCATAAGCCGTATAAAAGACACCAGCCACCAGCGCCGCGGCTGCAGACGGTGAAAACATGGCATGGGATAATGGCAGCCAAAAATCACAAAATTTGCCTTCTATTTTCAGGCGCTCTTTGGCAAAGGCTATATTCATCGACATAGCCGCCGTATTGCTGGCAGTTGAAAAAGATACCAGAAACACATTCGCTCCCTGACGCAGAAAATCAGCCACATTTATACGATACTTATAAACAATATGCATGAGCATAAGCATGCCAAAACCGATGGAAAATGCATAATTGGCGGCCACAATCCGCCATACGAACAAAATTGTTTCCATGCTGTTATCAGCAATCGACTTGAAAACATTCAGGAAGATAGCCGCATATATAACTTTGGAAACAATGTCCATCATCTTGAGAATCAGCTTATTCAACTCACCGACAATGACTTTCAAGTTAGGAACCACATTAGTCAAGGTTAAAATACTGATACCTGTCAGTATCGCCATGAATACTATCTGCAGAATATTTCCCTCGACAAAGGGAACAAAAAAATTGTGGGGAAAAATCCCTAAAAATAATTGGAACAACTCCGATATTGCCAATTTACTTTCCCCATTTATCGCAACAACAGGGAAAAAGAGCTGACATATTCCAGCCGAAAACAATGCCATGCACAACATAATGATAAAAAAGCGGCGTATAACTCTAAGCCCCACATTGCTAAAAGTAGCTACATCCTCCATAAGACAAATCCCATTGACTATAGAGATAAAGACGAAGGGCCCAGTAACCGCAACTATCAGCCCCATCAACGTCTTTAAAAGCGGCTCAGCTGCATCGTGTATGACCGCACCCTGCAATTCTGCGGGCAGTATGCTATTGGCGCCAGCACAGGCTACAGCCAGCAGCGCCGATATAGTAATCGAACCCCCCGGTATTTTTATGGGCTTCCACGCTTTTCTGGCATAGGTACTGATCTCATTATAGCCATTCCGATAAATATAAACTGTTTTGGCTTGCTCATAATTCATGAGTTCTTTTAATATTGGTGCCGGCAATATATCATCATCATCAAAGTCATCATCACTAAGGGGGTTATATGCCTCACCTTTTATGCGAATTATGACTTTAGGTACCCCAAACCACTTTTGAATCTGGAGGTTGTATTGATAATCCTGACCAAAATGTTGTTGGCAACGAAGCAGGGCCTCCTCCAACAAAAGACATATCTTTATACAATCCTCTTCCGATACCAGAGATTTTTCAAAAACCTCACAAACATCCTCAATTGTTGTTTCCAAATCATCATCGCTAAAGCTCAGCCGTTTGCTAACTAACACCCCTCCACCCCCTTATCCATGCAAACCATTCGCAAAACAGCCTATGTGTTGCTTGTTTTCTATAATTCATCCCCTCGTCTCTGATCTGCCAAGCTCACAGATCATCCAGCGATGGACGCATATTTAAAAACAAGTTCATCCTACTATAGATCAGAATCTTCTTCACCGTATCAGCAGCCCTTGCTATCGCAAATTCCTTTCCCTCTCTCTTGGCTTTATTAGACAGGCCCAAAAGCACACGGAGTCCCGCGCTGGAAATATATGACACAGCCTCCATATCCAGAACCGTCTTATCCTCACGCTCAACGATTTTTTCTCCACTTGCATAAATAGACTTGGCATTGGAAATATCTATCCGTCCCTCAACACGCCAGGCCAGCCAGCCATTAGCCAGTTTCGTTTCTTTCTGCACAATCTCACCTGCCATATCATCTGCCCCTTTCGCTCTTTACCAGTTCTCCAGCATATGCTGCACCAGCCGCGCAGAGTTCTTGGCGGCTTCCTTCTGGAATTCCTCGAAACTCACATGGGCGCTGCCGTCTGCCTTGTCGGAGATGGCCCGCAGGATTACAAAGGGCAGGTGGTTGGCATGGCAGACCTGGGCGATGGCGGCGCCTTCCATTTCGGCGCAGGTGCCGTCAAACTCGGTGATGATGCGGTCTTTGGCTTCCTTGGAGGAGATGAACTGGTCGCCGGAGCAGACCCGTCCCTCCATGGCCCTGATGCCCGGCAGGGCTTCCTTGACGGCGGCGAGAGCCTTAGCCCGCAAGGCCTCATCTGCTTCAAAGGCCACCTTGCCCGTGAAGGGAATCTCCCCCTTCTTGAAACCGATGGACTCCACGGTGAAGTCGTGCTGGACGGCATCTTGGGAAATCACCAGATCCCCCACCTCCAGCTTGTCACTGAGCGCCCCGGCTACGCCGGTGTTGATGATATGGGTGACCTGGAAATCATCCACCAGAATCTGGGCACAGATGCCCGCATTGACCTTGCCAATGCCACACTGCACCACAACTGCCTCCACAGCCCCCAGCCTGCCCTCGCAGAACTCCATTGAAGCCTTGCTCTTCCTGCGAGTAGTGTCCAGGGCGGCCTTGAGAGCCTCCACTTCCGATTTCATAGCGCCGATGATTCCTATTTTCATATATCCTGCCACCTATTCTTATGCAAGGAAAATGCTCTTTTCCTGTTCCAATTCAAATGTCTGTCTTATTTTTCAGCCTTCACAGTGACTAACACTGGCCAGTCAAGGTCAAAAGGTTGGCTCACTCATCCTGCCAGCGAATGCTCTTGAACAGACGCAATTATATTTTCCTTATTCTTTTTGGTTTCCCATAGCGTTAAGGCATACTGCATTCCCAACCAGCTTTCCACCGAAGTATTCGTTGCAGCAGCAATACGGATTGCCAGTTCCGGGCTTAGAGAGCACCTCTGGTTTATGAACGCAGATAAGGTTTTTCTCGATACCCCCAGAAGTTCTGCTGCCTTGGTAACGCTTATCCCCAAAGGAATCAATACATCTTCTTTGAAGACCTCTCCGGGGTGGGACGGCTTGACTTGTGAATCAATATAGCTGTTCATGCTAATACCCCCTTTCTTCATATATGTAAGGCCGTTATGTCTGAATATTTTTATCATGTTTTGATTATAACCTGTAACGTTATAGGTGTCAATCGCATTGCCCGTAAATACAGGGGCGTTTCATAAATTGGACTGCACGCCAAAAAGGGGCTGCTGCACGTTTTGATTACGTGCAACAGCCCCTTGCTAGTTCAGCTTTCTTTATAAACGCTCTCGTCAACCTTGCCCTCCATTCGTGCCAAAATGAATGAAGACGAAACATTTCCTGCCACGTTGCCTGCGGTGCAAATTGGATCCATGATGGATTCAATGCCGATAAAGAGCATGACTGCAGCCACCGGCACCCCGAACATGCCAAACATAGACGCCATCAGCATTGCGCCGCCGCCAGCCACTGCAG
This sequence comes from Selenomonas sp. AB3002, assembly GCF_000702545.1. Lineage (NCBI taxonomy): Bacteria > Bacillati > Bacillota > Negativicutes > Selenomonadales > Selenomonadaceae > Selenomonas > Selenomonas sp. AB3002. Next base: position 254,630 of record NZ_JNIO01000007.1, on the reverse strand, counting down.
GGGCAGTACAAATCAACAGCATAGAAGCAAAGAAAAAGGACAGGAAAAACTCCGTATCCATGCTTCTTGAAGGTGCCGTGGAGGCTTCCTCACCAGCTCCTGCAAAGCTCCATATCGAAGGGCACCTGCCTGTAGGGGCTGTCCTCAGACTCCAGCAGCTCTTCCAGGGCGGCTGCCCTGCTGTCGTAGAGGGCGTCATAGCCAAGATAGGACTCGTATGAGCGCATATAGCCCTTGCCCAAGCCCTCCCAGCTGCGGGTCACCTTCTGCAGGCGCTGGCCGGCGGTGAGGATCACGTTCAGGGTCTCCCGCAGAGTCAAAAAACCTGCCAGATACCCCCAGCTGGCATTCTGTATTGTGCGCTGGAGCTGCCATAGGAGCTTGTCCTCTATCATATCCTGGATGGTCTCGATAAGCTCAGGGCGGCTGTTTATCTCCCATGAATCCCGCAGAATCCACCGGCCATACTCCCGGCCTATGGGATCCAGATGGGAGGCGCCCCCCAGTTCGTGGATATCGTCATGGTTGGCCTTGTGAATGAGGGCGCAGTCGGCGATGATCCACTTGCGAAAGTCCTCATCCACCTCTTCCCAGACCAGGTCATCTTTGGGAAGGCCGATGACCTTGTCATCTTCTGCCTGCCACTGCCGCAGCTTATTCAGCACCGGCCCTTCCAGATGAGCCCGGAAGCTGTCATACTCCGACCTCAGGGTGCGCTCTCCAAACATGCCCGGCTCCTGCCGTATCAGCCAGGCAAAGAAGGCGATGGCATCTTCCCTGTAGAGAACAAAGCGGTAGCAGTCTTCCTCGTCCTCATACATATTGACCTCCATATAGGCCACCTTATCATCTTCATCATAAGTATTCCTGAACTGGTCGCACTCTTTTGCCCTGTAGACCTTGTCATATCCCGTCATCTTTATGGTGCCATCTGGCCGCAGCTCCACCTGCCCCCAATAGTTCTTGCTGAAGAAGCGGCTGAAGAAGCCCTTCTTCCCAAGGAACTGGGCCTTCATGGTGATAGTTTCCATACTCTTTCCCTTCCTGCTTACAGGCACTCGCTCCACTCGCTGGTTGCATACATCTCGTCCAGCTCCTCCCGGGCGGGCTCATAGCCATCGTCCGCCAGATCCCGCAGGACCTTGCGGTAGGCGCGGAAATTATCCTCCAGCTTGTAGAAATGGGACATGGTCCAGACGGCTTCCAGGCATCCTTCCCCGGCGGCCTGCCGCACCAGTGCCCGGGCTTGGTCGTAGTTGGCCTCCTCATCCTTGGCCATGAGAGCCTTGGCCAGCAGCAGGCGGGCCTCATTCTGATAGTGGTTTTCCTCGCAGGTTTCGGCAGCTGCCCTTTGCAGCACCCGGATAGCAGTGTCAGGGTCGTGCCACTCCCCTTCCTCGTCCTGGCAGAGCATGGCCCGGGCATACATGGCTTCGTAATCCCCCAGCTCAATGCCCTTCTCGTAGCAGGCCACTCCCCTTTCATAATCCTGCACAGTGCCAATGCCCTTCAAGTGGCAGATGCCCAGCTGCACCCAGGCCCCAGTCTCTCCCATGTCAGCGGCCTTCTGCAGGTAGTACATGGCCTGGGAGCCGCTGCCCTCCGGGTGCTGCAGGTGCAGGCGGCCCAGGCTGTACCAGGCGGAAACCACATCCTCCCGGACTTTGGTGGTGGTGGCATTGAGGAACCACTGGGAAGCCGTCTTGAAATCATCGCCGCAGATAATGCCCAAAAGGTTCATGGCATGGCCGCAGCCAATGTCTGCCGCTGCCTTGAGGGCCGCAATGCGCCCTTCTTCATCATCATTTGCCTGGCACTCATCAGCCTCATGGAGATAGTCATTCCACTGCCTTCTCTGCTGGGCATCCTCGTCATTCTGCCAGCCTTCCCCCACCAGGCCCTTCCCTTCAGCCCAGGCAGCCAGCACTTCTGCTGCCGCCTCAGGGTCCTTTTCTTCCTTGTACGTATAGCCAGCGCTGATCTTGGCCTGCAGATAGTATTTCTCTCCATCGAAGCTGGCTCCCAGATAGTCACAGCCCTTGTAATTTTTGTTCAGCAATACGCTGATATAGACATCACGCTTATTAAGCTCCAGCGCCGCCCTCAGTTCATCCCTGTCATAATGCCAGAAGCTTACGCCATAGCTATCCTCCCATTCAAGCGACAGCTTCCAGGGGCGCCTGCCCTCCGCCCTCTCAGTGCGCTCGTCCTGCCAGCTGCGGAAGGTGTCGGCCTTGTCCATACTGTTACTGCCGCCTGCGGCCAGGCTTTTCCACGCCCCCTCGGCTTTCTCCCAGGACAGCTTGGACAGCATGATCTGGAAGCCCTTGTACTCCGTAGCTGCACTGCGGTACTGCTCAGCCAGCTTCTCATTCTGGGGCAGCCCGCCATAGCCATGCTCATAGACCTCTGCCATGAGATACTGCAGCAAGGCCCGCTTGTAGGGCGGCAGCATTTCCTGCTGCTCCTCCCGGGTCATTTCCTCCCGAATGCTGCGGGCCGCCGCCTCCTGCGCCATACTGGTACCGCGGCCGTAGAGCTTGCAGTAGCAGATGAGAGGCATGAGCACATCGTAGTTGTAGAAATCGTGGCACTGGGCGATTTTGTCCAGAGACTTCCCGCACCACTCAAAAGCCTTGTCAAAATCCCGCTCGAAGTAATCACCCCAGAAATACAGGTCCGCCACCTGATACATGGAGGTCACATGGCCCTGCAGGGCCAGGGGCAGGAAATACTCCTCAAAGGCTTTCCTGGGGTCTTCCTTCACTCCCTGGCCATGGCGGTACATATAGCCCAGATTGTAAAGGGAATTCTCATGGCCTGCCTTGGCTGCCTTTTCGTAAAGGGCGAAAGCATCCCTGTACCTTTCCTCCTCATAAAGGTCCTCGGCCCTGCTCCAGAGGGCATGGGGATAGCCTGACCGGCAGAAGCCGTCCTCATAGCGGCGGTACTTCTCCACCTGGGACATATCTCCACCGTTGCGGCAGCTGCTGCGCACGCATTTCTTGTAAGTGTCCATGCCAAAGGCAAAGCCCCCCTGCACAGCCTCTTCCAGATAGGGCAGGGCCGTCTGCAGGAGCTCCAGCTCCCCCTCCTGGCTGCCCCTCAGGAAGGACACGCTGCCGTAGTCGTAAGCTATGCCCAGCAGATAGGAAGCCAAAGGCTCCCCTCCCTTGCCGGTGTATTCCTGCATCGCCTCGATGACCTTTTCGGGGCTTTCCCATTTCTCCAGCATGGCCTCATGCTCCGTAGGGTGCAAGCCCTTGTCGGCTATGGCGCAGAGCACGCCTATGGCGCTGCCGCCCTTGATGCTTTTCAGCAGGCACTCATGCACCTTCTCGTCATCTGCCACGAAGCCCAGCCCGTTCATTTCCCCCACGGCGGTGACTCCCATATAGGTGCGGGCCAGGATAGCCCAGGCGTCCATATCCCCGCCTTCGGCGGCCTCCCGGAGCATGGCCTGCCCCTTCAGTCCGCACTCCTTGTCGTACTGGTTCCAGATAAGCTCCACTGCCTCATGCACCTGCGGCTGAAATCTCTTTGCCATTGTCTTACCCCTTTTCTGCATCTAAACTACATCTGCTAAGGAAATTACCAGCTCTTCTCCAGCTTCATATCAAAGGGCACGGTATAGATATCATTGGCGGCCTTGAGCCTGACATAGGCTTCCTGCCTTTCCTCCAGCCCCCAGTCATTATCCATCTGCTGGTCATAGGAACGCAGGTAAGCCTTGGCCAGCCCCTCCCAGCTGCGGGTCAGCTTCTGCAGGCGCAGTCCTGCAGCCACGGAGACATTCAGGGCCTCCCTCATGGTGAGATACCCCGCCACATAGCCAGTGCCTGCCAGCTGCAGCACCCGCAGGGCCTGCCACACCAGCTTGTCCTCAATCATATCCTGAATCGTCTCGATGAGGTCCCGACGGCTGTATATATCCCACATATCAGCCAGCCCGGACCGTGTCCAGCACCGCCCCCAAAAGGTTCTCCCCGCAAAGCCCCCCAGCTTATGGGGGTCCAGCCCCAGCGCCTTCCTGTTGATGGCACAGGCTGCCAATATCCACTGCCTGAGCTCCTGGGGTGCGTCCTCCCACTTCATATCATCTGCAGGCAGTTCCTCCTGCCGGCAGATGACACGACGATTGCTGCAGATAGAGATTGTCTTCACCAGCGCCGTCCCCAGCCACAAGAAAATCTTTTTCATCATATTGCATCTCCCCTTTCTCAATAATCGCTCTCACTCATGGTACTATAAGTTTGTTAAATTTATATTAGATTTGTGAAAATTTCCTAATAAAAAAATCCCCTCATAGAGGGGAGCAAGTCAGCTGCCGAAAAGGAGGCTTCACAGCAAAAACAGGAGGGCCTGGGCTCTCCTGTCCTTTCAACGCCATTCAATTATTCCCGTTGGCTTTCAGCCACTTTGACCATTTCACCTTGAAATTGCTCTGGTGATTCTCCTGCACATACTGATAGAATTTCCTGATCATCAAGGTCTTCTCATGATAATAGCCGGCCCGCCACTGGCTGGGCTTGGGGTTCTGCAGCTCGAAGGCCAGATAGGCTCCCCCCAGCAGGTACTGGCGGGAGATGATGTCCTCGCAGGGCACCTGGGGGTTTTTCATCATGTCATACATGGCCATATAGCTGGTGGTCCTGCCTTTGCCTGCCCGGCAGTGGAAATGGAGCCAGGCATCCGCGGGCATTTTCCTGACAAAATCTATGAACCTGTCGATATTTTCCGCTGCAGGCCACACATGGTCAGTATCCGTCAGGCGGAAGTAGCGGGCGCCACTCTGCTCCACCAGTTCCTTTTCACTCTGGACCTCCCTGACTTCCATGAGCATGGTTTCGCTTTCCTTCTTCTTCGCCACCTGCAGCTTCTGTCCCCGGGCCTCTGTCAGCCGTTTCTGCTCGTCCCGCAGCACCTCACGCCGGGATTTGCCCAAATTGCCCCAGTTGCGCTTGCCGCGCCAGCTGACGGCAGCCCCATTGAAATAGCCGTGGGACTCCTGCCTCAGGTCCACCACATAGACGGGACCTTGGGCCTTCTGCCGCAGGAGCTTCCAGAGCCGGTTCCATTCCCCCCGGGAGAACTCTGCGCTGCCGGAGATGTGCAGTCTGTCCAGCCCCTCACGGGATGGAGAGGACAACAGGTCAGGGCCGCCCTTTTCGGCAGGCATCTCCTTGAACTCCCCGTCTGCCAGACGAAAATTGCGGGGCAGCTTATCCTTGTCCGCCTCGTCCAATCTCCAGTAATAGCCGCGGTAGTCACCGCGCTCCGCAGCGGCCTGCTCCACTGCCGTCATGGGCGCAAACTGTGCCGCCTGCACCCCGGCTGGCACCCCTGCCGCCAGCAAAGCCGCCACTACCCACAGGCACGCCTTGCGCTTGAAATCCATCATCATGCAGCACCTCCATCAATAATCTTCTCCCGCCAGCCAGTCCCTATAGGCCCTATTCTGTCTTTCTCAGGAAGATTTTAGGGCGTGTTGATTAAATGAACTTGGCCCAGATTTGCGTAGATTGGCTGTCCATTGCAAGGCGACAAACCGGAGGCATAGCGGTGCTATGTCGAGGATTTGTCAACGCAGCAGGGACAGTCAAGATACGTGAAGATGGGCTTAGTGAATTAATCAACACGCCCTAGGCTGATACTTTATTTTATCACGCCACCAGCCCCCTGCCTACCACCTCATGCCTGAACAATGACTTTTTATGCCAGGCTGCAGCGCACCAAAAAGCCCCCCTGGAGATAACTCCAAGGGGGTTTTTCAGCTCTGCCATCACTTGCATGCTACTTCGCGTTCAATAAATTCCCTTGTGCCCCGGTTCACGCCTACGGTGCGGAATTTGATCTGCAGGGCTGACAGTCCGGCGATTGTGGTCTGGGCCAGGATGGTGGTGCAGAAGATCGGGTTATCTGCCAGCAGCTTGCCAATGGCCCTTTCCTTCCCCAGGTTGCTCATCCTGCGGTATTCGTGCGAGTCTACCAGCTTTTGGATGGACTCCATTCCCGATGCTCCCATGGCGATGACCTTCTTCACTCCATCCAGGATAGCCTCAGCGCTTACTCCGCCTGCCACATTCTCCAGCTGCGCGTCAGCGAGCTTGTTATTCATCATGAGTTCATTCATTTTTATCTCTCCTTTCCTTTTTCAGCTTTGTTAGAATTTCTTTTCCACGAATTCCCGGACGGTTGCGCAGACACCCACCGTGCGGTACTTCACCTGCATTGCCGCCATCCCTGCCGGAGTGATGGAGCCGGTGCAGGCTGCCGAGAAGCCTACGCTGTTGGCCAGTATCTTGCCAATGGCCTTTTCCTTGCCGAAGTTGCTCATCTTCTCATACTCGAAGGAGTGTACCAGATTCCTGAGCTCCTTGGCCGTATTGTCCCAGCTCTTGGCTACTGTCGTCAATGCTGCGATGACTGCCCCTGCGGCGAATGGTACTGCGCCGCCGTTCACTATGTCCAGCTGCTCCTCGTTCAGAACCGTGTTCATCTTAATTGCCTTTTCCATTTTTCATCTTCCTTTCTTTTCTCTTGCCTTGCGGCTTCTCTTTTGTTTCTTTCTGTCCTTTATATCCCCAATGGAGAAAAAGTGTTTATAATTTTTTTTACGATCATTTATTATGCCAGGCTGCAGCACACCAAAAAGCCCCCCTGGAGATAACTCCAAGGGGGGTTGTCAGCTCTGCCATCACTTGCATGCTACTTCGCGTTCAATAAATTCCCTTGTGCCCCGGGTCACGCCTACGGTGCGGAATTTGATCTGCATGGCTGCCAGTCCGGCGGCCGTGGTCTGGGCCAGGATGGTGGTGCAGAAGATCGGATTATCCGCCAGCAGCTTGCCAATGGCCCTTTCCTTACCCAGGTTGCTCATCCTGCGGTATTCGTGCGAGTCTACCAGCTTCTGGATGGACTCTAATCCCGATGCTCCCATGGCGATGACCTTCTTCACTCCATCCAGGATGGCCTCAGCGCTTACTCCGCCCACTACATTTTCCAACTGCACATCATCGAGCTTGCTGTTCATCTTCAATGCCATTGCGTCTTTCATTTTTATCGCTCCTTTGCAAAACTTATTTCAAATGCTTACTTTTTCGGCTTCCAGTTGGCAATCATCTTCAAAACTTCATCCTGGGTATAGCGGATACCGGCTTTGTCTGCTCTTGCATCCTTGTAGACTGCCTTGCTGTTCATGAAGTCAAAGCCCCAAGTGGTGTTGAATTCTGCCGTAATGTTGAAATTCTCTCTCAGCCAGGCAGCTGCGCCATCTTCCGGCAGCCGCATGCAGTTCTGCCCGCCTCCGATTTCCTTCATGCGCTTATGAATCGCATCGGTTACCTTCACATAGTCTGAGTATTTGCCGCCGGACACCTGATCAAGTGCCTCCGTAGTCATTGCCATGTCTTTCATTTTTATCGCTCCTTTTCAAGAATTCATCTTCAAGCCTTCCAGCCTGCAATCATCTTCAACACTTCTTCGTGAGTGTACTTCGTGCCGGTCTTCACGCCATCCAGGCTGTAATATCTTGCCGGATTGTTCGCCAATCCATCAAGGGGCCTGAAGCCAAGATTGATGCCGAAGTCTACGCCGATCTTCAGATTGGTGCTCAGCCAACTGGCAGTTTCTTCCTTGCTCAGGCGCTCGGTCTTGCTATCGTAGGCGGATTTGTTTATCTGGGAGATACGCTTGGCGATAGCATCCGATATCTGGACATATTCCTTGTAGTTGCCGCCTGCTACCTGGTCCAGCTCTTCCATGCTGGCGACTTTATCAAACTCTTTCATTTCTCTCATCCCTTTCCTTTTTCAGCCTGATTAGAATTTCTTTTCCACGAATTCCCGGACGGTTGCGCAGACACCCACTGTGCGGTACTTCAACTGCATTGCCGCCATCCCAGCCGGGGTGATGGAGCCGGTGCAGGCTGCCGAGAAGCCTACGCTGTTGGCCAGGATCTTGCCAATGGCCTTTTCCTTGCTGAAGTTGCTCATCTTCTCATACTCGAAGGAGTGTACCAGATTCCTGAGCTCCTTGGCCGTATTGTCCCAGCTCTTGGCTACTGTCGTCAATGCTGCGATGACTGCCCCTGCGGCGAATGGTGCTGCGCCGCCGTTCACTATGTCCAGCTGCTCCTCGTTCAGAACCGTGTCCATCTTAATTGCCTTTTCCATTTTTCATCTTCCTTTCTTTTCTCCTGCCTTGCGGCTTCTCTTTTGTTCTTTCTGTCCTTTATATCCCCAAGGGGGAAAAAGTGTTTATAATTTTTTACGATTTTTTTCCATAAAAAAAGCCCCTCCCTCACGGGAAAGGCTTCAGAACTGAATCACGGCTCTGCTTCCTCAGCCAGCGTTTCCAGCAGGAAACTGACCGGGCGAAAGCCATCATTGCAGAAAAACTCAAATGTCAAAATGCCTGGACAGCGTCAGGGCGATGCCATCCTCGTTGTTGGTGGCGGTGATTTCGTCTGCCATAGCCTTGAGCTCCTCGCAGGCGTTGCCCATAGCCACGCCGTAGCCGGCGAAGTCCAGCATGCTCATGTCGTTCTGGGCATCGCCGAAGGCCATGACCTCGGAAGGGTCAATGCCCAGACGGCTGCAGGCCTGATGGAGGGAACTGGACTTGCTGACCCCCTTCACCGTGGCTTCGTAGAACCAGGGGGCAGACTGCACGAAGGAGAGCTTGTCCTCGAAGCCCCGGCGAATATCCTCAAGGTGCGGGACTAAAATCTCGTTGGGAGCCGCCGTGAGGATTTTCACAGGGGCAAAGGTCACAGCCTCAGCGATGTTTTCCACTATCCTTACCCCCAGATTATTGTTGCGGCTCTCGTCCATGACTTTATGGCGGCTGGCATCCGTGGTGTAGATGTACTTGCCATCATCCACGATGGGAGAGAGCTCCGGCCACTCCTCCAGATGGCGCAGGAAAGCCACTGCCGTCTGCTTGTCGATGGCGCTGTCAAAGATAATCTGCCCGGTAGTGGCATCCTGGATGCGGCCCCCGTTGTAGGAAATCCGCAGGCCATGATAATCCTCCAGATGCAGGGCATCTGCCTCCCGCTGCAGCCCCGGTGCCTGCCGCCCGGACACCAGCGCCACGATCACCCCCTGCTCCTGCACCGCCATAAGAGCCTCACGGGTGCGGGGGGTGATAACCTTCTCGTCATTGTTCAGGGTGCCATCCAGATCCAGAGCAATCATCTTGTATTCCATGGGAACTTCCTTTCTTCAGGTGCTAAAAACAACACCACCAATATAGCACAAGCCCCGCCTGCAAACAAGGCAGACGGGGAATTTTTTTGCCATACATGCCATTCACATCTTCGTCGCCTCCCCATCACAAACATGAACATGAATAAAGTCTGCAGGAAATAGCAAGAAAATGAAGAATATAACTCGGACGAAGATGTCCCCCACTTCTATAAGTGGGGGCGGCAAACTACTAACAGGCGGTGAGCTAATATCTCCCGCCTCGTTGAAACACCAATTGGAAGATTTTGCCTACGGCAAAATTTGAACAATGGTGTTATAAATATGGGAATTTTTTGACACTGCCCTGTTCATAGCACAGGCTAAGTGGGGCCTTTTTTAGTAAAACGGATATTCATTTGTAAATAGGAGAATAAATATGGAAATCATACAGCTAATATTAGCCACAATTATCCTTGTTGCCATCTACAAGAAGATGCTTACATGGGGAAACGCAGACGGCCTCTCAAAGAAGCAGAAATATGCTCCAATCGGGCTGGGAATCCTTTCTGTCATCATATCGTTTCTTTTCGTAGCCGGCATAGCATTATTCTCTGTAAATGTATTGGGATTTCGCTTAGACGAAATAGAAAATCAGTCCCTGAGGGCAGCAGTCAAAGCCTTCACTATGGCAGGATTAACAGAGGAAATAGCAAAACTCCTCATGATAATCCTGTCTATAAAACTTTTCTCTCCTAAAAGAATATACGAATATACCCTTATAGGAGCCGCCGTTGGCATCGGCTTCACGATTCACGAGGAGCTGCTGTACGGTGGAAGCATCGCCGGACTTTTAAGATTCATCACGGTCGCCATGCACATGGTGCTAGGAATCATCATGGGCACGAACCTCGGTATCGGCAAATACAATATAGCAAATGGCCTCAGTCATAAAGCAGCCTACCTAAAGGCCGTCCTAATACCAATGATAATCCACACCTTATTCGACACATGCACGATATTTAATCCGGTCGCGAATATGGCAGCAGAACTTGAAGCAGACGATTTCCTTGCTATAGTCTGGCTGTCCATAGGCGTATTGGCCATAATCTCAGCAGCGATATACCAATTTGTTGTCTTGAAAAAAACCAAAAAAGAAGCGGAAAAACAATCGAGCATGTTGGTAGTAAACTTACCGGACACCTAACGGTGTCCACACGCCCTTACATGAAATCTAAGCTCCCGCTGCGCCTTTGGCTTGCGCTCGCTAAACTCAAGCCGCGCTGCCGCCATCGTCGTAGAGGTATTCGTTCAGCTCCGCGATGATTTTTTCCAGCTGCCCGGCGAAGATTTTGTCTATGCGGGCAAAGCCGCCCTGGGCGCGGAAGCGGCTGTCTTCGTCGAAGGCCTGCACTGTGAGCACTGATTCTTCCAGCAGGTATTTTTCCATGCGTTTCAGCCAGGAAAGCTCCTGGGCGGAGAAGCTGTGGGCTTTTTTCAGGCGGGCCACCGCCCCCTTGATGCGCTCTTCGTGGGACAGCAGGTGAGAGCCTATGGCGTAGCGGCGTATGAGGGTGATGATGTCGGCGGCTATGTCCTCACTGGTCATTTCCGTGAGGGCCGTGTTCAGCTGCGTATCTGTGAAGCCTGCCCGATCCAGAGCCAGCCGCAGATTTTTCAGGCTCTCACGGGTGAGCTCCCTGGGGCGGGTACACACCAGGGTCAGGGCGGCGATCTTGTCCATGTTCTCCCGGATAAAGGCGGCAAAGGCCTCCAGATAGTCCTCCGGGCGGCTGCCGCTGCCGTAGCCTCTGGTGTGGGACAGCAGCTCGTCCTCATGGGCGGAGATAATGAGGGGCTGACGGGTGCCGTAGGCGGCCTTGTCCAAAAGCCCCAGCGCTTCCCCATAAGAAAGAAGCTTTGCCCTGGCCTCCCGGGGTGCGGCCCTGCGGATTTCCGCCAGTACCTCAGTGGGTGTCCTGCCCCCGGCGAGGCTTTGGAAATGCGCGCAGGTGTCTTCTGAAAGCCGCTTGTTTTTCCGCTGGACTCTGGCGGCTATCTGGTCGATCTGCCGCCGCAAGGCCGCTTCTTCCTCTATATGCTCAAGGCCCTGCAAGAGCTCTGTCAGGCTCACCGCCGGATTCACCACCACAGGCTTCATGGAGGTCACAGGCTCCAATGATTCGTACAGCCCCACCGGATCGTAGATTTCAAAATGGGTCTTGCCTATGGCCAGGCACAGGCGGGTAGCTCTGCCCAGCATCTGCTCGTAAAGAATGCGGGACTTTACCCGCCGCAAGAACACCAGCGCCGTGATTTCCGGCACATCAATGCCTGTGGTGAGGAGATCCACCGTCACTACGATACTGGGATAGCGCTCGTTTTTGAAATGCTTGATGGCCTCCCGGATTTTCTTCCGATTGCCGCCCCCCACGCTGCCGGTGATTTTCATGATGGCGTCATTGTCCACCCCCATGGCACCGTAGATTTCCTTCAAAATCTTCACGATGAGGTCGGCATGCTGGTCATTCACCGCGTAAATCAGGGTCTTGCCCTGCTCCGGGTTCTCCGGGTCGATGTAGCGGGAGATTTCTTTCAGCACCGCCCGGTTGAAATTCTCCGTGATGACCTGGCGGTTGAACTTCTCGATGTCGAAGTCCAGCTCGTCAGCCAGGACGGGGCTGTTGGTGAGTTCCCCCGTCACCGGGTCATAGAGGGCCATGGTGTCTCCGGCCGAGTAGTGTATGCCCTCGCTGCCCAGCTTCGTGGTGAGCAGGTGGGGAGCATCGTGGTCTACTAGGAAGCCATCCATCACCGCTTCACGGTAGCTGTACTGGTACACCGGCTCGCCGAAAATCTCCGTGGTATGCAGGGCAGGGGTGGCGGTGAGGGCGATGCGGACAGCGTCAAAGTACTCCACCACATTCCTGTACTTGCTCTGGTAGTCCAGCTGGTCCCGGTACAGCAGCTCATCTTCTCCCATTTCCCTGTCCAGGATATAGCCCCGATGGGCTTCGTCGATGATGATGAGGTCAAAATCCGTGATGGCGGGCCTGCGCTCCTCTCCGTGGTAGAGCACCCGCTTCACCATGCTCTGCACCGTAGCCACCTGCAGCCGCGTCTCCCGCTGCAAGTCACGCTCCTCAAGGCCCTGGATATTGTAGATATCGTCCAGGGTCATGAGTTCTTCCAGCTTCACTTCTTTGAATACATCCTGGGCTTGATCCCCCAGGTCGCTCCTGTCCACCAGGAAGAGAATGCGGCGGAAGCGCCCTGTTTTCAAAAAACGGTAGATAAGCCCCAGCACCGTCCGTGTCTTGCCTGTGCCCGTGGCCATAGCCAGCAGGATATTCTGCCGCCCGGAGAGCACCGCTTCTTCCGCAGCCTTGATGGCCTGCAGCTGATAGGGCCGCAGGTTCAGCCCCTTGGGGTCCTGCAGCACATCGTAGGGAGTCTCCCGCAGCCCTCTGTCACCTGCCGCCGTATCCTTTTGGAAAAGCTCCATCAGTCCCTCAGGACTCATCCAGCCCCGCTGTGCCTTGGGGACACTATCGCCCTGCCGCAGGTCGAGGAACCAGATGCCGCTTTTGGTGTCCAGCTGGGGCAGGTACTCCCTGCCATTGGTGGCAAAGACAAAGGGCACCTGATTCTTCCCCCAGGTTCCCAGCAGGTACTCTGCGTCCTCCTTACGGATATGGCGGGCGTAGTCCTTGCACTGGTAGTCCAGCACCGAGGGAATGTCCTTGTACATGGCCTTGGCTTCGATGATGGCCACCAGCTTTTCCCCCACGAAAAGGGCGTAGTCGGCAAAGCCCTTCTGCCCCACCGCCGAGGAAGTGGGCCATTCGGCAATGGCCAGATTCCTTCCCTTCTGGGGACGGGTGCCACGGCTGTAGCGCAGCCGCTCCGTGTCTGCCTCCCAGCCCACCTGCCGCAGCTGCTCGTCAATGAGATAGCGAGTCTCAGCCTCAGTGCGCTGACGGAGCCCCGCCGCCCTCTGGGCCTGCCTGCGCCGCTTCTCCGGCTCCACCGCAGGGGCAGCAGCAGCCGCCTGCTCTGCCTCTGCTAGCATTTTTTCCTCCTGCCCTTCCTTCACCTCAGCCAGGACAGCCCCCTCCGAGGGCAGCTGATAGGGACGGCTCTCATAGTCCCAATCCCCATAGGTCTGCATGAACCATTCGGAAAGACTGTAAGCCATAGGCAGCAAGGCCCTGCAATCCCCCACGGATTCATAGTTCTCATGGACAGCCTTGTTCCTCGCCTTTCGCAAGGCATGGAGCACATCGGAGAGGTCAGAGGTAATAAGCCCCTCCCGCAGCAGCACTTTGATGCGCTCATCAGCCCGATTATCCCGCGGCAGAGGCAGTCTGTCATATGAGAAAATAAGGTTCACGATAGTTTCCCCTATCATGCCCAGCTTCATCAAGCAGGAGTTGGCATCACTATAGCAATACCGCTCCGCCATAGCACCGAAGTTGGCCAGGACGGGGAATTTATCTTGCAAAAAAGAGAAGTTCGACTGCATATGCAACTCATCCTTTGATTTGCGAAGCCAGTTCCTCTACACGTTCTTTTGTCAACTCCGTGAATTCGACTATTTCTTCAACAGGCTTGTTTTTGCGGAGCATCTTGATAGCAGTGTTGACATTAGCTTCTTCTTTACCTTTTTCTATGCCTTCTTCCATCCCATCATCGTGAGCTTCACGCATTTTCATTTCGTAGGTCATGTAACTCACCCTTTTATTTCTTTGGATAATTCTTCGATACGCTCTTTGGGTAAGCGAGAATATTTCAAGATTTTTTCCATTGGTTCATTATCATTAAGCATGTCGATAGCAACCTGAACACTTCTTTCATCCATACCATCATCGTGAGCTTCACGCATTTTCATTTCGTAGGTCATGTAACTCACCCTTTCTTCCTCTTTAACCTTGATTTCCTTGATAAATCCATCAATCTCATTGACAAAGTCATCTGCAGACGGAAGGCCCTTCATGTAATCAAGAAATGCTTTCACATCGGTAGAAACATCATCAAGCTGTCCTTCGGAACAAAGGAACACTTTAGAGGTTCCGTCCATTAACTCCAGTTCCTTATCTTCAATGCAAACGTTCCTAAAGGTATATAAATGTCTTTTGCCATCAAATAGCCCGAAGGGGCAAAGGAAGATTACAAATGAATTTTTTAGTTCCTTGTAATCCGAACCAGCGGTCAAGGCATCTACATCAATCATTGACTGGTAGTATCTGGTGCGGTGGGTCAGTTCCTTATCTCCATAGTCGCGTACCTGCATTTCAATATCATAGACTGTATTTGCATCATCTTCAACATAAACATCAAGTCTGACGCCTTTGCCTGCATAGCGAAATTTTAGTGATTTCTCATCGTCAAGATAGTCGATGTGGCGAATTTTTATTTTTAGTATTTTCTCGATTAGCCGTTTGCAAAAGCGCTCATGTTTCATGACAAGTTTGAACATATAATCATCGGCTATGGTCAAATCTTCCCATGCTTTTGTTCTATATGCTGCCATGCTTAGTTCTCGCCTCCTAAATCTCACAATACTTCTTTCAACATCTCCACCGCATTTTCCTCCTGGGGGTTGTTGGTGGAGAGTTCCCCACGGAAGGCGCGGGCGAGGATAGATTTTTTCAGGGTGTCGATGTCAGCAAGGACAGTTTCCACAGCAGACTGAGCCTGCTGTTCCTGCTCGAAGAGGTCGTCAAGGATACGAACAATTTCGCGTTGCTCTGATAGTGAAGGAATCTTTATAATTAGATTTCTTGACTGCGTAACAGATATATTAGCTTGACCTACCACTCCTCTAGTTTCTCTAATAATAGAATCTAAAGTTTCTGGATTAATTAAAGCATAATATAGGTACCGATAATACAATCCTTCCCTCGGTCTAAATCTAACAATTGCCTGATTCATATTCCACTCAGCATAAGTATCAGGAACGATAGCAATTTTACGTAATGGCGGGCCGACAATATTCATAATAACATCTTTTGGTTTTAACACTGAAGATTTTAATTTGGAATCACTTATCTCTTTAGGTATGTATTGTGGAATCTTCTCAAAGTCTACTTTATCATCTACAATGTTATATACCTTTAGGAAAGGAACCTCTCCAACTTCGGAAATAAATTCCTTTGGTGTTTTCCCACAAACTATCTTCTCACAAACATCCTGTGTTCTAACACTTCGCCACTCTCCAAAGCTTATTCCATTTTCCTCTCTCCACTTCGCCGTCAACTCCCCCGTAAACGCCTGGTGCAAGATTGCCGCCTTTCGCTGGGCAAATCCCTCCACCACCGCCGTGAGTTTCTCCTTCGCCTCGTCTAAGTCGGCAAAGAGGGATTCGATAAGGGTTACAATGCGTTGTTGCTCTGGGAGAGGAGGCAGGGGCACTTTCGTTCTTGTCGCGTTTACTATCGTGTATGTATCTACTGTCGTTCCAGCTGACATGCTATGAATCTGATTTTTCATGAACGAACCCTTGTAAAGATAAAATACATATCTAGAATTAAACAATCCTTTGTTCTTAAACCAAACAACATTTCCATCCTTGAAATAGAATGGTTTATCATCCTCAATTATGTATGGAACACCTATAGTTCCAACGCCACTTATTAATAAATCATTAAGCTTAGGAATTCCATATTCTTCCTTAAACTTCTCATAAAGTTCCTTGGATATGAACAAATCATTATCAACGCAACCGTATTCCGAAAGCTTTACAAGTTCCCTCGTTCTGTAAAAAGGAATCCCTTCGCTTAACCAATCTTGTTTGTGAACACGCTTGCTTGATGTTACATCAAATCCAGCTCCAATGTATGTCCAACACCAATTCCCCGGCACCTTATAAGGCTGCTCCTCCTCCGGCACCAGTGCTGCTGCCAGCCGTTCCTCTGCCGTCAGTTCCTTCTTCCTCACCGCCCGCGCCATGTCAAACCTCCCCAGCTACACTCATTTTCCTCAGCCATTCTTCTCATGCTTCTTCCAGGGTAATATCAGGCGGTACTATACCATGCAAAGAACGAGCCATGTACAAGCGTTCTTTCACCTCGTTAGCATCTGTTCTGGCATATTCAGACAAGCACCCGCGCATCTTCTTTACCTTTTCTTTTCTTGCCTCCTTTACTTCTTTTTTCCAATCAAAATCCGGTTCAAAAAATTCTTTGTTATACTCACGCCATTTTTCCAGTCGCTCAAATGCTAAGTCCATTTCATTTCCAGCAATCGTATCATTGTCATACTTATCTTTATTGAGGATATTATTCAAGAAATTTATCACAGCAACAACTTCTTTATCTGGCAGTCTGTATATCATATCAACAGCCTGAGCTCGCATCGTAACCATAAATAACCCCTCCTAGTATTTTTTCACGAATTAAACAAAAGCCTTTCCCTAGCTCTATCAGAAATTCTTCCAAATGACTTACAAGTGCATCTTCCAAATCAGATTCAGTTATAGCTTCCTTTGCCTCTAGCCCCAAAAACTCAAGTGCAAATGGCTCTTTGATAGTTATATCCCCTGTTCCTGGGGATAGCAGCAACTCCGGCTTTTTGCTGATGCCTGCCCGCAAATAAAGGTTGGTGGCAATCTGTCTTCTAAGTTCACGAACACTCCAACCGCACTTGATACATTCCGTTTCATAAAAGAATCTTTCAAACGAATCATCGATGGTCATTATCTCTCGAATATGACTAAAAGACAGATGACTCAACAAAAAATTCGGCTCTGTTTTGAATTTGTGAGACACTGTCTCACAAATTCTAATATCGCCTTTTTTCTCATCATCCATCACAGCAGGCATCAAAAGAAATGCTTCGCCAGATTTACTGATTTTTTTTACTCTACTCCATACAGCTTCATCCAGTTGTGAATACCTTAAATAGAACATCCTACACAAATTCAGCATGGTTCTATCAAGCCCTTTGATAGACAATCTTTCGGCTAGATTCTCTAACAGTCTTACCCCATACTCCGCGCGGTCATTTCCATTCTGCTCATATTCCACAATATAGCAACCTATCATCCAGTTGCGTACAGTCAGCGACTGATTCACGGCACTCTTCGCCCATCCTGCAGTAGCATTATGTATGCTGCGGGTGCTTTCTACGAGCTTATCAAAAGAAAATTTAATATCCATCACACCATGCCCCTCATCAAACTCATCCTCACAGCCCGCCCCCCAGCGGTGAGCTCAAGGGCACGAACAGCAGCCCGTCTCCTTTGTGCTCCTGGTCGTCCTGCCAGGTCAGGGTATCTTTGCCCACCAGTGACACTCTGCCGGTGCCGTTCTGGTAGAGGACTTCTTCACTTTCTATGTACTTGTCGCCATAGGTCAGGAGGTAATGTCTGCAGTCTGCGTACTCCAGCTTACCATGCCATTCATCCATATCTTCGTCGCCTCCGCATGAGGAACCCCTTCACAGACATGAACATGAATAGGTTCGCCATTTTCTCTGGACCAAAAAAATATGGTATATTTCCCTAATTGACAAACCTTAGGCAACCCCGACACCGCCTTCCCGTGCCAGTTCCCACACTATGAACGCATTCCTGCTGGCATATTCCAACAGCTCTTTTATCTCCTGCTTTGTAAAGCCCTCCGATTCCACCACATCAAGGGCAGGCAAGGTAGATTCCAAAAAATTGAAGCCACCCTCCACAGGCTTCTCAAAGTATATCCTGATATACTCCATGCCGTCCTCTGTGGTAGCAATATTGTTAAATGTCATGGTAATGCCATCTATCTCTGTAAAAAAGTTTTTCATTGCACACCCTCCTCTTTCTTCCGCAGTCCTTCCAGCCTTTTCACCACGCCCTTGATCAAATCCAGCGCTTCTTCCAGCTGCTCCATGTCCTCCCTGCCCCGCTCTGCCGGGTCGGGTAGGTCTTCGTAGTCTACCACGGACTCGTCGCGGATAAGGCCCAAATCGAGGCTGTTGCCCTTGGCTTCGATTTCCTCTCTGGTAAAGACGCTCCAGCGCTCATCTGTCACGGCCTTGCGGTCAGCTGCTTCGTAGGCGGCTTCAAAATTTTGGAAATCCTCCTTCTTCAGTGGATTGGTCTTGCCGAAGGAGGGCATATTGGTGCGGAGGTCGTAGAACCAGACTTCCCTGGTGTTGCCCTTGGCTTCTTTTCCCCTGGTAAAGAACAGCACATTGGTCTTGACCCCCTGGGCGTAGAAAATGCCTGTGGGCAGGCGCAGTACCGTGTGCAGGTCGCATTTGTCCATGAGGTCGGCGCGTATCTGCGCCCCGTCGCCATCGGCAAAGAGCACATTATCCGGCAGCACCACGGCAGCTCTGGCCTTGCCGTCCAGCTTCAAGCTGCGATAGATATGCTGGAGGAAGTTCAGCTGCTTGTTGCTGGTGCTCCAGGTGAAATCGTCACGGGTGGCCCGCTCCCCGCCTTTCTTGGTGCCAAAGGGCGGGTTGGTCAAAACCAGGTCGTAGCCCTTCATGCCTTTGCCCAGATTGGACAGGGTATCCCCCAGGGTGATTTCTCCGTCAATATCATGGAGCATGGCATTCATCAGCGCCAGGCGGTGGGTTTCGTGCACCAGCTCGCAGCCGGTGAAAGCCTCTTTCCGCTCAAACTCTGCCACATCTGCATCAAGATCAAAGAAATCATCTGTGTGCCGCCTCACATAGCTGTGGGCGGCAATCATAAAGCCAAAGGTGCCGCAGGCAGGGTCGTTGCAACGCTCCCCCGGCTGCGGCTTCATGAGCCTGGTCATCACATCAATGAGCACTCTGGGGGTGAAATACTGCCCGGCCCCGGATTTTTTCTCCCCGGCATTCTTTTCCAGCAGCCCTTCATAAAGATTCCCCAGACCTTCCTCCCTGGCAGAGAACCAGTCCAGGCTGTCGATGGCAGAGATGATTTTCTCCAGATTCTTCGGTTCCTCGATATTGGTAGCAGCCCCTTGGTAAATCTCCCGCACCCGCCCGGTGCAGTAGGTGCCAAAGAAACGCAGCAAATCCTTGTAATACTTGTAAAGCTCCAGCCCGGACTTTTCCGTGAGCCTGTCCCAGCTATAGTCCAGCACCACTTGTTTTTCCCCGTTGGTGAACTTCTGCCCCTCTATCAGGGTGATGCCCTGGGAAAACCTGTCCTCAGCCCCCGTCTCCTTTGCCATCTTGAGAAAGAGTATATAGGTCAGCTCCGTCACATACTGATGGTAAGTGATGCCATCATCCCTGAGCACATTGCAGAGATTCCAAAGTTTCGACACGATTTCCTGATTGTTCACGCTAAGCCCTCCATCATAGTTTCTCTTGTCATAATATTACTACATTTTCAGATAACAGGCAAATAGGAAAGGCGCCTTATCCCCTGCCAAAGATAAGGCGCCTGTCTTATGCTTTCATTCTCTCAAGATATATTCATCGCTTATCCCTTTGCCCACTCAGAGAATTTCTGCTGGAAATCCGTGCGTTCAAATTTCCACGCAGGCTCAGTCTAATCCTTCCTATGCTCCGGCGCAATCATTAGGAGGTAAATAATGTAGCCCAGCCCATACCCCGCTATCATCATCACGCACATGGGGATGGCCGTATGCTCACCGGCGATGCCCACCAGTGGCATCATGCAGCCCCCCAGGATCATGGAAGAGAACCCCAGGAGAGCACTGGCGGTGCCTGCGTTCTTGCCCTGCCTGGAGAGAGCCAATGAGAAACTTGATGCCCCCAGCACCGAGAGCGGCGTAATGGTGAAGAAAAGAATGGGCAAAATCACGGCCAGCCCCACTTCAAACCAGAATCCCACAAACAGCAGGACGGAGCCAAAGAAAGATATCAGCATAGCCGTCTGCAGCATCTTCTCATCCGGCACCCGTCCCGCCAGGCGGGCAGGCAAGGCTCCCGCCACCAGAAGCCCCCCCCCGATGCCGCCGAAAATCAGGCTGTATACCTGCGGCGACACCTGAAAGATGTTCTGAAACACGAAGGAGGAACCTGAGAGGTAGGCGAAGAAGCCACCGAAAACAAAGCACTGCAGGAGGCAATGTCCCAGGAAGTAACGGTTCTTCAAAAGCTGGGGAAATTTGGCAAAGGAAGCCCTTATCCCTGCCAGCCTCTTCTCCGGGCTCAAAGTTTCCTTGTAGACCAGGGTTGCCAGGAGCAGGACAAAGCCTATGGCCACCAGGGTGACGAACACACCCCGCCAGGTGGTGAAAAGGAGAATCTGCCCGCCGATGACCGGGGCGATGATGGGAGCCAGCCCGTTCACCATCATCAGCATAGCGAAAAAGCGGGTGAGCTCCGGCCCCTCGCAAACATCACGGGCGATGGCCTTGGCCACTACGATGCCGCTGGCACCTGCAAAGCCCATGACAAAGCGGAAGCAAAGGAAAGCCATAATATTCTCCGCCAGCACGCAGCCAAAGGTGGCAGCGGTAAAGGCCACCATGCCGATAATGAGGGGCTTCTTGCGGCCATAGTAGTCACTCACCGGCCCGGCAAAAATCTGCCCCAAAGCCATGCCCAGCATGGTCATGGTGAGCGTCAGCTGCACCATGGAAGCCGAAATGCCAAAATCCGCCTGCATCACAGGCAGCGAAGGCAGGTACATATCGGTGGAAAGGGGCGCCATGGCGGTCATCATGCCGAGAAAGACAGTTAACCATAATCTGGTTGATTCGGACATTGACATTGGTGAAGTAACCCTCCTTTGCTAACATAAAAAAGCACCCCGCAGGGTGCTTTCACTTAACCGGCAACTTCCTATCCTCCCAGCCCGTCTCCAGGCAAGTACTTTCGGCCTCTGAGTGCTTAACTACTGTGTTCGAAATGGGAACAGGTGGGACCACTCAGGCATCATCACCGGATATAAACCAGCAGCTTCCTATCCTCCCAGCCCGTCTCCAGGCAAGTACTTTCGGCCTCTAGATGCTTAACTACTGTGTTCGGAATGGGAACAGGTGGATCCATCTAGGCATCGCCACTGGATATTCAATTGAAAGATTGCTCTTTCAAAACTATACAGAAGAATTACTTTGTGTTGAACATCTTAGATTAAGTTAAGCCCTCGACATATTAGTAGTAGTTAGCTTCATGCCTCACGGCACTTCCACACCTACCCTATCAACCTTGTCTTCTTCAAGGTGTCTTACTAGCTTATGCTATGAGATACTTCATCTCGGGACGGGCTTCACGCTTAGATGCTTTCAGCGTTTATCCCTTCCGGACGCAGCTGCCCAGCTGCACACCTGGCGGCATGACTGGTTCACCGGCGGTCCGTCCACTCCGGTCCTCTCGTACTAGGAGCAGTCTCCCTCATGTATCTTGCGCCCGCGATGGATATGGACCGAACTGTCTCACGACGTTCTGAACCCAGCTCACGTACCACTTTAATGGGCGAACAGCCCAACCCTTGGGACCTGCTTCAGCCCCAGGATGTGATGAGCCGACATCGAGGTGCCAAACCTCCCCGTCGATATGGACTCTTGGGAGAGATTAGCCTGTTATCCCCAGGGTAGCTTTTATCCGTTGAGCGATGGCAATTCCACTCTCATTCCACCGGATCACTAAGCCCTACTTTCGTACCTGCTCGACCTGTATGTCTCGCAGTCAAGCTCCCTTCTGCCTTTATACTCTTCGCGCGATTTCTGTCCGCGCTGAGGGAACCTTTGGACGCCTCCGTTACTCTTTCGGAGGCGACCGCCCCAGTCAAACTGCCCACCTGATACTGTCCTCGGTTTTGTTAATCCCGGAGTTAGATTCCTAACACGCAAAGGCTGGTATCCCAACAATGACTCCCCCTAATCTGGCGATCAGGGTTCTCCGTCTCCCAGCTATCCTGTACGTTACATGCCAAAAATCAATGTCAGGCTGCAGTAAAGCTCCATGGGGTCTTTCTGTCCAGTCGCGGGTAACCTGCATCTTCACAGGTATTTCAATTTCACCGGGTCCCTCCTTGAGACAGTGCCCAAATCGTTACACCTTTCGTGCGGGTCGGAACTTACCCGACAAGGAATTTCGCTACCTTAGGACCGTTATAGTTACGGCCGCCGTTTACTGGGGCTTCAATTCAGAGCTTCAGCTTGCGCCTGACCCTTCCTCTTAACCTTCCAGCACCGGGCAGGTGTCAGCACCTATACGTCAGATTTCTCTTTAGCAGGCACCTGTGTTTGTGGTAAACAGTCGCTTGGGCTTCTCTTCTGTCGCCGGCTTCAGCTCCATCAGCATATATATGTGGTTTCATACGCCACTATGTGATTTCACCAACTCCGGCCATCCTTCTCCCGAAGTTACGGATGCATTTTGCCGAGTTCCTTAAGGAGGGTTCTCCCGCGCACCTTAGGATTCTCTCCCCGCCTACCTGTGTCGGTTTTGGTACGGGCGCATTTCACCTCGTTAGAAGCTTTTCTCGGCAGTGTAGTACGCTTGAATTTGTTCATCCCGTAGGAATCCCTATCTATCAGTTCTCGGCCTTGCAGTGAGGGGATTTGCCTCCTCACCAGCCTACCGCCTTCGACCGGCATTTCCAATCGCCGGCTCAAGCTCCTTGCTGCGTCACTCCATCCTCAAACGGTTCCATGCGGTACAGGAATTTTTGCCTGTTGTCCATCGCCTATGCTTGCTGCCTCGGCTTAGGTCCCGACTTACCCTGGGACGACGAGCGTTGCCCAGGATCCCTTAGGCTTTCGGTGGGTCAGATTCTCACTGACCGTTTCGCTACTCATACCAGCATTCTCACTTCCAAGCGCTCCAGCTGTCCTTGCGGTCAACCTTCAACGCCCTTGGAACGCTCCCCTACCCAGACTTGCGTCTGCCGCGACTTCGGTTCTGTACTTGAGCCCCGGATATTTTCGGCGCAGGGCCTCTCGACCAGTGAGCTATTACGCACTCTTTGAATGGTGGCTGCTTCTGAGCCAACATCCTGGTTGTTTATGAAGTCCTACATCCTTTTCCACTTAGTACAGCATTGGGGACCTTAGTCGGCGGTCTGGGCTGTTTCCCTCTTGAGTACGGGTCTTATCACTCGCACTCTGACTCCCAGGTTCTTCTCATACAGCCATTCGCAGTTTGACTGGAGTTGGTATCCATTACAGACCCGCGTCCGATCAGTGCTCTACCGTCTGTATGTGTCGCCTGAGGCTAGCCCTAAAGCTATTTCGGGGAGAACCAGCTATCTCCACGTTCGATTGGCATTTCACCCCTATGCACAGCTCATCCCAAAGTTTTTCAACACTCACGGGTTCGGTCCTCCACTCATTTTTACCTGAGCTTCAACCTGGCCATGCATAGATCACTGTGGTTTCGGGTCTAATCCATGTGACTTGCGCCCTGTTAAGACTCGCTTTCGCTTCGGCTCCGCGTCTTCCGCTTAACCTTGCCACATAGATTAACTCGCCGGTTCATTCTTCAATAGGCACGCCGTCGCACATATAAAGTGCTTCGACTGCTTGTAGACATACGGTTTCAGGTTCTATTTCACTCCCCTCCCGGGGTCCTTTTCACCTTTCCCTCACGGTACTATGCGCTATCGGTCGTTCCGTAGTATTTTGCCTTGGATGGTGGTCCACCCTGCTTCCCACAAGGTTTCACGTGTCTCGTGGTACTCTGGATACCGGCCCATTGGAGGTTCTTTCGCTTACGGGGGTTTCACCTTCTGCGCCGCTCCTTCCCAGAAGCTTCAGCTAGAATCTCTTCCTTTTATGCCGGTCCTCAACCCCGGGTGACCGAAGTCTCCCGGTTTGGGCTCTTCCCTTTTCGCTCGCCGCTACTGGGGGAATCTCTTTTGATTACTTTTCCTCTGGCTACTTAGATGTTTCAGTTCACCAGGTGTGTCCCCTACGCCTAGCGTAGGTAATACGACATGACTCGTACCGGGTTGCCCCATTCGGAAATCTGAGGGTCAAAGCTTACTTGCAGCTCGCCTCAGCTTATCGCAGCTTATCGCGTCCTTCATCGACTCGGAACGCCTAGGCATCCACCATATGCCCTTGGTAGCTTAACTTAAAATAAGCAACTAAGTTCATCTGTTTCAGATGTCTATGCTTTTGAATCCTAAAATGTTCGTTCAAACCAATTGTTACCTTGGTTGAAATTGATACATTTCATTCTTCTGTGTAGTTTTCAAAGATCAATTAGAAGGTGTTGTACCTTCAAAACTAGACAATGCAAAACCAGATGCTAACGACCTAGGAATGTAATCCTTAGAAAGGAGGTGATCCAGCCGCACCTTCCGATACGGCTACCTTGTTACGACTTCACCCCAGTCATCGCCCCCACCTTAGACGGCTGTTTCCTTGCGGTTAACCCACCGGCTTCGGGTGTGAATGACTTCCGTGGTGTGACGGGCGGTGTGTACAAGGCCCGGGAACGTATTCACCGCTGTATGCTGACCAGCGATTACTAGCGATTCCGACTTCATGCAGGCGGGTTGCAGCCTGCAATCCGAACTGGGAGACGGTTTATG
>NZ_JNIO01000007.1:0-227500 GCF_000702545.1 Selenomonas sp. AB3002 | reverse complement strand
GGTTTTGTTAATCCCGGAGTTAGATTCCTAACACGCAAAGGCTGGTATCCCAACAATGACTCCGGTAAGTCTGGCGGCCTACCTTCTCCGTCTCCCAGCTATCCTGTACGTTACATGCCAAAAATCAATGTCAGGCTGCAGTAAAGCTCCATGGGGTCTTTCTGTCCAGTCGCGGGTAACCTGCATCTTCACAGGTATTTCAATTTCACCGGGTCCCTCGTTGAGACAGTGCCCAAATCGTTACACCTTTCGTGCGGGTCGGAACTTACCCGACAAGGAATTTCGCTACCTTAGGACCGTTATAGTTACGGCCGCCGTTTACTGGGGCTTCAATTCAGAGCTTCAGCTTGCGCCTGACCCTTCCTCTTAACCTTCCAGCACCGGGCAGGTGTCAGCACCTATACGTCAGATTTCTCTTTAGCAGGCACCTGTGTTTGTGGTAAACAGTCGCTTGGGCTTCTCTTCTGTCGCCGGCTCCAGCTCCACCAGCAAGTGGCTTCACCAGCTCCGGCCATCCTTCTCCCGAAGTTACGGATGCATTTTGCCGAGTTCCTTAACGAGGGTTCTCCCGCGCACCTTAGGATTCTCTCCCCGCCTACCTGTGTCGGTTTTGGTACGGGCGCATTTCACCTCGTTAGAAGCTTTTCTCGGCAGTGTAGTACGCTTGAATTTGTTCATCCCGTAGGAATCCCTATCTATCAGTTCTCGGCCTTGCAGTGAGGGGATTTGCCTCCTCACCAGCCTACCGCCTTCGACCGGCATTTCCAATCGCCGGCTCAAGCTCCTTGCTGCGTCACTCCATCCTCAAACGGTTCCATGCGGTACAGGAATTTTTGCCTGTTGTCCATCGCCTATGCTTGCTGCCTCGGCTTAGGTCCCGACTTACCCTGGGACGACGAGCGTTGCCCAGGATCCCTTAGGCTTTCGGTGGGTCAGATTCTCACTGACCGTTTCGCTACTCATACCAGCATTCTCACTTCCAAGCGCTCCAGCTGTCCTTGCGGTCAACCTTCAACGCCCTTGGAACGCTCCCCTACCCAGACTTGCGTCTGCCGCGACTTCGGTTCTGTACTTGAGCCCCGGATATTTTCGGCGCAGGGCCTCTCGACCAGTGAGCTATTACGCACTCTTTGAATGGTGGCTGCTTCTGAGCCAACATCCTGGTTGTTTATGAAGTCCTACATCCTTTTCCACTTAGTACAGCATTGGGGACCTTAGTCGGCGGTCTGGGCTGTTTCCCTCTTGAGTACGGGTCTTATCACTCGCACTCTGACTCCCAGGTTCTTCTCATACAGCCATTCGCAGTTTGACTGGAGTTGGTATCCATTACAGACCCGCGTCCGATCAGTGCTCTACCGTCTGTATGTGTCGCCTGAGGCTAGCCCTAAAGCTATTTCGGGGAGAACCAGCTATCTCCACGTTCGATTGGCATTTCACCCCTATGCACAGCTCATCCCAAAGTTTTTCAACACTCACGGGTTCGGTCCTCCACTCATTTTTACCTGAGCTTCAACCTGGCCATGCATAGATCACTGTGGTTTCGGGTCTAATCCATGTGACTTGCGCCCTGTTAAGACTCGCTTTCGCTTCGGCTCCGCGTCTTCCGCTTAACCTTGCCACATAGATTAACTCGCCGGTTCATTCTTCAATAGGCACGCCGTCGCACATATAAAGTGCTTCGACTGCTTGTAGACATACGGTTTCAGGTTCTATTTCACTCCCCTCCCGGGGTCCTTTTCACCTTTCCCTCACGGTACTATGCGCTATCGGTCGTTCCGTAGTATTTTGCCTTGGATGGTGGTCCACCCTGCTTCCCACAAGGTTTCACGTGTCTCGTGGTACTCTGGATACCGGCCCGTTGGAATCTCTTTCACTTACGGGGGTTTCACCTTCTGTGCCGCTCCTTCCCAGAAGCTTCAGCTAGAAATTCTTCCCTTGATGCCGGTCCACAACCCCGGGTGACCGAAGTCTCCCGGTTTGGGCTCTTCCCTTTTCGCTCGCCGCTACTGGGGGAATCTCTTTTGATTACTTTTCCTCTGGCTACTTAGATGTTTCAGTTCACCAGGTGTGTCCCCTACGCCTAGCGTAGGTAATACGACATGACTCGTATCGGGTTGCCCCATTCGGAGATCCAGGAGTCAAAGCCTACTTGCGGCTCGTCCTGGCTTATCGCAGCTTATCGCGTCCTTCATCGACTCGGAACGCCTAGGCATCCACCATATGCCCTTGGTAGCTTAACTTAATGTTCACAAGCTTTCGCTTGCGTAAGTGATTCGCACACATTTGCGTGTCGCTTACGCTCCTTCAAATGTGGCTCTCTACTTAAAAAGCAACTAAGTTCATCT
Source organism: Selenomonas sp. AB3002 (assembly GCF_000702545.1). NCBI lineage: Bacteria > Bacillati > Bacillota > Negativicutes > Selenomonadales > Selenomonadaceae > Selenomonas > Selenomonas sp. AB3002. The sequence continues at coordinate 225,155 of NZ_JNIO01000007.1, read as the reverse complement.
GTTTCAGATGTCTATGCTTTTGAATCCTAAAATGTTCGTTCAAACCTTTAACATTTACTGTTTCCGGATTTGAAATTGATACATTTCATTCTTCTGTGTAGTTTTCAAAGATCAATTTGAAGGTGTTGTACCTTCAAAACTAGACAATGCAAAAGCCAAATGCCACGACCTAGGAATGTAATCCTTAGAAAGGAGGTGATCCAGCCGCACCTTCCGATACGGCTACCTTGTTACGACTTCACCCCAGTCATCGCCCCCACCTTAGACGGCTGTTTCCTTGCGGTTAACCCACCGGCTTCGGGTGTGAATGACTTCCGTGGTGTGACGGGCGGTGTGTACAAGGCCCGGGAACGTATTCACCGCTGTATGCTGACCAGCGATTACTAGCGATTCCGACTTCATGCAGGCGGGTTGCAGCCTGCAATCCGAACTGGGAGACGGTTTATGGGGTTCGCTTGCCCTCGCGGGTTCGCTGCTCTCTGTCCGTCCCATTGTAGTACGTGTGTAGCCCAGGACATAAGGGGCATGATGACTTGACGTCATCCCCGCCTTCCTCCGCGTTGTCCGCGGCAGTCTCATTTGAGTTCCCACCATAACGTGCTGGCAACAAATGATAGGGGTTGCGCTCGTTGCGGGACTTAACCCAACATCTCACGACACGAGCTGACGACAGCCATGCACCACCTGTTTTCGTGTCTCCGAAGAGAGGGGACTATCTCTAGCCCTTTCACTCAATGTCAAGCCCTGGTAAGGTTCTTCGCGTTGCGTCGAATTAAACCACATACTCCACCGCTTGTGCGGGCCCCCGTCAATTCCTTTGAGTTTCAGTCTTGCGACCGTACTCCCCAGGCGGAGTGCTTATTGCGTTAACTCCGGCACAGGAGGGGTCGATACCTCCTACACCTAGCACTCATCGTTTACGGCGTGGACTACCAGGGTATCTAATCCTGTTCGCTCCCCACGCTTTCGAGCCTCAGCGTCAGTTACAGTCCAGAAAGCCGCCTTCGCCACTGGTGTTCCTCCTAATATCTACGCATTTCACCGCTACACTAGGAATTCCGCTTTCCTCTCCTGCACTCAAGAAAACCAGTTTCCATCCCATCACGGGGTTGAGCCCCGAACTTTTAAGATGGACTTGATTTCCCGCCTGCGCTCCCTTTACGCCCAATGATTCCGGACAACGCTCGCCACCTACGTATTACCGCGGCTGCTGGCACGTAGTTAGCCGTGGCTTTCTTGAAAGGTACCGTCATTAGGTTCCGTTGTTGATAGAACCCACGTTCGTCCCCTTCGACAGAGCTTTACGATCCGAAGACCTTCTTCACTCACGCGGCGTTGCTCCGTCAGGCTTTCGCCCATTGCGGAAGATTCCCCACTGCTGCCTCCCGTAGGAGTCTGGGCCGTGTCTCAGTCCCAATGTGGCCGTTCATCCTCTCAGACCGGCTACTGATCGTCGCCTTGGTGGGCCGTTACCCCGCCAACTAGCTAATCAGACGCAGGCCCATCTCTAAGTGATAGCTTACAAGTAGAGGCCATCTTTAATGAGTCTCCCATGCGGAAAACTCACAACATTCGGTATTAGCAGTCCTTTCGGACTGTTGTCCCCATCTTAGAGGCAGGTTGCCTACGCGTTACTCACCCGTTTGCCACTAGCTTCCGGCTTCACCGTTCAACCCTAAGTTGTGTTAGCACTTTTATATAGTGTGGTGAATGCTTCGCATTCACGACGCTCGAAGTGCATCTACCTCTTAAAGCTCAACGGTGAATCCGTAAGCCCGTTCGACTTGCATGTGTTAAGCACGCCGCCAGCGTTCGTCCTGAGCCAGGATCAAACTCTCCAATAAAGTATTGAAGAACTTAATCAAGCTCTCATTTGTTAAAGAAATTGCCGATTGCTATGTTGTTCATACCAATCGATGTTTTATTTCAAACCAAAAGGTTTGACTAACATCTGGCTTGAATCATGTTGCATGATTCATTTTGCATTGTTTAGTTTTCAAGGAACAACTTGATTTCTCAAGAGCCGCTCGCTTGAAGCGACTTATTTATTTTATCTTGTCTCTTTCGGAGTGTCAAGCACTTTTTTGAATTTCTTTTTCAATATTTTTGCTGGCCAATCAAGGCTCTCTTTTATATTGTAGGAAACTCTTTCGTGCTTGCCGCTCCCGTTAGCGACTTGTATTATGATACACGTCTCGAAGGTGTTTGTCAACAACTTTTTTAAAAAAGTTACGGGATTATTTTTAAGCATTGCCAGCCTATTCACCCTAAGGTATAATAGGTAAAAACTGAAGGAGCTGATTACATGATTTCCACTCGTGGGCGCTATGCCCTGCGTGTCATGCTTGACCTGGCGGAGAACGACGAAGGAAAGTTCATCCCCTTGAAGGACATCGCCGCCCGGCAGGAGATTTCCAAGAAATACTTGGAAATCATCGTGAAGGATTTGGTGACAGGAGGCTTCCTGGTGGGAGCCAGCGGCAAAGGTGGCGGCTACAAGCTCTGCCGCAAGCCTGAGGAATACTCCGTGGGCGAGATTATCGAACTGATGGAAGGTTCCCTCTCTCCTGTGGCCTGCCTCAGCCGCAAGGACTTCGACTGTGCCCGCCAGGGCGGCTGCAAGACCCTCCCCCTCTGGACAGAGTACAATCAACTGGTGCATGACTTTTTCTATAATAAGAAGCTAACGGACCTGCTGTGAATCAAAAGAAGCTGCTTTCCACTCATCAAGGAAAGCAGCTTCTTTGTCATTTATGCTCCAGTGCTTCTCTCATCGTCCGCCACGCCAGCAGGGCGCACTTCACTCTGGCAGGCATATTGGCGATGTTCTTGAGGGCGATGGCCTCGTCCAAGTCTTCCAGTTCTTCCTCATCGGTGATTTCACGCTTGATCATGCCGATGAATTTCTCTGTCAGTCCCTTGGCCTCCTCCACGCTCTTGCCCCGCATGAGGTCAATCATGATATCTGTGGAGGCCTGGGAGATGGCACAGCCGGCCCCGGTGAAGGCGGCATCTTTTACTTTGCCCTCCTCCACCTGCAGTTCCAGGGTTATCTCGTCGCCGCAGGAAGGGTTGTGTCCCTTCTGGCAGCAGGTAGCACAGGTCAGGGGGTGCTTGTTTTCCTGACAGCGGCTGTGCTCGGTGATGACTTCCGTGTAGATGGCTTCCAAATCATTCAAGGTGCATGACCCTCCTTACTTTGGTCAAGGCTTCCAGCCAGCGGTCAACATCCTCCCGGGTGTTGTAGAGGTAGAAGCTGGCCCGGCAGGTGGCATTCTGGCGCAGATACTTCATGAGGGGCTGGGCGCAGTGATGGCCCGCCCGCACAGCTACTCCCTGGCTGTCCAGGATACTGGCCACATCGTGAGGGTGGACGTCCTTCACGTTGAAGGTGATGATGCCCGTCTTGTTCGCCCGCTTGCTATCGCAGCCGTAAAGCTCGATGAAGGGCATTTCCCTGAGCTTCGGCAGGGCGTAGTCCACCAAATCTTTTTCAATGGCCTCGATGCGGTCAAAGCCAATCTTCTCCAGATAGTCGATGGCGGCAGAAAGGCCTGCGGCACCGCCCACGTTCTGGGTGCCCGCCTCAAACTTGGAGGGCAGTTCGGCATAGGTGGTGCTTTGCTCTTCCACATACTCAATCATATCCCCGCCAAAAAGGAAGGGACTCATCTTATCCAAAATCTCATACTTGCCATAGAGCACGCCAATGCCCATGGGAGAGAGCATCTTGTGGCCGGAGAAGGCGAAGAAATCCGCATCCAGGTCCTGCACATCCACTTTCATGTGGGCCACGCTCTGGGAGCCGTCCACCACTACTGCCGCCCCCGCGCTGTGGGCCTTCTGCACGATGGATTTCACATCATTCTTGAGGCCCAGGACATTGGAAACCTGGGTCACGGCCACTATCTTGGTACGCTCTGTGATCTTGGCAGCAATATCTTCCTGAGAGAGATTGCCGTCCTCCTCCAGGTAGATGTACTTGAGGGTTGCTCCCTTCGCCTTCGCCACATGCTGCCAGGGCACCAGATTGCTGTGATGCTCGGAGATGGTGATGACTATTTCATCTCCCTGTCCCACGTTGGCAAGGCCGTAGGAGTAAGCCACAAGGTTCAAGGCTTCCGTGGCATTCTTGGTGAATATGATTTCCTCCGGGCGTTTGGCATTGATGAACTTCGCCGTCTTGGCCCGGGCATTCTCATAGATATCCGTAGCCTTCACCGACAGGGCATAGGCTCCCCGGTGGGGGTTGGCATTGCAGCCGCCGTAATAGCCGCAGATGGCCTGTATCACGGACTCAGGCTTCTGGGTGGTGGCACCGTTGTCCAGGTAGGCAATGCTGTTTGTCTTGTTGTTCAAAAGGGGAAAATCCCTCAGAAAATCCTGCTCACTCATGGGTAAGCCTCCCTTCCAGTTCCCTCGTCAAATCTTCCCGCAGGTCTGTGGAGAAGCGGTCCAGCACCGGCTGGAGGATAGCGGTGACCATCAGCCGCCTGGCCTCCTGAGGACTGAGGCCCCGGCTCATCAGATAAAAGAGCTTCTCCTCATCCATCTGCCCTACGCTCACAGCATGGTGGCCGTCCACTTCGTCCTCGTGGGAAAGCATGAGAGGCACGCTGCGGTTCCGCACATCGTCGGACAGCAGCAGCACTTCCTCATTCTCCCGTCCCACGGAGCCTTTGGTGCCCTGCAGGAAATCCAGGGTGCCCCGGAAGATTTTCTCCGCCCCCGAAAGCAAAGCTCCCCGCACCTGCATATTGGCCTCGGTGCGGCGGCCCTGCTGGCGAATAATGTAGTTCATGTCCAGCTTGTTGGCTGAATCTCCCAAATAAAGAGCCCAGACATCAGCCTTGGCTTCTTTCCCTGAAAGTTCAACTTCCAATTCCGTTACAGCCTCTTTGCCCCCCAGGAAAGCCCCGGTATAGTTGAACCTTGCACCGTCCTTCACCGTGACCTTCACCTTGGTTGCCGAAGACTTGCCAGCATCCAGGAGCACTGCCTGCTCCAGGGTCAGGTCTGCCCAGGGTTCCAGTATGATATGCAATTCCTTGCTGCCAGCCGTTTCCTTGCGTGAGACTGTCCGCTTCTCCCCCGCCAGCAGCGTGATTTTCTTTATCTTGGTTTCCTTGCTACTGACCCCCGCCGGGACTTTCGCCTCGTTGACCCCCAGCCAGCGCCAGGTGGGCATGGGGATAGCGGAAAAGATTTCTTGTGATATTGCTTCCATTTCGTCACCCCATTGTCCCTTCTAATTCCAGATTAACAAGATTATTCATTTCCACCGCATACTCCAGCGGCAGTTCTTTGGCAATAGGCTCCACGAACCCTCTGACAATCATGGCCCTGGCCTCGTTTTCATCAATGCCCCTGCTCATCAGGTAGAAGATGGCCTCGTCGCTGATGCGGCCAATCTTGGCCTCGTGGCCGATATTGGCTTCCTTGCCCTCAATGTCCATGACAGGCAGGGTATCGCTTCTCGATTCATCGTCCAGCATCAGGGACTCGCAGTTCACTGAGCACTTGGCGTAGGGAGCATTTTTCGTCACCTTCACGGCGCTTCTATAGGTGGCAGCGCCGCCGGCCTTGGAAATGGTGCGGGTGTTGATATTGGCGGAGGTATGGGGTGCGGCGTGTATGACGCTGGCCCCTGTGTCCAGATTCTGGCCTTTGGAAGCAAAGGTCACTCCCGTGAACTCGCAGCGCGCGTTCTCCCCGTGGAGCACGCTGCAGGGATAGAGGCAGGAGATATGGGAGCCGAAGGAACCACTGACCCACTCGATCAGGCCGTCCTTCTCCACCAGGGCCCGCTTGGTGTTCAGGTTCATCATATTGCGGCTCCAGTTCTCAATGGTGGAGTAGCGGAGACGGGCCCCTTCCTTCACAAAGAGCTCCACGCAGCCTGCATGGAGATTGGTCACGTTATGCCTCGGCGCGGAACAGCCCTCGATGAAATGGAGCCCTGCCCCTTTTTCTACAATAATGAGGGTATGCTCGAACTGCCCTGCTCCCGCCGCATTCAGCCGGAAGTAGGACTGCAGGGGAATCTCCACCTGCACCCCCTCGGGCACGTAGACGAAGGAACCGCCGGACCACACCGCCCCGTGGAGGGCAGCGAACTTGTGGTCTTTGGGAGGCACCAGGGTCATGAAGTATTCTTTGACAATATCCTCATGCTCACGCAGGGCCGTCTCCATATCAGTGTAGATGACCCCCTGCTTCACCAGGTCTTCCTGAATGGAGTGGTAAACCACTTCGGAGTCATACTGGGCACCTACACCCCCCAGGGACTTCTGCTCTGCCTCGGGGATGCCCAGGCGGTCAAAGGTGTCCTTGATATCCTCAGGCACCTGCTGCCAATCCCCGGTCATCTTGGCATCCGGCTGGACGTAGGTGACAATCTCATCCATATCCAGCTCGGAAATATCCGGCCCCCAGGCCGGCAGGGAAAGGCTGTTGTAAACTGCCAAAGATTTCAAGCGGAACTGGAGCATCCAATCAGGGTCGTTCTTCCTCTTGGAAATATCCCGGATAATCTCCTCCGTAAGGCCGGACTTGGACTTATAGAGGCTATGGTCAACATCCTTGATATCGTAGAGGGCACGCTCGATGTCCTCCACATAAGTCTTTTTCTTTCCCATCAGCTCACCCCTCCGCATCCAGCAGATGGGTGAAGCCGTGGTCATTCACAGAGGCAATCAGCTCAGGGCCGCCTTCCTCTATGACCTTGCCTTCCATCAGCACATGCACCTTGTCCACCTTCAGCTTCTCCAGAATGCGGGTGTTGTGGGTGATGATCAGCACGGAGCTGTCGGGATTCTCCTGCTGGAAACGCGCCACCCCGGCGGAAACCACCTGCACCGCATCCACATCAAGTCCTGAATCAGTCTCGTCAAGGAGAGCCAGCTTCGGTGAGAGCATCAGGAGCTGCAGTATCTCCGCCCGCTTCTTCTCGCCGCCGGAAAAGCCCACATTGAGATAGCGCTGGGCATACTCGGGGGACATCTGCAATTCTTCCATGGCAGCCTTCAAGGCCTTGCGGAAGGGCAGGAGTTTCACCTTCTCCCCCGTGATGGCCTGCTTCGCCGTGCGGATCATGTTTTCAAGGGTGATGCCCGGTATCTCCTCCGGAGACTGGAAGGACAGGAACAGCCCCGCCCTTGCCCGCTCGTAGGCAGCCTTCTCCAGCAGGTCCTCGCCTTCGAATTCAATCGCGCCCTCAGTCACCTGATACTTGGGATGCCCCAGCAGCACGTTCATCAAAGTGGACTTGCCGGAGCCATTGGGCCCCAACAGCACGTGTACCTCGCCCCTGCCCAGGCTAAGGTCAATGCCCTTCAAGATTTCCTTGTCTTCCACCCCCGCCCGGAGGTTCTTTATCGTCAAAAGCTCTGCCATAATGCTCTCCTTTTTTCTCTGCTTATAAGGCCATTGTTCCAGCTTTGTCGATAGACAAAGCTTCCTCTTGGCCTTTTCCCTCAGGGACTAGCTTCGCGTCGCACGAGGCGGGAGATATTAACTCGCCGCCTGTTAGTAAGTTACCGCCCCCACTTATAGAAGTGGGGGACATCTTGTACTCGTTATAAACCCAATAAACTAGTAGGTAATAGTTGTTTACAATTTTATAGGGTACAGAGGGAAATGTCAAGAAAAAAAGCCTCCCCAAAAGGGAAGGCTCATAGGTAAGGCTGCAATCACTCGCTGAACAGTTCCGTGGACAGATACCTGTCGCCGGTGTCTGGCAGCAGGACTACGATGTTCTTGCCTGCGAACTCCGGACGCTTGGCCAGCTGCACGGCAGCAGCCAGAGCGGCGCCGGAGCTGATGCCTACCAGCACGCCCTCGCTGTGGGCGAACTGGCGGCCGTATCTGAAGGCGTCCTCATTGGCGATGGGCAGCACTTCGTCATAAACTTTCTGGTCCAGGGTCTCCGGCACAAAGCCTGCACCGATACCCTGAATCTTGTGGGGGCCTGCCGTGCCCTTGCTGAGCACAGGAGAGGTCTCCGGCTCCACAGCTGCCACATGGACATCAGCCTTCTGCTTCTTGAGGTAACGGCCTACACCAGTGAGGGTGCCGCCGGTGCCTACACCTGCCACGAAAGCATCAACCTTGCCATCTGCATCCTGCCAGATCTCCGGGCCAGTGGTGGCTTCATGGATGGCAGGGTTGGCCTGATTGGTGAACTGGGAGGGAATAAAGGCATTAGGAGTCTCCTTTGCCAGTTCCTCAGCCTTGGCAATGGCCCCCTTCATGCCCTTGGCGCCGTCGGTCAGGACTATCTGGGCGCCATAGGCTTTCAGAAGGTTCCTGCGCTCTACGCTCATGGTCTCCGGCATGGTGAGGATGGCCTTGTAGCCCCGGGCGGCAGCAAAGCTGGCCAGGCCGATGCCCGTGTTGCCGCTGGTGGGCTCGATGATGACCGTGTCCTTGTTGATCTTGCCCTCTTTCTCTGCCTGCTCTATCATGGCCTTGGCAATGCGGTCTTTCACGCTGCCGGCAGGGTTGAGATACTCAAGTTTCACCAGGATATTGGCCTTGAGGTCATTTGCTTTGATGAAGTTATTGGCTTTCAAAAGCGGGGTGCCGCCAATCAGCTCTGCCACGCTTTCATAGATTTTTGCCATTATATGTACGCCTCCTCTTTAGACGGCTGCAAAGCCGTTCTCCAGGTCTGCGATGATGTCGTCGATATGCTCTGTGCCGATGGACAGGCGGATGGTGCTCTGGCTGATGCCCTGGTCGGCCAGTTCCTCATCGGTGAGCTGGCTGTGGGTGGTGGAAGCCGGATGGATTACCAGGCTCTTGACGTCAGCCACATTGGCCAGCAGGGAGAAGATCTTCAGGTTGTCGATGAACTTCCAGGCTGCTTCTTTGCCTCCCTTGATTTCAAAGGTGAAGATGGAAGCGCCGCCATTGGGGAAGTACTTCTCATAGAGGGCATGGTCCGGATGGTCCGGCAGGGAAGGATGGTTCACCTTGGCTACCTTGGGGTGCCTCTCCAGGAACTCTACCACCTTCTTGGTATTCTCCGCATGGCGCTCCAGGCGCAGGGAGAGAGTTTCTACGCCCTGCAGGAGCAGGAAGGCGTTGAAGGGGGAGATAGCCCCTCCCAGGTCACGCAGCAGGATGGCCCGCACATAAGTCACAAAGGCAGCAGGGCCGGCCACATCGGCGAAGGAAACGCCGTGATAGCTGGGATTCGGCTCGGCAATGCCGGGGTATTTGCCACTCTTCTTCCAGTCGAAGGTGCCGCCGTCCACGATAACACCGCCCAGCGTAGTGCCATGGCCGCCGATGAACTTGGTAGCGGAGTGTACCACGATGTCTGCACCGTGCTCGATGGGACGGATGAGGTACGGGGTACCGAAAGTGTTGTCAATCACCAGGGGCAGGCCGTGCTTGTGAGCGATTTCTGCGATAGCGTCAATGTTGGGAATATCGCTGTTGGGGTTGCCCAAAGTTTCCAGATAGATGGCGCGGGTGTTTTCCTTGATGGCTCCCTCAACCTCAGCCAGGTTATGTGCATCCACGAAAGTGGCTTCTACGCCGAAATCCGTCAGGGTGTGGGCCAGGAGGTTGTAAGTTCCGCCGTAGATGGTCTTCTGGGCTACGATGTGACCGCCCTTGGCAGCCAGAGCCTGAATGGTGTAAGTGATGGCAGCCGCGCCAGAGGCTACGGCCAGAGCTGCGGTGCCCCCCTCCAAAGCTGCAATGCGCTTTTCCAACACATCCTGGGTGCTGTTGGTCAGTCTGCCGTAAATGTTGCCTGCATCTTTCAAGTCAAAGCGGTCAGCGGCGTGCTGGCTATTGCGGAAAACGTAGGAAGTAGTCTGGTAAATAGGAACCGCACGGGCATCAGTTGCCGGATCCGGCTGTTCCTGTCCTACGTGAAGCTGCAAGGTTTCAAATTTGTACTGGCTCATAGTAAAATCCCCTTTCATTCTGCAAAAAGAGACTCCAAAAGCGCTCCCTTCGATAGGGTCTTGCTTCTGGAGCCTCCAATTTTTTTGGTCAGCTCATCTTAAATTGTAAGAAGATGTCAGTTATCTCTGACATGCCCTTATGTTACACTATTACACCCTGTATGTCAATAGGTTTTTATCATTTTATCTGCGATAAATCTGGTCAAAGGTGCCGCCGCTGGCAAAGTGCTTTTCATAAGCCTTATCCCAGCCGCCAAAAGCCTCGTCCACCGTGACGAGATTCAGCTCCGGGAAATTCGACTTGTATTTGGCAAAAACCTGCATATTGCGGGGACGGTAGAAATTCTTCGCAGCAATCTCCTGACCGGGCAGGGAATACAGGTATTGGATATACTCCTCTGCTATCTCCCGGGTGCCCTTCTTGTCAACTACAGCATCCACCACCGCCACGCTGGGCTCTGCCAGGATGGAGACAGAAGGCCTCACGATTTCAAAATCTGGATAGGCGTTCACCGCTGCCAGGGCCTCATTTTCCCAGTCAATGAGCACATCCCCCTTGCCCAGGTCTATGAAAGTCTTGGTGGCGCCGCGGGCGCCGTCATCCAGGGACACCACATTTTTGTAGAGTTCCCGCATAAAATCCTTGATCCTGCCTTCATCGCCTTCACTCTTCCAGCTGGCGTACTCCCAGGCCGCCAGATAACTCCAACGGGCAGCGCCGGAGGTCTTGGGGTTCGGCGTGACGATTTCCACGCCAGGCCAGATCAGATCGTCCCAGTCCCGGATGTTCTGGGGATTCCCCTTCCTCACCAAAAACACGATGGTAGAGGTGTAGGGGGCTGAGTTATCCGGGAACTTCTTGCTCCAGTCCTTGTCAATCAGCCCCGCCCTGGCTATCTCATCTACATCATAAGCCAGAGCCAGAGTCACCACATCAGCTTTCGTGCCGCCAATGACAGAACGGGCCTGCATGCTTGAGCCGGCATTGGAGTGATTGAAATCCACCTCCTGCCCCGTCTGCTGCTTCCATCTCTCACCAAAAACATGATCAAACTCGGCGTACAGCTCGCGGGTAGGGTCGTAAGAAACATTCAGGAACTCCGCCTTCGCCCTTGAACTGCCCTTGTCAGAGGTCTGTTCTCCTATACAGCCAGAGAAAAGCCCCGCCGCTGCAAAGATTCCCAAGGCAACCCCTGCCTTCAGCCACCATTTCACCATCAGCACCCCCAGTAAAGACTTTCTTGTTTACTTCTAGGAAACAGGTCATCTTTCCTGCCGGGACGCGGCACAAGCAAGAGAAAATATGCTCAGCCACCAAATGCCCTACAGTCCCGTAGTCGGAGTACAACACAATCATGTAGCTGCATTTTTCCACAATTTTATTGGGGGCGCAGTATTTGAGCTACTGCTATCTTGATGAGTATGATCATCGCCAGAGAAAGAACGGCTAAAGTGACGGCCACCCTTATGCTCTGCCTTTGCCAGTCAGCATCCAGTTCCTCCACCGGGACAGCCAGATTCAGGCGCAGGCCGTTACTTAGTTCGAACCAGACAGCCTCCTTTTCCACCCCTTCATAGGTGTAATGGACGAACTTGCTATTACTCAGGATGCCGTTGGGCACTGCAGGCTTCTCGTCCAAAGTGGCTATATCCATCTTAGGGTGGTAGACGAGTTTTCCTTCTTCATCATTGATAAAGGCATAGCCTTTGTCGTACAACCTTATGCTGCCGACTATATTCGCCATTTCAGAGTAATCTATCTCTATGCCGATGACCCCTACAAATTGCCCCTGATAATACACAGGCACGTTGTAGGAAATCACTTCCGCCCCCAGATTTTCTGTTATATAAGGCGGCAGCCATACAGCCTTGCCGATATTCTTGGGTACAGTGAACCACACCAATTTAGAAGTATCCCTGGTATCATAGAGGGAAATATCCGTCACCTCGTGCTCCCTTACCCCTTCCGGACCGCGCACATACCAAAAGCCCTTGACCGTACGGGAGACTTCGGGATCTATGCGATAATAATAAGTCAAGATACTGCTGGTCTTGCTGGACATTTTATTGAAAATGTCCCTGACCCGGATGAGATGGGCCTGAAGTTTCGCATCATCCAGACCGTCCAAATCTGATTGCACAAAGGTCGAAACCATGAACACCGACTGCTCCACGCTTTTGAGTTCATTGTCCAGTTTCTCCTGCCCCGTCTTGCACTCCAAGAGCATCAGCTTGTGCGCATCCCTACTGACCGTCTCTCTCAAGGTGATTGCACTCATAGCACCAGCGGCCCCCGCAACCACAAGTAAGGCACACACCAGCAATGCTATCAACTTTGATTTAACAGAAAGCATACCAGCACCTCCCATAATAATTCTGCTGAGCAGTGGATAAAATCAGCTACTCCGTATCTATAACTCGGAAGAAGATGTCCCCCACCTCTATAGATGGGGGTGGCGAATATCATAACAGGCGGTGAGCACATATCTCCCGCCTCGTTGAAAGGCCAAGAGGAAGCTTTGTCTATCGACAAAGCTGGAACAATGGCCTTATAAAAAAATATGAACAGGACAACATTTCAGCCGACAGCCGAAACGTTGTCCTGTTCATAGTAAATAGGCACAGATATTCCGTTTATTGATGATTGACGATTGTCCAGTCTGCATGCAATGATGTGCACGGGGGGGGGGGCAATAAATGCTATGGAGCAAAGCGACTCTATGTATTTATCCATAAATCGTTCCTCCCCATCATATAAGTAATTTTTAAGAATTATATATTTTAGTTCGCCATGAAAAACCAAAAACCTCCCATGCATTAAAAAAATAACGCACGAGAGGTTATCCAATCATGTCAGATCCCGTCTCCGTCCATAAACCGCTGCTTCTCCAGACGGTCAAAATGAGTAATCGTGCCCTGCTTCACCACGATAGCCAGGCGGCCGTAGTAAAGGCTGGCCAGCTCACGCTTGATGGTGGCCCGCAGGTTCTTTTCCGTCTCTGAGGTCCAGGGGTGGGGCTTAGTAAGGCCTGTCCAGGGATGTACCCGCATCTTCTCCGTGCGCTCCACCTGGATGAGGACGCCGTTCTGGGCAATGAGAACCACTTCCCCGAAGTAAAGCTCACGCAGGAGCTCCATAATATAGCTCAAGACTTCTGCAGGTACATCTTTCATATTCTTCTCCCCTAAATCAGAAATTCAAATGAAATACTCAATGGTGCGCTCAGGTGTGCGCTTGGTGCGGGTGTCGAAGATGAGCACCGCCTCCCTTTCCTCCACCGCCCCCAGGGCGTAGGGCAGCTCACCTGCCCGGTTGAAGCAGCTGACGGGCACAATGCGGTTGTACTCCCTGGGATGCTGAAAGTCGCACTCAATGCCCTCCCCGAAGGGCAATTCCTCCATATAGTAGGGGTCAAAAAGGAAAATCCTCTCTCCTTCTTTCCCTGTGAGCAGCACATAGTGCTCGCCATCCATATAGAGGCGCATGACCACCGCACCTCCCCGGCAGAGGGCATCGTCTATGAGGCTTTCGCTGCCCAGATAAACCGACCTGCCGGAGAGATAATGGCACTCGATGGGCAGGAGCCCTGCCTTCCCCACCCCGCAGAGCCAGCGGGAGAGGAACATCATGGCCATGCGGGAGGTGCCGCTCTTGCCCATGACTCCCCCCTTGCCATAGCAGTCCAGGGAGTAAAGCATGATGTTCCTGAGAATTTCCGGCTGCACTTCCTCCCGCTCAAAGAGATATGATATACCATTGAGCAAGGAAGTGGGGCCGCAGTCGTATTCGGAAACCTGGTAACGCAGGGGATTTTTCATAGGCGACTCACCTCAACAATTTCAGACCTGTTCCTGCACGAAGCGGATGAACTCCATGGTGGCCTCGTAATCCGGCACCCTGGCTGTATACATCTGGTTGCCCATCTGGGGCACCATCATCTCCGGCATGCGCTCGCACATGACGATGGCCTCGCCGTAGCGCTCCAGGATTTCCTCATGGCTGTGGGCATAGTTGTGGCAGTCACGGCGGCTGGCGTAGACGCAGTAGCAATGCTCGCCGCTGTCCGGCAGCTTCCTCACGTTATCCGTCACCATATCCGCCCAAATCTGGTACACATCTGTTGAGTGGGCGAAGTCAATCATATCCGGCGTGTAGCCGCCAGCCGGACGCATGTTGACCTCCAGACCCACGAAGTCACCTACCTCACCCAGGCCCTGCTTGGCCTGGGTCAGGCGGAAGAATTCCAGATGCACGAAGCGGCTCCTTACATCAAAGGCCTTCACCGTGGCCCGGCCCACCCCCTTGAGTTCCACTGGTGCATGGGCTGCCGTATAATAGGAAAGATCCAACTGCTTCAGCACGATATCCATAACAGAAGGAGGCCAGACCGTCATGGATTCCAGCAGGGGCTTGGAGTCCGCGTCAATGATGGCGTCATAGGAGCAGATATCCCCGGTGACAAATTCCTCCATCACATAGGGCACCGGCAGGTTCTTGGCAAAGAACTCCTGCAGGTCCTCCTCCTTTTCCAGCTTGAAGGTATCGCAGGCCCCCACCCCCACATCGGGCTTCACGATGACAGGGTAGCCTACCAGCTCGATGAACTGACGGGCCGACTCATAATCCGTAATCTTGTGGAGACGGGCCGTAGGCACACCGGCCCTGGCATAGAACTCCTTCATGGCAGACTTGTTCTTGATATGGCCCACCTCATCATACTGATAGCCGGTGGTCACGTGGAAATCCGTGCGCAAGCGGGCATCCTGCTCCAGCCAGAACTCGTTGTTTGACTCAATCCAGTCAATCTTGCCGTATTTGAAGGCAAAGAAAGCCACCGCCCGGTACATCTGGTCGTAATCCGACAGGTCTGGCACAAAGTAGTATTCCGTCAGGGCCTCCTGAAGCCTTTCGTCCAGCTCATCATAGGGGCAGTCACCAATGCCCAGCACATTCACGCCATTCTTGTGGAGGCGGTCGCAGAAATTCCAATAATGCTTGGGAAAATGGGGAGAAATAAATACAAAATTCATCAGCAGTTAGCCTCCAATTCTTTTTCACCCAGCAGATAGGGCAGGTAGTAGAGAATCTGCTCCTTCCACCAGTACCAGTCATGGTTCACATCATGGCCCCAGAAATCCACCCAGGCCCTGATGCCCTTGGCCTGGAAGATATCCCTCATAATGGCGGTAGTGCGCCGGCCCTCATCTTCCCAGGCCCCCTGGCCCACGCAGAGAATAAGGGGCTTTTCACTGTACTGCTGGATATAGGGATGGTCACTCTGCATATTGGGCAGAAAATCCACCGGGGAGTTTTCATAGAGAGTGCCATCCAGCCAGCCATCAAAGAAGAACTTGGCATCATAGACACCGGACAGGGAGAGAATGCCGGAAAAGAGCTCAGGACGGCGCAGGAAGAGAATGGCTGCATGGAAGCCCCCCAGGCTGCAGCCTGTCACGATGGGCAGGATGCCCGTGCCATTCCGCTCAGCGATAAAGGGCAGCACTTCTTCCACAACATAATTGTAATAAGACTCCTGACGTCCAGCCCGCCAGCCCTTGTCTCCCCAGACGTTGGACCAGGTGGCCGCATCCACGGTATCCACACAGAAAAGCTGTATCTTGCCACTCTCTATATAACCGCTCAGGGTATCGATCATGCCGAAGTTCTCGAAATTATCGCTCATGGCATCCTGGGTAGGGAACACCAGCACCGGCGTCCCCTTCTCCCCATAAATGCGAATGCTCATATGATGCTCCAGGCGTGTGCTGTACCAGCTGATTTCTTCTCTAAACATAATTCTCATCCCCTTATTATCATAATTATCTCTTATTTACCATATAACCTACCGTTTAGGTATGTTTTATATATTACTGTAAAAGTGTAAAGTTGTCAAAGGAAAAACTAATTGAGAATACATCCCTATTACATCCCCTAGAAAGCTGTAAATATTGACGTGCTTCTTCCTATCTCTTACAATATAGATATTGAACAGGTGAGCCGACACCACAAAAATCCCACAGAAAAGCTAGACATACGGGCTAGTAGTCGGGGAGCGACGGTAAAACTCCACATAAATGCTGAACATACGGATCAGCAGTCGGGGGATGACGATAAAATCGGCAAAGAACGGGGCTGTTGCATGAGTGTTCTAACACTTATGCAACAGCCCCGTTGCTTTCAAACCTTGACGGCAGCTCCCCTAAGACATTTTCTACGAGTTATAAGGCCATTGTTCCAGCTTTGTCGATAGACAAAGCTTCCTCTTGGCCTTTCAACGAGGCGGGAGATATGCGCTCCCGCCTGTTATGATATTCGCCACCCCCACCTATAGAGGTGGGGGACATCTTCTTCCGAGTTATAAACTTTGCTGATTTTTTGGCTTCCCAATGCGATTCTTAATATCCTCAATAGATGGCAGCTGCTGGCGGAATTTCTCCGGGATTTCATCTGTTATCCTGTATTCGCTGACACCAATAGGTTTGTTGATGTCCCGCAAGGCATATTCGGCAATCAAGTCATTCTTGCTCTTGCACAGAAGCAAGCCGATAGTGGGAGCGTCCTGCTCTGTCTTCAGGATATTGTCTACCGCTGTCAGATAGAAGTTCAGCTTGCCAGCGTACTCCGGCTTGAAGTCTCCTGTCTTTAGCTCGATGACCACATAGCAACGCAGCTTCAAGTTGTAGAAGAGCAAATCCAGGTAGAAATCTTCGCCACCTACATTCAGGTGGTACTGATTGCCCAGGAATGCAAAACCAGCCCCCAGCTCTAGCAACAGATTAGTCACTTCAGCTACCATGGCATTCTCTATATCTCGTTCCAGCATATCCTCTTTGAAGGGTATAAAGTCAAAGATATAGGGGTCTTTCATCATCTGGGTGGCCAGTTCACTCTGCGGTGCCGGAAGCCTATTTTCAAAATTACTGATTTTACCAGCAGTGGCCTGTCTGGCATACAAATTGCTCTCTATCTGATGAACCAGCACATTGCGTGACCAGCCACTTTCAGCACACTGCTTTAGGTACCATGTGCGTTCTTCTGCCATAACCACCTTATCCAGTATGACCACATTATGGCCCCAGGGAATTTGTGCAACAACCTGTTGCACAAATTCCTTATCCGGATAAGATTCGGCAAATTTGGCCATATATTTGAGATTTCTTACAGAGTAACCCTTGGCATCAGGATATTCCAGTCGAAGGTCAAGGGATAGATTCTCAATGAACTTATTTCCCCAGACTTTATGCTTATTAATGACATGCCCAATGTGATAGTACAGCAATATCAATCCAGTATTGACCTTTAATGTTGCCTGATACTGTGCTTTTTTGATTGTAGCCTTGATTTCATGTATAGTGTCTAAATACTCAGCCTGATTTATTAACATTTCCATACTCCATAACATAATTTAATCTCACTTAACCATAACGCTTTATATCCCATTATCATTATGCATGTTTATGGTGGAGAGGCCTTTTATTGACAACCCTTTTCACTTGAAATTTTCTCTGTTTTTCTATATTGTATTTCCTCACCCAATCCAAATCTGCTTCCCATTTAGAAACAGACATGAACATATTTTTTCTGCTCATCGCATTGTTTATAAAAAAATGCAAGTAATTTATAATTTGCGTCTTATCTAATATGCCTCTATCTATGATGTTCTTTAGTATTAGCCTTCTTTCTGCATTCCCATAGTTTTTGGCTTGTCCAACACTATATCCCATGATATTTAATATAGAATTAGATGAGAGTTCGCCATAAGAACTATTTGTATTTTCTATTACTCCTTCAAAGATGAAATCACCTAATAATGCTCCATGTTTGTCACGATAATAGACATATTCGTCATAATCAATAAAATATATGCTACATGATTTGCAGTAATTAACATTTATATTGATTAATTTCCCAAAGACATTTCTTACTTTTCCTGTGGCAGATATTACATTATGTTTCCTTCTGATACAAATATTGTTTCCTTTGCAGATATACAACGTAGTATCATCAAAATTTACACTTCCATTATACTTTTGGATATGTTTAATCATAAAGTCATCACTTGGAATATTATCATATTCTGCAGTGTCGATTGAAGCGATATCACTGTTAGGATATGCAACATATGTGCTTTCTGGAAAATATTTTAATATAAGCTCCTCTCTTTTTCTAAAAATATATCTTTTTATGCGTCCTGGTATATCAACAGATACATGATAGCCATTTATTACATCTATGTATGTTCCATTTTCTATGGCATAGTCTATAATTTCTGCGAGTTCTTGTGCATCTACTCTTTTGTAATTATATCTACTTGTGGCTTTATCACCTATGGACGATATAGTTAATTCGATTAAGTGCCTTTTCTCAATTTCATTATACATTATTATATTTCACCCAAATCTACTGTATAGTTTAGAGATATTTCTTAGGAGAATGCAATGAATAAGAGAGATTTTTTCATTCACTCTTATTCATTGCCAATTCCATATTCAAGCTATATCAATTGCATTATTAGTAATTTCCCGCACCTTGTCCATTATATCCATTATATCGTCTTCACTGTCTTGGCTACCGCCGAACAAATCAATGACATCACCGAACTTATTGAACGGCTCTCTTCCAAGGCTATCCTGAAGATTATCTATATAGCCATTCTTGACAATATAATCTATGACGGTTCGCAGGAAATCCATCTGCTTGGTGTTCAGGCGATTGGACTGCAAGAACTTGCTGAACAGGCTCTCTACTGTCTGAGTATCAACCCCAACGATTTTCCTGACCATCTTCTGGACGGGCAAATCATGGTAGACCTTGCGGTAATCCTCCTCTGTGCCGAGTTCCTGCCACAAGATACGTTCCAGCTCCTTCAGCTCCACAGTGGTCAGCTTCAGGTTGGTATGCAGCTTATGAACGGCCAGTTGGTCTTTATGTTCCCGCAGGTAGCTTTCTGCCTTCTCCTTGTAGGATTCCGATACCACCACTGGCTCTATATGGGGAGCAGGCTTCCCTGCCAATTCATCATCGGTGAAATTGGTATAGTAAATGGGCTGTTCTTCCACCTCGATATATTTGACAATATCCCGCAGCTTGCGGCGGGCTGCTTCGATACGCCCCAAGGGAATATCTTCCCAGAACGCTTCCGTAGCCACCCTGTCGATGTAGGGCCTAACTGCCCTGACCTCTGGTATATTGTTGTATCTAGGAGATTGGAGCTTTTTCACAGTTTTGATCACCGAGCCCACATGGAAGGCAGAATTCTTTTGTAGCAAGGAATCCAATAACACCGCCAACATAAGATGGTCAAAACGTCGTGTTGCCAATGCGTCGTTATCCGTGTTACCCATCAGCGGAGAAATTTCCTTCCTTACCTCATTGGCCTCATCTTTGGTTAGGCTGGCCAAGACACCAATATCCTGATACTTGCTTACAACCTTTTGCCGCATCTTAACCCGATAGCTTTCGAAGTTCAGACCAGAAATCCCTTTGTACAGGTCGGAAACAAATCGCCTGTAAACATTTTGTTCGTCAGGTTCGGATTCTACTGTATATTCCCCGTTCTTGTCCTCTGCGGCAATCCATTCTTCAAAAGATGTTCCCTCGGTTGTAGAGATGTCCTTTACTTTGCCGGATTCATGCAGAATGCTTACAACGTCAGCCTTCAACGCAAATATCCGGGAACTGATGGATGGGGTAGCCCCCGGCTCGCTCCCACGGTTCTCTGGCATGCTGAAGAAGGCAAAATTCCCGCCCCAGTCAAAGATACGGAACTTTTCCTTGTCCTTCCCTTTGCCAAGCAAATCCTTGCACTTGCGTGTGCCGCGACCAATCATCTGCCAGAACTTGCTGTAGGACTGCACGACCTTAAAGAAAACAAGGTTGACAATAGGCGGAATATCTATACCCGTGTCCAGCTTATCTACCGAAACAGCAATCTGTGGCATCTTCTCTGGAGTACCAAATTCCAGTATCAGGTCATCAGCGTATGGGATGCGATAATCAATAATTTGGATAAAGCTATCGCCATATTCAGGGTATAGCTTATGGAATCTCTCCACTATGGCCTCAGCATGGGTATGATTCTTGGCGAAGATGATGGTCTTTCCCAGCTTGTCCTCGTCCTCCACATATATGCCGTCTGACATTAGCCGCTGCAAAACCTTATCTATAGTGGGAGCATTAAACACGGTCTTGTTGAACAAATCCGGGCGTATGTCTTTTTTATTGGTATTAGTACCGTCATCATCTTCGTCGCCAAAGGTACGTTCGTATTCTTCCTTATCCTCAGGGGACAACTCGTTATACTTCAGCCCCTCCGTCAGCAGCCTGGTACTACAATCCACCGCCTCATAATCCACCAGATAGCCCTGCTCCACAGCGTCCCTGTAGTCATAGTTATCAGTGGGCTCCCCTTGTGGTAAATCAAAAAAGCCATACGTATCATGGTCCATATCTGCCTTAGGCGTAGCCGTAAGCCCCAGAAGCATTGCATCAAAATAAGCAAATATATCCTGATACTTGTTATAGATGCTTCGATGGCTCTCATCCAAGATAATAAGGTCAAAGTAACCCGGTGTGAATAGGCGGCTGCCGTCGTCCTTGCGTCGGCTGTCAATGGAATTCAGCATGGTGGGATAAGTAGAGAAGATAATTCGGCTGTTTTCCGGGTTCTCCGCCATCTCACTTTTCTTGTCCTTATTTGCCAGCACCAGATTGCACAAGGGATAAGTATTGCCGAAAATGTCAGTATAACTGCTCTTTCCCTGCCGTACCAGTGGATTACGGTCAGCCAAGAACAAAATGCGGTACGCCCAATCAGAACGGAGCATAATATCCGAAATACCGGCAGACACACGGGTCTTGCCCGTTCCTGTGGCCTGCACAATTAGGAATTTCCGAATCTTTTTGTCGGCAGCCTCTGCCACCGACTGTATGGCGTGAAGCTGGTATGGCCTACCTGCTATCTCATTTTTCGGATTTACCGACGTAAGGGGCTGACGGTTCCGCTGACGCATACGACGCCGCAGCTCCTCTGGGGTGAAAAATCCCGATACTTTCCGGCGTGGATAGCCGGAAAGGTCATCAAGATAGCGGAACTCGTAGCCATTGGACAGTAAGATAATCGGTCTTCTCCCATACTGCTTTTCCAGACAGTCAGCATATAGTCTGGCCTGTACGCTGCCATCTTCAACGCTCACGCTGGTACGTTTTGCTTCCACCACAGCTAAAGGCACATGGGCATCGTCGTAGAGTACATAATCACAGTAACCATTACCCTTAGGGCTGCGTTCACTGATGGGCATACCCTGCACAGGCACTTCTACTTCCATATTCTTGCCAAAGTGCCAGCCAACCTCTGCCAATGCTTCATCTATCAGGTACTTGCGGGTTTCTGCCTCAGTGGCCTTATCCAGACTATAACGCCGCTGGCTCTTATTCTGGCTCTTTTGCTGAGCCAGTTCCCGGCGAAGGGCCTCTATCTCAGCATCCTTATCTGACAGTTCTTGGCTTTGTTTTTTCAGCTTTGTTTGAATCTTGGCCAGTTCCTTCTCTTGCTGGAGCATATTATCAGCCGTCTTGGCCATTTTACGCTCCAAAGCAGCTAGTTTTTGCTGCTCTGTATGACTCAGCTCTGAAACACTGTCTGGATTCGGCACCAATGATTCATCAAAAGTACGCTGCTCGGCATAGTCATCATCCTCACCATAGAGATAGTCCACCCAGTTGCCGACTTGCAAAAGCTGCTTCAGAGCCAGCATTCCCTCTGCCTTGGTAGCCTCCCCTGTATGCACAGCCTTATTGCCGATTTTGGTAATGGCCCACATCTGCTCATATACATCATGGTCAGTCACTTCGGCCTTAAAATCTCTGTCCTTTAACAAATCAGACAGCTTGGGGTTATATTCCTTGCCATTATCGCCATATATAACAGGCTGACGAATGCCCATAATATTGTAGAGCCATTTTACCGTAACTTCCAGTGCAGCCCGTGCTTGGGTAGCAGCCAGCATAGGTGATATGCTCATAGCTCGCTCGGCCTGAAGCATAAGGGGAGCGAAGGTTTTGAAGTTGTTTTCCTTTTGCAGGAATGAAAAATTTGAACCCATAACCAATCCTCCTCTCCTTATAGTCAATATGTACTATATTCGATTGTCAGCCGAAATACTCCTGCAACAAAGAGTTCCGCAGCTCCTGAAGGTTATCCATTGACTTCTGGATGGTCAATTTCGATTTGTAGGCGAGTTCGACAAACTTCGCAAACTTCTCTTGAAGTTCAAGGGGGGGCACCATTACAGACAAGTTGCTAAGAATTTGCAGGTTGATGTTCTTTTGGGCACTTTGCGGAGCTTGTTCCTCAAGTATTTTCTGGAAGAAGGAAAACCAATAGTGCATATACATCTGATTGGTTCTGCTGCCAGAGATAAAGCCAACAACACTATCAGGGAAACAAGCATCAAATGTAAGTATGCCTGTTTGAGCGATATTAGCAGCAATAGTTATACACAATGTACCTTTAGACCACATACGACTCTGTTTCAAACCTATCTCAGAATAAGTTGACGAGTAATCATTGATGTAGGTGTCGGCGTTAGAAACATCGCCTGTCTGCACTAATGGATATGGGCCACCTAACAATTCGGGGGCATTTCTTGGACGATGTTTTGATACACCACGATTTAGCTCACCAAGATTCTTTAATATATCTGTTTCCCAGTTCATGTCATTAGTCACTGGGTCACCAAACATCTCGATAAACCGTGATTTGACAAGCAAATCAAAATCCGCTAACATTGCGTCACATTCGGCAATAGCTTCATCAACTTTACCTATTTTTTCAGCAATAACCCTTTGTTCTTTTAGGTCATATATGGGAATTGGTAATTTGTCAAACGTGCCCCTGGTCAGGTGCTTCATGGTAGAGCCATGAGCATGCTGCAAGGACTTTTTCAGTACATAGCCTGTAACATACTTAAAGTACTGTTTATCAACCTCCCCCTTATCGAACACAACCTTGAAAATATGCTGATTTAACCACGCATCTTCTTTCTCCCATTCAAATACTCCAATGCTTGCTGACCAAGAAATGAGCACATCACCTTTTTTTACTAAATACTTCTCCTTAACTTCCCCATCATAATAATTATATTCTTTCCCGGTATCAGTCAAATTCTGTATACGGATAATTGGCAACCCCTTCGTACCCCAATCAATCGGCTTGAAAGCATAACCGTTAATATAGGTTGCCATATCGCCCAAACATATTGTCTTTCTCATATTAAAGTTTCTCCTGTATATCCGCAATTATTTCTCCGAGCCTTACATAATGCTCTTGAACACTTGCCATTATTTCTTTAGCTGGTTTATATTCAATCGGCTTGTAATCTATTTCCCTGTACTTATTTACTGTCAAATCATAATTATTTTGACGAATTTCCTCTACAGGTACAAAGAAACTCTTTTCCTTACGTGTCCTGTTTTCCTCCCCATCTAAATTATGCCACCTTGCCAAAATATCAGGAATATCATTTTCTTCCACTTCTGTCCGCCTCACATCAAGAGATAAGCCATCTGCTTCCATGTTGTAAAACCAAACCTTATCTGTACCGCCATGACCAGTTTTGGTAAACAACAATATAGCCGTTGCCACTCCAGAATAAGGCTGAAAGATGCCACTAGGCATAGAAATGACCGCCTCAAGCCTATTGTCATCAATAATAGCCTTGCGTATCTGCAAATAATCCCTGTTAGTGCTAAATGTTACCCCTGCTGGTACAATTACCACAGCCCTGCCTCCAACAGCCAAACTCCGCAGGAACCAAGCCAGGAACAGTAGCTCTGTATGCTTTGATTTGGTAATCTTCAGCAGTTCTGGATTCACCTGAGCGTTATCCAGTGTTCCCTTGAAGGGAGGATTTGCAAGGACAAGCGTATACTTTTCCTTATCCTCATCCACATTTTCCGTGTTATCATCATCTTTGCTCACTCCAAGGCTGTCCTTGTAAGTAATATTAGCACTTTCTAAGCTATGCAGCATCATGTTCATGGCACCAATGCCTAGCATAGTGGTATCATTGTCGAAACCATTGAACATTTCATGGTTATAGTGACGCAGGAATTCTTCATCATAGAATGATTCCTTGAATTTAGCATGCATATACTCCGAGGCAGCAACTAGGAATCCTGCAGTGCCCATAGCCGGGTCTACGATAATATCAGTAGGCTGAGGATTCGCCATAGCCACCATCATCTTGATAATCTGCCTTGGTGTACGGAATTGGCCGTTTATCCCGGAAGACCCCATCTTGGAGAGCATATACTCGTAGAGGTCTCCTTTGCTGTCCTCGTCATTTAGTTCCAGTTCGTTAATGTCCTGCATAATTTTTTCAAAGGCTAGAGCAGTGGGTATCCTGAACTTCGCATCCTTCATATAACGAGCGTAAGCAGATTTTTCGTCATCATTAAGAGTCATAAGCCATGGAAAAACCTTCTCTTGGAATAGTTTAAACCGTTCTTCTGTGTTGCTCATATCCATCAACTTATGCCAACGATAATTCTGTTCTTCTTCTGTAATAAAAATCTTTGGTACATAGGTCTCACCTGTCAGACGAGCCCGTTTCTCTCGCCTAGTTTCCTGTTCATCTAGCTGACGCAGGAAAATTAAATAGTTGAAATTCTCAATGACATCAGTTGTAGTAGCGACACCATTGCTGTGGAAATCAAGCCAAATCTTATCAACCTTACTTCTCTGCTCTGTAGTAATCATTATATTATCTCCTTCCTCAACCATTCATCAATACAGACATCTTGTCCAGGACAGCCTTTTCTTGCTCCCGGAGCTGCTTCAACTCTTTGGACAGTTCCTCATACTGCCTAACCATTTCCATCTGCTTGTCCATAGGTATCACTGGAATCTCAATATCGGCCAAATCCCTACGAGAGAGCATATTGAGTGTCATGCCCTTGGAAAAAGCATCAAGAGCCTGCTTGCCCCGTTCGCTGTTCAGGAACAGCATGGCATAAACAGGATTAACCTTTTGGGGGTCGAACCGCAAATAGTACAGGTTGCCATTAGCCAAAACCTTCGTGCCCGTCTCAGGCATAACAGCTACCTTGAATGGTGCCGTCCGAGAGATTAGCAGATCTCCGGCCTTCAGCAGGAATTTCTGATTCTTCTCGTCTATCTCCTTCAGATACGGCAGATTATCTGCCACCTCATTATTCTCAATATGCTTGAGCATGATGTACTGATACTCTGTGGGCTCGTCGCTGACCCACTCTTCAAGCTGTGATGATTTTATATTACCACCACGGCCAAGCTCAGCCAACTCCCCCAGTTTTCTGGGGTTTTCAAGGGCAGACAATTCATCCCGGGAATATGCAGACGGCATCCACGTATAATCATTTTGCTCCATCTGTCCCAAATCAACAATTCTATTGTGTTCAGAATCAGACTTCTGCTCGTACCATGATACAATCTGGTCAATTTCTTCCCTGCTCAGCTTAGTACGGCCTTTCGTCCTCATGCCCATTTCACTGGCATCTACCATATTGACCTGCTTGTTGTCCTCACTAAACACCAGCAGATTAACCTTGATGTTAGTCCCAGCCAAAATACCAGCCGGAAGCGCTATAACAGCCTCAAGACAGCCTTCATCCGTCAGTTGTTTCCGAAGCGATATATCACGACCTACAGAAAACAGCATACCATCAGGAACTACCACTACAGTCTTGCCACCCTCCCGCTGGCTGCAAAGAGCCGAAAGAGTATATTCCCAATCCAGTCGCTGAGAAGGGCGCCTCCTTCCCAATCTTTCTTTCAAGCGGGGATAAAGCTTTTCGGAAGCTCCAACCTGTCTTAAACCGAAGGGAAAATGAGAAAACACTTTATTTCCCTCAAGCTCATGATAGTCTTCTTCTAATACGTTCCCCTGCTCTACCTTAAAGGAAGTACCAGAAATAAAAGCACGGATATTGGCAACCACTTGATTATCTTTGTTAAGTTCGATACCTATGGCCCTAGCCACACTTCTCTCTGCTGTAGCTACAGACAAAAATCCTCCTATGCCTGCACAAGGCTCAAGCAGCGTATCTTCTGGCTGCAAGTCCAAAATCTTTGTAGCAATCATCGACACATCATACGATGTCCCCATCCCAAAATCATTTCGACTAAACTCCGCAGGGTCAAAATACAATGCTAGAGCTTTTAGTTCCTTCTGACCTGCCGCATTACTGAACTCTTTGAGGATATCCCAATTTCTGCCACAGAAGTCCAGCAATCTAGCCTTAGTCGCATAGTCCTTCACGCTAACATCAACACACTTTTGCAGTTCTTCCACAGAGTCTATATCCTTCTCCCTAGTAATATATGCCATGGCTCCCAATATAATGTAATCAGCGATCTGTCCCAGTTCCTTGCCATGTCGGATAGCAATGTGACGTCCCATAGCTGCCACGTGTACGGTATCCACATCTGCTAAACTGTTAAACTTCTCTACTACCATAATAACTGCACGCTCCTTTTATTTGCTGCATACTACATATGTTTTTACCTGTGTTGCTCGCAACATTTATCCTACGGTTATTATTATACATACAACCTGCTTTCTTGTCAAATGTTATTTGCAACATTTTAATATATTTTTTGTTGTATCCAACATTTATAATAAAATACCTGTTTAATGACCTTGTAACGGCCTATCAAACAGGTACTCACCATCTCATATATAATGTTGGAGAAAACTTACACATACAGCTTTACTCAATACTCAGCCATGTCAGACACAACGTACAAACTACCTTTATACTCCGTCTGACTATCCTCTAGCTGAATGCTACCCGTCAGCTCCTCTATAAACATGCCATTATCACTTCACTAATTGAACTACTTCAATTATACTTCAACACAACTTCAATATAACTTCAACATAAAACATATCAAAAACGGGGGCTGTTGCATGTGCTCTAACACTTGCAACAGCCCCGCTTCTATTATTTAAGCTCTCTGCTCGTCCCCGTACACATCTTCAACCTGTGTATCCGCGTCTTCCTCGTACATGTCTTCCAGCCTGGCCACTGCCAAAGTGGAGACCACGTCGCCGGTTACGTTCAGGGCGGTGTGGATCATGTCGATGGGCCTGAAGATGCCCACAATCATGCCCATGATGGCGGCGGGCAGGCCCATGGTGCCCAGGAGCATCACCGTCAGCACGATGCCGCTGTTGGGGATGCCCGGGGTACCAATGGAAATCAGGGTGGTCATGAAGATGAAGGCCGCCTGCTGATAAAGGGTCAGGTCCACTCCGTAAATCTGGGACACGAACAGCACCGTCACCGCATAGTAGGCGGCAATGCCGTTCATGTTGATGGTTGCCCCCAAAGGCAGGGTGAAGGAGGCCAGCTCATGCTTGACCCGGAATTCCTGCTCCACCACCCGCAGGGTCACCGGCAGGGTGCCGGAGCTGGAGGTGGTGCTGAAGGCCACCCACCAGATTTCCGAAACCTTGCGGAAGAAATCCGCCAGAGGAATCCTGGCAATGCCCTTGATGATGAAGAGATACAGGAAAATGACAATGGAAGCGGCCGCCATGTAATGGGTCAGGATGAATTTCCCCATGATGCCGAAAACAGCCAGGCCGTAAGCCCCGGTGCTGCAGGCAGCCAGGGCGCAGACGCCGTAGGGGGTGGTCTTCATCACCAGGTCGGTGATCTTGAACATGACCTGGGCGCCCTCATCAATGACCTTCTTGATATGGGAGGCCTTGTCCCCCAGGATGGTCAGGGCAACACCCACGAAGACTGCAAAGACAATGGTCTGCATCAGGTCGCCCTTGGCCAGGGCCTCCACGGGATTGGAGGGCACCATGCCCAGGATGGCCGCCCCTACGGAAAGGGGCTCTGCCGCCTTGACGGCTTCCCCGGTTTCCACGATGCTCTCAACGCCGAAGCCACGCCCCGGCTGCATGAGATGGGATACTGCCAGGCCCAGGACAGTGGAAAGGATGGTGGTCACCACATAGAAGCCCAGAACCTTGCCCCCGATGCGCTTGAGCTTCGCCACATCACCGATGCTGGCAATGCCGCTGATAATGGAGAAAAAAATCAATGGCATCACAATCATCTGAATCAGTTTCAGAAAGAGGTCGCCTACAGGCTGCAGGAAGAGAATCCCCTCCTGAAAAATCAGCCCCAGGACAGCGCCGATGCCAAAGCCCAGGAAGACCTTGGCGCTCATGGAAAGTTTTTTCATGCTTATCCCCCTTGCTTTCAATGTCTGGCCGTCTTGCAATCCCACGCCAGCCAGCATGTACTAATGTGTTCTCCTAAACAACACCGCTTAATATTACAACATTACAACTGTCATGTCAACCGAACGTCATGTCATGGAGATAAAGAAAGTTCCCAAGGAGAACAGGCATGAAGCTGCCTGTCCTCCTTGGGGATAGATATATATGTATTTAGGAGAGCCAAAATCAATCAGGGTGTGTATAAAACACACCATATCAAGCCGATTTGCTGATAGCTGTGGTAAAGATTGTTTCTAAAAGCGTCAACGCACCCCTATAGCCTATATATGTCTTGTTCAGCACCACATCGTAAGACACAGGGTAGCTGACCTCCACTATATGGCCCTTGAGTTCTTTGACGATGTCACGCTCCCAGCTGGTGCCGAAGATGACCGGGGGCTTGTGGCCGTAGTCCTGCTCTTTCAGCAGCCTGCCTACGATGTAGCCGTCTTCCACAAATTCCACTTCGGCGGCCACATCTTCGGCCAGGTGCTTGTACTGCTCCCTGATGGCCTCGTAGTATTTCTCCGGGGTGTGGTCGGTGATGATCTGCTTCGCCGGAATCAGGCCCAGCTGGTTCACCAGGAACTTGTTCAGGGCCAGATTGTAGGCCGCATCGCTGACCACCGAATAGGCTGCGGGCAGGCCCCACCAGTATTCGGCGTAGAAATCTGTGAAGTGCTCCAGATAGTAGTAATACTCCTTTTCCTCCTGCTTGATGAAGCTCTCGGTCTGCACCTCGTTTTCCTTGGCGAAGGAAGCGATGGCCCGCAGGAACTCGGCTGCCTGCTTGGCGCCGATGGGCAGCACCGGCAGATGGAGGTAGGGTTGGTCGTACTTCTTTTCTAACAGCTTCGCCGTCTTAAGGCCCAGCCAGGGGCCTACCACCAGATTGAATTCCGCATTGGGAATAGTGAGCCATTCCTTCACTCCTTGGCAGCCGTGACCGAAGAGGATATTCACCTGCCAGCCTGCACCTTCCAGAATGCGCTTCAGTTCCGTCAGGTCCCCACGCCAGAAGGTGTTCTGGAAGGGCAGCTCTGACCAGACATTGATGAGGCCTTTTTTCTTTTCGCCTTTCCTGGCGTACTTGTCCACATACTGCTCTATAATGGCCTCGGTGACTATCTCATGGCCCGTGAAGTTGTTGCCCTTGAAGCCGCCTGTTTCGGCTGACACAATGGGCACGCCCTTTTCCTGATAGCGGGCCACCACAGCGCCAATGTCATCACCCACAATCTCGGGGATACAGCCATTGAGCACTACGAAAAGGTCGGCATCCATAATCTTCAGGGAAGCCTCTATGAGCTGGTCAAGGTGCTTCGCCCCGCCGAAAACCACGTCCTTCTCCTGCAGGTTGGAGCTGGGAGGCACGGCGCCGCCGGAGTAGCCGCCCCCCTGGTAGCCATTGTAGAAAACAAGGCTGGTATACTGCTTGTCCACGCAGCCAGGGCCGCAGTGGGTGATGGGGATAGCCCCCGGAATGGCACTGACCGAATGCAGGGCACCTAAAGCGCAGCCGTAGCGCACCTGGCTGATGGAATTGGTCTGGCCGTTTTCATTTTTCTTGATCTTAGGCATTGGCTGCCTCCTTTCTCTCCTGCTCCGCCCGATACTCTTTCTCGTCAAAGGCCGCCAGTTCCGGATGCTTGGCAAGAATGTAGGCGTCCTTCTGCTCCAGCCACCACTTCTTGTAAGGCAGTTTCACATGCTGCTTGATATCATCATGGAACTTCTTGTGAGCCAGAATCTCAAGGATGGTTTCTCCCAGATTCACAATGCCGTCATAGCCGATGGCAATATGCTCATCCCCCAGCGGCGCAGCGGGAATCCCCAGACGGGAGGCCAGCGGTGCCAGGCCGTTGTGGCGGATCAGCAGGAAGTCTGGCTGATTCTCCTGCAGGAAGGCATAAAGCTGGTATTGCTGGCGGTTGGACACGTGGAAATTCTTCACCTGGCCGTAATGCTCATTGAGGTGGCCCAGAGAATCTTCCCGGGCATCGCCGCTGTCGTAAACCGGGTCATGATGGAAGGTCAGAGAACCCTCCACTTCCACCTCCAGTTCACGCAAAACCTGAATCAGGCCGTGAGCGTAGGCAGAGCCGGTGGCCACAAAGCCCTTGACTCCCTTGAGCTTTTTCTTCAGCTCCTCAATCTTGGGCTTCACCCTGGCGTGCTCCCTGGCAATAAAGTCTTCCACCAAGTGCTCACGATGGGTGACCCTGGCCAGCTCACGGAGCCAGGCATCAGTGCCCGCAAAGCCATAGGGCATGGGGGCCTTCACCTCCGGCACGCCAAAGTGCTGTTCCAGGGCTGCCGCCATATAGGAAGACAGGGTATAGCAGAAGCCCACGGTGGCAGCGGCCTCAGACATCTGGGCCAAATCCTCTACGGAAGCCAGGTCCACCACATAGTTGACCCTGAGGTTCAGATTGGCCAGCAAAGGGGTGAAGACATCGGAACCCCAGAGGTTGATGACATTCACCAAATCCTCCTGCTTCTTCTGGGGATTCCTGCGCACAATCTGTCGCAGGATGCCGTGCTGGGTGGCATCAAAGCCCGTGCTCCAATGCTTGGAGCGGAAGCCCTCGCAGGCCAGGGGAATTACGGGAATGTCCAGCTCCGCCTCCTTCTCGTCCGTAATGCTCTCGATGTCCTCACCGATGATGCCCGTGGCGCAGGAAGAAGCCACGAAGATAGCCTGCGGCTTGTAGCGCTCCCAGGCGTCATCAATGGACTGACGCAGTTTGTCAGCCGCACCGAAGACCATGTCGCTTTCCAACAGGTTGGTATTGATGATGCGGATATTCTCTACCTCAAAGCCCCGCATGGCCAGTCCGTTGCGATAGATGTTGTTGTAGGGCACCTGGCCGCCACCGCAACCGATGGGAGCGTGCTGTATTAGCACCGCGTCCCGCACATTGCCCGCCTGGCATTCAACCATCTGCTCGCTGCACACCGACCCCTGGGTGAAAGGCCCCTGCAGCTCGCACAGGCGGCAGTTCCCCCCGCAGCCCGTGCCCCTGTCCCGCTGGCCCCTCACTTCATAATTTGAAGCCTTATGCAAATCCTCCGTGGTGCCGTCCCAGGCGATAATGGTGCCCAGGCGTTGCTCACGCTGCTCCACGGAGGCAATATCCAGGTTTATTTTTTTGGCCATAAACTCTCCCCTCCGTCATATACGATAGTCGTCTTCCACGTTGTCCATGAGACCGTACTCCAGCAGGATTTCCTCCAGCCTGTCCTGGGTCATGGGCTTGGGAATGACAAACATCTCGTTTTCCTCGATTTTCCTGGCCAGCTGGCGGTATTCATCTGCCTGCTTGGCCTGAGGCTTGTACTGGATGACGGTTTCCTTGTGGATCTCCGCATGCTGCACCACATTGTCACGGGGCACGAAGTGAATGAGCTGGGTGCCCAGTTCCTCTGCAAAGGCCCGCAAAAGCTCAATCTCACGGTCCACATTGCGGCTGTTGCAGATAATGCCCCCCAGGCGCACCCCGCCCTTGGCTGCATAGCGGGCAATGCCCTTGGAAATGTTGTTGGCAGCGTAGAGAGACATCATCTCACCACTGGCCACGATGTAGATTTCCTTGGCCTTGCCCTCGCGGATAGGCATGGCAAAGCCGCCGCAGACCACGTCACCCAGGACGTCATAGAAGACATAATCAAGGTCGTCCGTATAAGCCCCCAGGCGCTCCAAAAGGCCAATGGAAGTGATGATGCCGCGCCCTGCGCAGCCCACCCCCGGCTCCGGTCCGCCGGACTCCACGCAGCGGGTTCCCCCAAAGCCGGTCTTCAAGATGCTGTCCAGCTCCACCTCGTCCCCTTCATCGCGCAGGGTGTCCAGCACCGTCTTCTGGGCCAGGCCCCCCAAGAGCAGGCGGGTGGAATCAGCCTTGGGGTCGCAGCCCACCACCATGACGTTCTTGCCCAGCTCGGTGAGCCCCGCCGTCAAATTCTGAGTAGTGGTGGACTTGCCAATGCCGCCCTTGCCGTATATCGCAATCTGTCGAAGTTCTTTAGCCATCGAAATCTCTCCTTCTATTTCATTTAACCATGTGAAAAAGTATCCTTTACCCGGGGCAGCCCCCCATAAACCTCCTTGCTGAAATTATTCTTCCCTGGCACTCCCACTGCATCAGCCCGACAGTGCTGGCAATGGCGGAACACATCAATGTGCTTCCCCGCCTCTGCCCTGGCCACCGACAGGTCCACGCAGCTGGGCGCCTCGCAGTCTTTCAGGTCATGCTGGGGAATCAGGGGGATGATGTTGTAAATCGTCGCCCCTGCCTCCTTCACAGCCTTGGCAATAGCGCCTATATGGAAACGGTTGATCTCATTGACCAATACCGTGTTGACTTTGACCGTGACCCCGGCGGCAGATACCTTGCGGATGCCTGCCAGCTGGTTTTCGATGATGATGCGGCCGGCCTCCTCGCCTTCATAGCGCTTGCCATGATAGACCAGCCCGTTAATCATCTTCGCTTCTATGGCAGGGTCAACGGCGTTCACCGTCACCGTCAGGGTATCTATGCCCGCATCTATGACCTCCTGGGCACGTTCATTCAGCAGCAGCCCGTTGGTACTCATGCACTTGAGCAGGTCAGGGAACTTCTTTCCCAGCAGCCGGAAGGTTTTCAGGGCATTGTCCGTGGCCAAAGTATCGCCTGGCCCTGCAATGCCGATGACGCTGAGCTCCGGGCAGAAGGTCAGTGCGCGCTCGACGTATGTCACTGCCTCCTCCGGCTGTATCACTCTCGCCGTCACCCCCGGCCTGTTTTCTTCCTCATTTATCTTCCTGTCGCAGAAGCGGCACTCCAGATTGCACCCCGGCGCCACCGGCAGGTGAATCCTGCCCCGGTTCTGCTTCGCTCCAAAGCAGGGGTGCAGCTCCCGCACTCTCTCCTTGTCCATAGGGTTCCCCCTTCTAATGCTTCACACTTGCTCTTTCTTTGTTCACCTGATACTTATGTATCTGTTTCACAGCCTCATTTATGTCAATATCCTGCACTTCCAGAGGCAGGACCCCTTCCCTTTCCAGCGCCTTCTGTGCCCCCGGGCCGATGGCTTCGGCAGCCACATAGAGGCAGTCCCGTAAATTCTTCACAGCTTCCTGCATGACCCCCTCGTCATGGAAACCGTGGCGACAGGGCGGGTGGCCTGCTCTTTTCGCCAGCTCCAGATAGGAGCCGTCCTGCTGCACCTCCACGATAAGGAAGCCCTCGGCCGCGCCGAAGTGGCGGTCGATATGCTCCCCGTCACTGGTGGCAAAAGCTATTCTATATGCCATTGAATCACCCTTCCAATATGTGCTTGCTGAAATACCTCTCCGCCCTGTCAATGATGGGCACCACGATATTTCCCTTGGCCCCCTCCACTGCCAGCTTCAGGGCAGCGGCCAGGGCCGCGCCGCTGGAGGAACCGGCAAAGATTCCCTCTTGAAGAGCCAGACGGCGCACACTCTCGAAAGCCTCCGCATCCGTGATCTTATATACTTTGTCAATGAAGGAAACCTCCATGTTCTTGGCAATGAAGTCATTTCCTATCCCCTCTATCTCATAATCCCCATGTTCCCCGCCGCCGATGATGGAGCCGTAAGGGTCGGCCAGCACTCCCTGAATCCTGGGGTTCTGCTCCTTCAGATAGCGCATGATGCCGCTGAAGGTGCCGCCGCTGCCGGCCCCGGACACCAGATAATCCACCTGACCGTCCAAATCCTCATAGATCTCCGGCCCCGTAGTCTCGTAATGGGCCTGGGGATTGGCGGGATTCTCGAACTGCTTCAGGGTGATGGCCCCGGGAATTTCCTTTCTCAATTCCTCTGCTTTGGCCGCTGCCCCCAGCATGCCCCCGGCCCGGGGCGTATGGACCAGTTCCGCCCCCAGTGCCTTCATCAAAGTCTGCTTCTCAGCAGAGAACTTCTCCGGCACCACGAAAATCACCCGGTAGCCGCGGTTCAGGGCGGCAAAGGCAACGCCCAGGCCCGTATTGCCCGCCGTGGCCTCGATGATGGTGCCCCCCGGTTTCAAGTCACCTGATTTCTCTGCCGCCTGGATCATGGCCCGGCCCACCCGGTCCTTGGCGCTGCCGCCGGGGTTCCACAGTTCCAGTTTGGCAAAGAGCCGGACGCCCTCCGGCAATTTGAAATGTGTCAGCTCAACGAGCGGCGTATGCCCGATGAGCTCCTGCATTGATTTGAAATACTTCATGGTGACTTTCCTCTCCTGATTTCTTATGCACAATTCTTATGTATACTTCCTGCTGCCAAAGTAAGTGAGGTGCGCAGGCATAGCATAAGCGGAACGTTTGGAAATTTACCATAAATCTTAGTGAGCACAAGGGACGCTCTGCGAAGCAGAGCTTCGCGCAGTGGGAGCTTAGATTCTATGGTAAATTTCCAAGTGAAGCGTTGCTATGCCTGTGCGCCGAACGCCTAATAATGCTAAACCCGGCTGGCCTCTATCGCCTGATTGAGGTCCTGCAAGAGGTTCCCCTTGTCCTCGATTCCCACGGACAGGCGAATGAGATTGTCCGTGATGCCTATTTTCTCTCGTGTATCCTTGGGAATAGCCGCATGGGTCATGGTGGCGGGGTGGCACACCAGGCTCTCCACGCCCCCCAGGCTCTCGGCCAGGGCGATGAGGCCCAAAGCCTT
Source organism: Selenomonas sp. AB3002 (assembly GCF_000702545.1). Lineage (NCBI taxonomy): Bacteria > Bacillati > Bacillota > Negativicutes > Selenomonadales > Selenomonadaceae > Selenomonas > Selenomonas sp. AB3002. Next base: position 190,292 of record NZ_JNIO01000007.1, on the reverse strand, counting down.
GAAGAATCTGCCCACATCATGGCCCTCAGTCAGCTCAAAGGAAATCATGGCACCGCCGTTCTTGGCCTGCAGCTGATGCACCTCGAAACCCTCATGGCTGGTAAGCCCCGGATAATAAACCTTCTTCACCTCGGTGCTGCCCTCCAGCCACTCTGCCAGATATTTGGCATTCTCCACATGGCGGTCCAGCCGCACTCCCAAAGTCTTGGTGCCGCGAATCAGGAGGAAGGCATCCTGGGGACCCAGCACCGCCCCGGTGCTGTTCTGGATAAAGGCCACCTGCTCTGCCTGCTCCTTCGTTTTCGTCACCACCAGTCCTGCCACCAGGTCGCTGTGTCCCCCCAGATACTTGGTGGCGCTGTGCACCACGATATCTGCCCCCAGGGCCAGGGGCTTCTGGAGATACGGGGTCATAAAGGTATTGTCCACAATGACCAGCGCCCCGTGACGGTGGGCGATTTCCGACACCGCCCTGATGTCCGTGATGGAAAGCAGGGGATTGGCAGGGCTCTCGATGATGATGGCCTTGACCTCAGGAGTGAACTTCTCCTCCAGCTCCGCCAGCTTTCCCGTGTCCTCCAGTGAATAGCTCAGTCCGAAGTTGGAGAAAACCTTGTCCAGCACCCGGAAGGTACCTCCGTAGACGTTGCTGGAAAGCAATATCTTGTCCCCGCTCCTGAAGAGGTTCAGCACCGCCGTAATGGCCGCCATGCCGGAAGCAAAGGCAAATCCTGCTTCGCCTCCTTCCAGCTGGGCGATGAGATTCTCAAGGGCAGCTCTGGTGGGGTTGCCCGTGCGGCTGTACTCCCAACCCTCGCGAAGTTCCCCCAGACCGTCCTGTTGGAAGGTGGAGGTCTGGTAGATGGGCACCGTGACGGAGCCGGTGTGCTTGTCACCGTCCGTGCCGCCGTGAATCAAAAGTGTATCAAAAGCTGTATAGCTCATAAAAATCTTCCTTTCATATATCTGTATTAATAGCCCGAACGCCTCGAATCAATGTCCCTGTTTCTCCGCCAGCAGGAAGTGGACATTTTCCACTGCCTGCTGCTTGTCTGTACGGCCTGCGAAGAAATGCCGCTGTATATCATCGGGGGCCTCATGAGTGCGAATCACAAAGCCCTCGGCAGAAAGGATTTCCCTCATTTCGTCCAGAGAATAGCCATGTCCCATGGGTTCCCCCAGCTGCTCGGTCAGTTCCGCCAAACGCCCCATGCGGGAGGAAGCATCCTCAAAGGTACTGTCATCCGGGAAGTCCAGCACAAACTGGCTGCCCGCCGACGAAAGGGTGCTGACGCTGCCCACGAAATCCTTGAAAGCCTCCCGGGTGAGATAATAGGAAACACCCAGCAGAGAGAAGAAGGTGGGCACATTTGGGCTGAAGCCGCTGTGCAGCAGCGTCCTCCCCAAATCCTCCTTTTCAAAATCTATAGCTCCGTAGTGGACATTCTGGGGAATCTTCCAGCGCAGGTCATGTATGCGCCTCAGCTTGTAGGCCTGGGTGTCCGGGTGGTCCAGCTCGAAGACCTGCACCGCCTCGTCAGAATTGCGGAAGGCAAAGGTGTCCATGCCCGCCCCGCAGATCACATACTGGCAGGCGCTCTGCCGCTGGGCAAACCGCTCCAGGGCCCTTTCTGCAAAGGCCACCCGGGAGAGGGCAATGGGCGAAAAGCAGCTGTCCATTTCCTCGAAAACCTGCAGGCTCTCAAAGCCGTACTTTGGAAAGTGCCTGGCGGCTTCCGCCTGCCCCTTGAGCAAGTCCCCGATTTTGTCATATTCGTCCTTGCCGATGATGTCATAGGCCAGGTAGTCATCGAATATCTTGTTCTTCCCCAGCATGGAATGATATGCTCTGGCAAAAGAGCAGAGTTTGGCGGTCATGCTTTCCTGGGCGGCAATCATGAAAAATCCCTCCTAGTGATTAAATCCACATTCGCTTGTACCTCATGATGATCTTCTCGCTGTTACAACAATATTCCATCGGCACCACAACCTTTCTTGAGGAACTGTTCATAAGGCAAAGAAAAAGAGGCCCTGCACGGGAAATAAACATTCCTCGTGCAGAACCTCTGGTTTTTCCAGTCAGCTCTCGCGTTCTTGATGATGGAGTTAATGTTACATCATTACACCTATCATGTCAATAGGTTTATTTATCTTTTTTCAGCAATTCAGTGCAATTTTACCCGGAAACGCAAAAAAGCACCGCCGAAGCGGTGCTATCATTTCAAATGGCAGGGGTAGCTGGACTCGAACCAACGCATGCGGGATTCAGAATCCCGTGCCTTACCAACTTGGCGATACCCCTGTGTTTCCTGCCTTTCGGCTGTCAACGAATAGTATTATAGCCTAAGGACGTGCAGGTGTCAATACTTGTTTTCAAATTTTATTCCATTTTTTTATGGCAATATCATAAAAAGTACGTTATACTAATATTAACTATCTTTTCATCCGTTATGAAGCGTATTATTTAGGAGGAGGAAACGCCATTATGGACATTAAGTACGATGTGGCCATCACTAACATCGGCAAGCTTGCCCGCACTTTCCTGGAAAACAACAACAGCACCATCCTTTTGGATGAGGGCATCCGTCCCAATCTGGCTGACATGGTCATTGAGCACACCCACGGTGATCTCGCTGAGGACATCAAGAAGGGCGACCACCTGCTCATGGGCGGCATCAAGTACACCGTAGAGAAGGTGGGAGATGTAGCCAACCAGAACATCCGGGAAGAAGGCCACTGCACTATAGTGTTCAACGCCGAAGGTTCCATGCCCGGCCAGATCATCGTCAAAGGCCCCTCCCAGCCCACCGTGACCGTAGGCGCACACATCACCTTCACCAAGAAGTAACATCGCTTTTTGTCCCCCTCCTAAAAGGAGGGGGATTTTTTAGCCTTCCCCTAGGGAGAGGGCTTTTCAGTCTGCACTGCTGATACTAGATCATTGCCCGCAAGTCATAGTTTTCTCCATTCGTCCCCTTCTTAAGGTTACGGACACTCTCTCGCTCTACAAACAGCAGGGGCATATCCATATTCTCGTGTTCCTCTTTGCCCGCCAGCTTGTCCAGCAGGAATTTGGCTGCCTTCATGCCCACCAGCTCGTAGTCAAAGAAGATGGTGGTGAGGGCCGGGTACACCACCGCCCCCACATCATAGCCGCCAAAGCCCGTGACGGAAACATCCTGGGGCACCTTGATGCCTCGCTCGTGAAGGTACCTGAGGATGCCCAGGCTGATATTATCCGTGGCCCCCACTATCACCGTGGGACGGCAGGCCAGGATATCCGCAGCCTTGTTGTAAGCAGAGAGGAAGTCAAAGCCTGTCTGCACGAAATCCACCGTGGCATCTGTCTCACCTTTGGTAAAAGCCTCCACAAAGCCCTTGCGACGCTCTATGCCCACAGCAGTATCGGTTTCAGTTACCCCCGCAAAAACAGCCCGTGTATGGCCCTGGCTCCTGAGGTAGGCCCCCATCATATGGCCGGCCCCGAAGTCGTCAATCTTGACGCACTCCAGCCCTGCTTCCTGCTGGCCTGTAATGACCAAAGGCACGCCGGAGGTCTCAGCCAGCTCCCTGTGCCGCGCCGTGATGCCTACGGAGTCCACGATGATGCCGTCTACCCCCTGCTGCTGCAGGCTTTCGATATTCTGCAGCTCCTTCTCCACATCAAGATTGCTGACCAGCAGCAGTCCCTGATAGCCCTGGGGCTCAAAGATGCGGGCAAAGCCGGACAGGAGCTTGCCCACGGACACGGAGTCCATGCGGGGCAGCACGATGCCAATGAGTTTGCTCTCCTTGGTCTTGAGGCGCTTGGCGAAAAAGTTGGACTTGAAACCGGTCTCAGCTATGGCCGCACGAACACGCTCCTGCTTCTCTACGCTGATATAGCCGTTATTCAGATAACGCGACACGGTGCTCTTGGAGACCCCAGCCAACTTCGCCACATCCGTGATTGTTACTTTATCTTCCATGGTTATTTCCTCTTAATTCTCTATAAGTAAATCATTTAAGTCAATTATAACCAAAGAATAGCATTTTGCCAACTGAAAAAGCCTCCACCGTGAAACGGGGGAGGTGGCAGCCGAAGGCTGACGGAAGGGGCGATGAGCAGGGCCCAAAATCCCCCCTTCCACCGTCTTCGACGGTCCCCCTCCCCCGCAAGCGGTGGAGGCTTGTTCTACTAATCAGTTACTCACTCATACAACGGATACTTCTGGCAGAGGGCTGCCACGCGTTTGCGGGCCTGCTCCTTCACGCTCTCATTATCCACATCGCTGAGAACCATGGCGATGATTTCGCCCACTTCCTTCATATCGTCCTCTTTGAAGCCGCGGGTGGTGAGGGCAGGGCTGCCCAGACGCAGGCCGCTGGTGATGAATGGGCTCAGGGGCTCGAAGGGAATGGTGTTGCGGTTGGCGGTGATATTCACCTCATCCAGCACCGTCTGAGCCACCTTGCCAGTGATGCTCTTATTGGTGAGGTCAACCAGCATCAGATGGTTGTCCGTGCCGCCGGAAACAATGCGGAAGCCCTTGTCCTGCAGAGTCTGGGCAAGGACTGCGGCGTTCTTCACCACCTGGGAAGCATATTCCTTGAACTCAGGCTTCAGCGCCTCACCCAGAGCTGCAGCTTTCGCAGCGATGACATGCATCAGGGGGCCACCCTGGATGCCAGGGAAGACAGCCTTGTTGAACTGCTTGCCGAACTCGGCATCACGGCAGAGGATCATGCCGCCACGGGGACCGCGGAGGGTCTTGTGGGTAGTGGTGGTGACCACATCAGCATAAGGCACCGGGCTGGGGTGAAGTCCTGCAGCCACCAGGCCTGCGATATGGGCGATATCCACCATGAGATAAGCGCCGACCTTCCGGGCAATCTCGGAAAGACGGGGGAAATCCAGGGTGCGGGCATAGGCAGAAGCACCGGCCACAATGAGCCTGGGCATCACTTTCTTCGCCTGCTCCTCCAGGGCATCGTAGTCAATGCGCTCCGTTTCCTTATCCACGCCGTAGGCCACGATGTTGAAGTACTTGCCGCTCATGTTCACAGGACTGCCATGAGTGAGGTGGCCGCCGTCCGTGAGGTTCATGCCCATGACGGTATCGCCGGGCTGCAGCAGGGCAAAGAACACAGCCATGTTGGCCTGGGCCCCGGAATGAGGCTGCACATTGGCATACCCTGCCCCAAAGAGCTTCTTGGCACGCTCGATGGCCAGGGTCTCCACCTCGTCCACGAACTCGCAGCCGCCATAGTAGCGCTTGCCAGGATAGCCTTCTGCGTACTTATTGGTGAGCACGCTGCCCTGAGCCTCCATGACAGCAGTGCTAACAATATTCTCAGAGGCAATCAGCTCCAGCTTGTTCCTCTGACGGTTAAGTTCCTTCTCCAGAACCTCCGCCAGCGCAGAATCGGTGTCTTTCAAGTGGGACATCAAACTCATATCTCGGCCTCCTTATATCTAGTATCCAACAGCCCAAAACAACTCAAACTTCAGCCCATGGATGGGCGTCCCGCGGCCGTTGGCTTTCACGGATGAAAGGCAAGGCCGCTGTTTCTTTGGTTCGTTTCTTTGCGTCAAAGAAATGAACAGCCGAAACTTAACAAATAGAGCAAAGAGAAGGCTTACTTCTCTTCCAACGCCATTATCTTGTTCACCCGGCGCTCATGACGACCGCCCTGGAACTCCTCTTTCACCCAGACGCGGACAATCTCCCCGGCAGGGCCAAAACCAGTCACACGCCCGCCCATAGCCAGCACATTGGCATTGTTATGAGCCCGGGACATGCGGGCGGAATACACATCGGTGCACAGAGCGCAGCGAATGCCCTTGATCTTGTTGGCAGCAATGGAAATGCCAATGCCAGTGCCGCAGAGCACGATGCCCCGGTCAGCCTTGCCACTCACAATCTCACCGCAGACCTTCTCGGCGATATCAGGATAATCCACAGACTCAGTGCCAAAAGTGCCCACATCCTTGATCTCGATGTCACCGAATTCCTTCAGCACCATCTTGACCTCTTCCTTCAAAGCCACAGCACCATGGTCACTGCCAATAACGATTTTCATTTAAATTATACCCCTTTCATATATGGTAGAAAATGATATATCAGATGTTACCTCCACCGCGTGCGGGGGAGGGGGACCACCGAAGGTGGTGGAAGGGGGGCTAGGAGTCGTACAAACATCTTAGAAGCAGACTTGTTCGACCCCTCATCCCCCTTCCGTCAGCCCTTCGGGCTGCCACCTCCCCCGCAAGCGGTGGAGGTAAGGCATACTATCTACGTACAATCGCTAAAGAACTTAAACACAACAATTTAATTCTACCATATACAAAATAAAGAGCAATACGCAATAAAACAAATTTCCCGCCGCCCACCACAAGCGACGGGAACTTTCATATATAATATTCTATCTATCTTACAGGAGCCAATCTCAATTCCCGTGGGCCAGCTCCACTTCCTCTTTGCCCATGAGCTCCCTGCCGCAGTGCTTCACCACCAGCAGGGCCAGGGTCATCAGAGCAAGGGCCAGCACCAGCTGCAGGCCGTCCACCATGAGGACAAAATTGCCGGCAGAGAGCTTCGTCACAATGCCCACCACGGAAAGCACCAGCGCACTCATGGTCACCAGGAACATGAACACCATAGGCACGTAGAGCATCCAGCCCTTGCGGCCCGTGACCTTCAGGAACACGGCCAGAGAAATCAGCACCAGAGCGGAGAGCAGCTGGTTGGCTGCACCGAACAGGGGCCAGATGCTCATGTAGCCGGCCTGGCAAAGGGCAAAACCCAGCACCAGAGTAACGACAGTGGAGAAATACTTGTTCTGGCAGAGCTTCTGGAAGGAATTTTCCTCCTCCCCCTGGCCTGCAGCAAAGAGCTCCTGGAAGCTCATGCGGCCAATGCGGGCCACAGAATCAATGGTAGTCATGGCCAGGGCCGACACGCACATGGTAATCACGCAAGCGGAAACGGCAGCGGGCAGGCCGAACATCTGGAAGAAACCGCCGATGGCACCGGCGAAAATCTGGAAAGGCGTGCCCTGAGGCAGATGGCCGTTAGAAGCAGCTGCACAGGCGATGACCAGAGCCACCACACCCAGCAGGGATTCCACCAGCATGGCACCGTAGCCCACAGGCAGCATATCACGCTCATTGGCAATGGCCTTGGAAGAAGTACCGGAGCTTACCAGGCTGTGGAAGCCGGACACGGCACCGCAGGCAATGGTGATGAAAAGAATGGGGAACAGGCTCTGGCCGTTCACCGTGAAGCCCACGAAAGCAGGCATATTGATGACCGGCTGAGCTGCCACCACACCGATGACGCCGCCTGCCACCATCCCCAGCAGCAGGAAAGAGCTCAGATAGTCACGGGGCTCCATCAACAGCCACATGGGCAGGACGGAAGCGATGAAGCAATAGCCGAAAGTGAGATAACGCCAGGTCTGCATATCCAGATACAGCGGGAAAGCCATACCAGCAGCAAACATAGCTGCCACCAAAACGATAGCCACCAGCAGCTTCACTACGCCGCTGGGATTCACCTTCCTGATGAAGAAGCCAAAGCCCATGGCCACCACGATGTAAAGGAGGGATATGGAAGCTGCCTGCGCTCCCGGCACATTCAGGCTTCCATCTTTCAAAGTGCCGGCAAAAGTGCCTGCCAGGATATCTGCAAAAGCTGCCAGCACCAGCAGGGTGAACAGCCAGCAGAACAAGAGGAAAAGCCTCCTGCCCGTACGTCCCACGTACGCTTCAATCATCATCCCCATGGACTGGCCCTTGTTCTTCACCGAAGCATACAAGGCAGTGAAATCCTGTACCGCCCCAAAGAACACGCCACCCACCAGCAGCCATATAAGAGCCGGAGCCCAGCCAAACATGGCTGCGATGATAGGGCCCGTCACAGGACCAGCCCCCGTGATGGAAGAAAACTGATGAGCAAACACCGTAAACCGTGAAGCCGGGGCAAAATCCCCTCCGTCCTCCAGCTCCACCGCAGGAGTCCTGGCCGCAGGGTCAATGCCCCAGGTCTTCACCAGCCAGCGCCCATAAAGCAGATAGGCGGCCACAAAGACCACAAGAGCTCCTCCCACTAACATAAGTCCATTCATAATAAAGCCTTCCTTCTCAAGTTCTCTCTATAAGGACATTTATATGTTTATGTATTATAGACTCATGTATACTGTATGTCAATGTGTAAACTGTAAGAAGTAATGTTGTGAAGATTATGAAGGACAGCTGCAAAAGCAGGATTTTCCACCGCCTAAAGAGAACTAATGAAAAAATATTCGATTTTTCAAGGGGGCATCCTCAAACTGTCCTCATTTAATAGGCAAAGGGGGCTTTGTCATGGAACTTGAAAGAACTCCCGAAGAGGAACAAGAGCATAAGGGCTTTCTCTATCCTTTGAATATCTGGGCGCTGTCTTTTGGCGGCATCATCGGCTGGGGTGCCTTCATCATGCCGGGGACTATGTTCCTGCCCAATGCGGGGCCTATCGGCACCATCACGGCCATGGTGCTGGGGGCGCTCATCATGCTGGTGATTGGCAAGAATTTCTGCGTCATGGCGGAACGGTTCCCGGACAACGGAGGTATCTTTGCCTTCACCCGCAAGGTGCTGGGCAATGACCACGGATTCCTGGCGGCCTGGTCTTTAGGCCTTGCCTACTTGTCCCTGATCTGGGCCAATGCCACGGCCTTTGTGCTAATTGCCCGTTATCTCTTTGGGGATTTGCTCCAGTGGGGCTTTCACTATCAGGTGCTGGGCTTTGATGTGTACTTTGGGGAGATTCTCATTACCTGGGTGATTCTCGTGGCTTACGGCATGCTGGCCTGCTACGGGGGCAAAGTCAAGCGCCACCTGCACACGGCGCTGGGCATCATCCTGCTCTTTTCCGTGGTGGGGCTTTTCCTGGGCATCATGGGCAATTCCCATCACTCTGTCTTTGCCCCGGCCTTCCAGCCGGATTCCTTCCCCCCCATGCAGGTCTTTTCCATGCTGATGCTGGCCCCCTGGATGTTCTTTGGCTTTGAAGCCGTGACCCATGCCAGCGAGGATTTCAATTTCTCTCCCCAAAAGCTCTATCCCATCGTGGTGGGGGCCGTCATCTCCGGCGCCCTGGTCTACTGCCTGCTGACGGCCATCGCCGTGCTGGATATGCCCGGGCAGTACGATGCCTGGACTGAATACATCGACGAGCTGCACACCCATACGGGCCTTGCCTCCCTGCCAGTGTTCCAAAGCGTCCACGGAGTGCTTGGCAGCGGCGGACTGGTGCTTTTGGGTGCCGCTGTCATCGCCGCCCTCTCCACCAGCCTGCTGGGCTTTTACCGGGCCACGGCCTACCTTTTCCATGCCATGGCCCTTGAGAATATGCTGCCGGAGAGATTCACCGAGACAGGCCCGGAAGGGCTGCCCCAGAAGGCCCTGCTTTTGGTCATAGCCCTGTCCCTGCCCGTGCCTTTCCTGGGACGCACGGCTATTGCCTGGCTGACGGACATCACCACCATCAGCGCCTCTCTGGCCTACGGCTATGTTTCCCTCTGCGCCTTTTTCCTGGCCAGAGAGGAGGGCAGCCTGCAGCGGCAGGGGCTTGGTCTCCTGGGGGCGGTAATGAGCCTGTTCTTCTTCATCTGCCCCATCCTGCCCAACCTGCTCCTGGGCAGCAGCCTGGAGCAGGAATCCTACCTGCTGCTGTCGGCCTGGAGTCTTGTTGGCTTCATCTACTACTGGTATGTTTTCAAGCACGATACAGAGCACAGGTTTGGCATTTCCACCTCCATGTGCCTCATCATCCTCTTCCTCAACTTCTTCTCCACCTCCCTGTGGCTCAAGCAGAGGACAGAGGCGGAGCTCATCATGGCCTGGGAAGGCATAGATGTCAGCTACAGCCTCCTCTCCCTCAACGCCCTGGTGCAGCTGGGGCTCATCGTCATCATCCTGGTGCTCATGAGCGATATCTTCACCACCCTGAAATCCCGGGAGCACGCCGCCGATGTGCAGATGCTCCGGGAAAGGTCCATCAGCAAGGCCAAGAACAGCCTGCTGGCCAATATTTCCCATGATGTGCGCATACCCATGCAGTCTTTGGAAAGCTATGTGCAGACGGCCCTGGAGCTGTCCGCCCTCTGCTATGTCTGCGAGCAGCCCTGCGAGCGCAAAGTGCCAAAATCTCTGGGGGATTCGCTGGAAAAAGTGGTAAGCCTCAACCAGTACCTCTCTTTCCTGATAAATGACATGATGCTCATGGAGCGCATGGAAAGAGGCCAGATCAAGATGAAGGAGCACGAGACTGACATCCGCCACACCTTCGAGGTGCTGTCCCATGTTTTCGGCCAGCAGATGCAGGAAAAGCGCCTGTACTTCAGCGTGGATACCAGCAAGGTCACAGACCCTCAGGTGATATGTGACGAGGAAAGGCTCTCCCGGGTGCTGCTGAACCTCATCAGCAATGCTTATGAATACACGGAGCCGGGAGGCGGCGTCATGGTGACCCTCCTCCAAAACGGCCCGGGCTACCATCTGCGCAAGACAGAACAGGGCCGTCTGGCTTTCAAGACCTACGCTGACTACGAAGTCCACATCCACGATACTGGCAAGGGCCTCTCTCCCCAGGAGCTTGAATGGATCAACGCCCCCTTCGAGGGCGAGAAAACCGCCCTGGAGCTTGAGGAGCAGGGCCGCGGCCTCCACATCGCCAAAAACATCATCCATCTCATGGGCGGTCAGCTCAAAGTGACTACAGAACAGGGCAGCGGCACAGAGTTCATCGTCTGCCTGACCCTGCCCCTGGCCCCTAAGTAGGACAAAGGAGTATGGCTATGGTTACATTCAAGAATCCCGGGATGCACGATGCAGTCAAGAACCGGCTGCTCTATCCCCTCAATGTCTGGGCCCTGTCCTTTGGCTGCGCCGTGGGCTGGGGTTCCTTCGTGATGCCGGGCACCCTTTTCCTGCCCAACGCCGGCCCCATAGGCAGTGCCCTGGCCATCTTCATCGGCGGCATTTCCATGGTGATCATCGGCTACAATTTCTGCCAACTGGCGGTGAGGTATCAGGGCAACGGGGGCATCTATGCCTATACCAAGAACGTCCTGGGCCATGACCATGCCTTCCTGGCGGCCTGGACCCTCCTCATCACCTATCTCTCCATCATCTGGGCCAACGCCACCGCCGTGGTGTTGCTCTGTCGCCTGCTTTTCGGCAGTCTCCTGCAGTGGGGCTTCCACTACACAGTGGCGGGCTTTGATGTGTACTTCGGAGAGATAGTCACCACCTGGATTGTCTTCATCACCTTCGGAGCATTCACCTGCTACGGGGGCAAGCTCAAGCGCCACCTTTACACCGCCTTCGCCCTGCTTCTGATTTCTATCATTATCCTTCTTTTCGTATCACTATGTATTGTTAACCACCATGTTGTAATTTTCCCCCCCTTCCAGCCGGACAATAATCCACTGCTGCAGGTCTTTTCCATGCTCATGGTGGCTCCCTGGATGTTCTTCGGCTATGAATGTGTCACCCATGCCATTGATGACTTCCACTTCCCCGTGCAGAAATTGTTCCCGCTGATAGTCATAGCGGTGGTGTGCGGCGTGCTGGCCTACACCCTGCTCATAGGCGTGGCCATCCTCAGCGTCCCCCCGGAGTACACCTCCTGGAAGGACTACATAGACAACGTGGGCCACATGCAGGGCATGAGCTCCCTGCCGGTCTTCCACAGCATCGGCAGCACCTACGGCATGGCTGGCATCTGGGTGCTGGGGGTGGCTGTGCTCTCCGGCATCGCCACCTGCATCCTGGGGCTATACCGCACCTGCGCCTATCTGCTGCAGTTCATGGCCAAAGACGGCCTGCTGCCCCTGCAGTTCACCAAGACCGACCTCAACGGCGTGCCCAGGAATGCCCTGTTCCTGACCATCGCCATGTCCCTGCCCATTCCCCTGCTGGGACGCACCGCCATTGTCTGGCTGGTGGACGTCATCACCATCAGCGGTTCCCTGGCCTACGGCTACGTGTCCCTCTGCAACTATCTGGAAGCCAGGAAGAATGGGGACAAGCGCGGCGTGCAGATGGGCATCGGGGGCATGGTCTTTTCCCTGTTCTTCTTCTTCTGTCCCATCCTGCCCAATCTCTTGCTGGGCAGCAGCCTGAATACGGAGTCCTATCTCCTGCTGGCAGTCTGGAGCACCCTGGGCTTCCTCTACTACTGGTACATCTTCAAGCGGGACACCCTCAACCACTTCGGACGCTCCGCCTCCCTCTCCATTCTCCTGATGTTTCTCAATTTCTTCTCCACGGGGCTCTGGCTCAGACAGTCCACGGGAGACCAGCTGGCACTGGCCGCCGAGGGCAGGCTTGCCGAAGCCCACAGCAAGCTCACCTTTGACCTCATAGTGCAGATGTTGCTCATTATGACCATCCTCTTCCTGCTGTCAAATATCTTCACCCGCATCAGGCAGCGCGAGCGGCTCATGGATATCAAGATGATGCAGGAACGTCAGGTGAGCCTGGTAAAAAGCAACTTCCTGGCCAACGTATCCCACGACATACGCCTGCCCATGAAAGCCCTTTCCGGCTATGTGCGGGCTGCCCGGCAGGCAGGAGCGGATTTCAGGCTCTCCGAAGGGGACTGCGATATGCAGGTCACCAGCCAGCTCTGCGACTGCCTTTCCCGCATCCAGTCCGTCTGCTACTACCTCAAGGCCTTTGTAAATGACCTGCAAAAGGTGGACTACATAGACAAGAACTCCTTTGACCTCAGGCTGAAGCCCACAGACCTGCGCCAGCTGATGCAGCGGATTGTGGATTCCTTCGCCCAGCAGATGAAAGAAAAGGATATCTCCTTCGCCCTGGAAATCAGCCAGGTGGAACACCCCCTGGTGCTCTGCGATGGTGACCGTCTCTCCAGAATCCTGCTGAACCTCCTCAGCAACTCCTACAAATTCACCCCGTCCGGGGGCCGCATCGTAGTCATGCTGATGGAAAAGGAAAGCACCCTTTCTCCCGCCGAGCGTGAAAAGGCCCACATCCCCGAAAATGAGAACGAATATGAGCTGCGGGTGCAGGACACCGGCATCGGCATGTCCGAAAGCTATGCCAAGGAAATGTTCATCGAAAAGGAAAACAGAAGCATCTTCGCCGAAGAAGAAAAGCGCACCCAGGGCATGATGATCACCAAATACCTCATAGACCTCATGGGAGGCACCATCAAAGTCATCACCGCCCCGGAGGAAGGAACGGAGTTCATCATCAACCTGAAGCTGACCACCACCCCGAAAGAAGCAGCCGTGGTGGAGGCATAATCCCAGGCACGAAAAAAGCACCCGGCTGGGTGCTTTTTTCTATGGGATATCTTACTGCAAAAGGGACAGCACACTGCTGCTGGACTGGTTGGCCTGGGCCAGCATGCTTTGAGCAGCCTGCATGAGCACGTTGTTCTTCGTGTACCCCGTCATTTCCTTGGCCATGTCCGCGTCACGGATAGTGGACTCGGAGCTCTGGACGTTCTCGCTGGAGACCGTCAGGTTGTTGATGGTATGCTCCAGGCGCATCTGGATGGAACCGATAGTGGTCTGCATATCGAGGGCCTTGGCCAAAGCATAGTCGAAAGTAGCCAGGGAAGCCACAGCCTTTTCCCGGGTAGCAACGCTGACCCGCTCTTGCTTGGCATTCTCCAGCTTCAGGGACTTGGCCCGCATGTCTGCAAAGCCCACCCGGATAGTCTGGTTGGCCTTGGTACCCACCTGGAAGTTGAAGGCCTTGTCCGTGAGCCTGTAATTGAAGGTATAGGTGTCACCGCCAGAACCAGAAGTGGAACCGCTGCCCATAGTGCTCTGATGAGCCATATAGCGCAGGAGCACAAAGCCCAGAGCATAAGCAGACTCGCCTCCTGCCGTGCCAATAGAAACATTGCCGGCAGTGGAATCCCCTGTCTCAAGGGCACTCCGTATCGCAGCTGCATTGCTGGTATCAGCCATCTGCTTGATACTGGCAGCCCGCTGGTCGTCAATGCCGTGTACCAGTTCTGCAGCACCCTCCTTTATATAGGCGGGCAGATTGCTGAAATTATTGATGTTAGCTCCCATGACAGCATGAGTAAGCTCATGCGCCAATGTGCGATCCAACTCAGTCTGATGAGTAACAGTATCTGAACCACTGTTATCAGTCGATGACAAATTGCTGTAGTAATACATATTGAAAGTCAAATCTAACGAACGAGTGACCCCCCCGACGCTACCATTAGTTACCCACGCCAGAGCATCCTTTTTAGGACCACTGCCATCATTTATGAAATTAAGATTTATTGTCTTTACGGTGGCACCGCTGTCTTCAAAGCTCATATCAAATGAATCCGCAATCAAATTCAAGCAGCTTGTCATCCACTCACTGTTAAGAGCCGAAATAACCTTTTCCTGATCAGCCACTGTAGTGCCTATGGTGCCATATGTGCCAGTAGTAGCCGTCAACGCTTGCAGACTGCTGGTATTCCAGTTGATAGTCAACCCTTTGAAAGTACTGCTGCCGCTGGTAGGCATAGTCCAACTGCTAGCTGGTATAGTCTCCGGTACCACGGATGCTGCCGTCTTAACCGTGTCCCCGCCAGCATCCTTGCCTGTGATGGCGCCTGTGTCTTCATTATCCAGATCAATGCCGCAGTATTCCTTCAGGAAGGCCTTCTGCTGATCAGCGCTGGTACCTGAGTTTGAACTCATGTCGCTAATGTAGCTGTCAATAAGAGCTTGGGCATTGGCAAATACCCCACCGCTGGCAGCAGCTACGGCTTCATCCAGCGCAGCCATGCCACTGCTGCTGGTCATATTCAGAGCTCCCATGAAACCCTTCACCGATTCCAAAGCCGACCCAACCCCGCCTATGGTGGACATGCCATCCAGCATATACTTGCCGTTGTAGGTCACAAGGGCATTGTCGTTGATCTGGTCGATGGACTGCTCCACTTCCTTCTGGATGGTCTGGCGATCCAGATCCGTGTTGGTATCGTTGGCAGCATTGATGGCCTTTTCCTTCAAGGTCTTCAAAATCTCTACCGTAGAGGATACCGCCCCCTCAGCCACCCTCAGCAGGCTGTTGGCATTCTGGGCGTTCTGCACATCCTGCTCAAGGCTCCGCACCTGCACCCTCATGCGCTCTGAGATGGCATACCCGGAGGCGTCGTCTGCCGCCCCGTTGATTTTCATGCCTGAGGATACCTTCGCCAGGCTTTTGGCCAGGGCGTCTGAGTTCTTGTCAAGGACGTTCAGGGTATTCACCGCCGACATATTGTTCTTGACTACCATTGCCATTGTATTCACCGTCCTTAGTGTGTCAAACTATCCTACTCTTTTTATCGAAATAAGCTGTGCTTTCCTTAATACCCGATATAAAAAATACACAGAAAGACACGCTAATATTATGTAAAATTAAATTATTAAACATTTACGCGAAATTATGCTATAATAATGCGTAGTTTTTATATTTTTTGCTTCAAGGGGGATTATTACGACATGAAGGAAAAGAAAGTATATGTTTTTTTCAACTGCGATGAGGAAAAAAGCCAGACCAGCATGAACGTCTTCTACAACAGCACTTTCTACGGCGAGACCAAGAAGGCCCGCAAGGAACTTGCTGCCAAAGTTGAGGAGGAGCTGAAGGAAGGCCGTATCCAGATTGCTGAGGAGAACCTGGCCAAGGTCAACGCCGCCATCATGGAGGGTGACCCCAGCAGCATCAAGGACCTCATCACCTACGGCACCATCGAAGCATTCACGCTGGTGTAAGCAATCATCCATACATAGAGAAGGACGCCCGGCGGCGTCCTTCTTTTTTTCAGCTAACTTTAACGGAAATCTAATCTCCCTCAAAAGACCTTCTAATAAATCGTTGCTATAATAAACCATGTAATCAAGCAAAGGAGATGAAGAAGATGTTCAACGCACAGAAACTCAAGATTACAGCCTGTGCCCTGACTGGTCTGATGACCTTCAGCGTGGCCGGCCTTTCAGCCGGATCTGCCGAGGCAGCATCCCACACCATCAAGGCTCCCCATTACCAGGAACTTTCCCACAAGCATGACAACCACAGACATGACCGGGAGCGCGATGAGCACAAAAACAGGAACACTCACTCCCAGGGTGATGTGAACACTGCCGCCATCGTCGGCGTGGCCGTGGGCGCCATAGCAGGGGCTGTGATTGCGAACAACACCTGATTCAATCCCCTTTATGGATTGCACATAGATTCCCTAAGATCCCTAATTCTCTATTCTCTAATTCTCTCTAAAAGCCGGAGGACTCCCAATCCTCCGGCTTTTCTCTATCTTGCCATGAAGGTCCTCATCTTCTTCAGGGCGCTCTGCTTGATGCGGGAAATACGGCTGGGAGAGAGCTGCAGCTTCCTGGCGGCAGCATAGGCGGGACATTCCCGGAAGTAGATTTCCCGCACCACCTCCCGCTCCCGCTGGTTGAGATTCCGCAGGGCTTCTTCCACTTCCTGCCTCAGCTCTGCCTGCTCGTAGCTGTCTATATGTTCCCCCAGGCCGCTCATCTCCGCACTGCCGGAGGGTGTATTGCCCCGAGAGGCCAGGAAGACCGCGTCCCAGGGAGTGGTTTCAGGAGCCTCCTCACCTTCCTGCTCCCCCATGGAGTCAGGACGGATTTCCCGCTCCCGGCGGCGCTTCTCCGCCTTGAGGAAAGTGTTCAGCCCGCCGTAAACCTTGGCTTTGACGAAAGCGGCAAAGGGCACCCCGCGGGTATCATCAAAGGTATTCACGGCGTCCATGAAGTAAAGCTGGGAGATTTCCTGGGCTTCTTCCCCCAGCTCCCGATAGTGCCAGTCATGGGCAGCAGCCATGAGCAGCGGATGGTACTTGATGAGGAGCTTGCTGAGGGCCAGCTGGTCCTTGGCGGAGGCAGCTCGCCTGATAAGTTCATTTTCTTCCTGCATTTCCTTGTTCATTCTCTGACCTCCTTAGTGCTTCGTAATTTTAGTACATTCGTTCTGTAATTAGTATATCACTTTCAGCGCAGATGTCCATAGAAAAAACCGGGCAAAATGCCCGGTTCATCACTTCTTCAAATATATAGCCAGCACTGAGATATCTGCAGGGCTGACGCCACTGATCCTGGAGGCCTGTCCCAGGGACAGGGGACGTATCTTGGCCAGTTTCTCCCTGGCCTCGGAGCGGAGGCTTTCGAGATTTTCATAGACGATATCTTCGGGTATCAGCTGGTTCTCCAGCTTCTCCATGTGGTCTACCTGCTCCTGCTGCTTCCTGATGTAGCCTTCGTAGCGGATGGAGATTTCCACCTGCTGGTACTCCTCTTTTCTGAGTTCCGGCAGCTCTGGCAGCAGGCTGCGCATGTCCTCATAGCTGACCTCAGGCCGCCGCATGTATTCGTGGGCCGTTAGAGTAGCGTTGATTTCCGGCAGGCTGAGTTCGCTGAGCTTGGTGTTGGTCTCCACGCTGGGAGTGAGGATGGCTTTATCCAGGATAGCCATGGCTTCCTCGATATGCTTGTACTTATTCTCATACCGCTGCCAACGCTCATCAGTCACCAGGCCGATGGCCCGCCCCTTGGGAGTGAGCCTGTGGTCGGCGTTGTCCTGGCGGAGCAGGAGGCGGTACTCTGCCCGGCTGGTCATCATGCGGTATGGCTCGGTGGTCCCCTTCGTCACCAAATCGTCAATCAGCACGCCAATATAGGCCTCCGAACGCTTCAGCACCAGGGGCTTTTCTCCCTTTACCTGCAAGGCGGCATTGATGCCTGCCATCAGGCCCTGGGCAGCGGCCTCCTCGTAGCCGGAGGTTCCGTTGGACTGACCGGCGGAGAAAAGTGCCTTCACGGGCTTGGTCTCAAGGGTGGGCTTCAGCTGCAGGGGATCAAGGCAGTCATACTCAATGGCGTAGCCTGCCCGCATGACCTTAGCATGCTCCAGGCCTGGAATGGTTTTGAGGAAGGCCAGCTGCACATCCATGGGCATGGAAGTGCTCATGCCCTGCACGTAGTATTCCTGGGTGTGGCGTCCCTCCGGCTCCAAAAAGAGCTGATGCCTGTCCTTGTCCGGGAAGCGCAGGAGCTTCGTCTCGATGGCAGGGCAGTAGCGGGGGCCCACCCCTTCGATAATGCCGTTGGCCATAGGAGCCCGGTGCATATTGTCACGCAGGATTTTGTGTGTTTCTTCATTAGTATAGGTGAGATAGCAGGGCAGCTGGTCCCGGGTCTCAATGTCGGACATGAAAGAGAAGTTCCGCGCCTCCTCGTCCCCGGGCTGCAGCTGCATCTTCTCAAAATCCAAAGTGCGCCCGTCCACCCGGGCAGGGGTGCCGGTCTTGAAGCGCATGAGGGAAAGGCCTGCTTCTTCCAAAGAGGCAGACAGCTCCATGGCAGCCCGCTGGCCGGAGGGGCCGCCATCGTAAGTATGCTCTCCCACGATGATGCGGCCTTTCAGATAGGTGCCGGAGGCCAGCACGATGGCTTTGGCCTCGTAGACCTCTCCCGTTTCCGAGCGCACCGCCACGGCACGGCGACGCTTACTACCGTCTGCTTTCGTTTCCTCCTCCGTCAGCAGCTCCGTGATGAGCAGCTGTTTGACTTCCAGATTTTCCGTATTCTCACAGGTTTCCTTCATGTGGAACTGGTAATACTTCTTGTCCGCCTGGGCGCGCAGGGCATGGACGGCAGGGCCCTTGCCCGTGTTCAGCATGCGTATCTGAATGGCAGTAATATCGGCATTGAGGCCCATCTCGCCCCCCAGGGCATCCAACTCCCGTACCAGATGTCCCTTGGCAGGGCCGCCTATTGAGGGGTTGCAGGGCATCAGGGCGATATTGTCCATGGACAGGGTGGCCATGAGGGTATGACAGCCCAGACGGGCAGCGGCCAGAGCCGCCTCCACTCCTGCATGTCCCGCTCCGATGACAATCACATCATATTTTCCGGCTACAAACATAAGGTACTCCTTTGTTGCTCTATGGTTGACTTTTTTGAAAAATTTGCTATACTTGTAGACATAAAGGGTGCCACCCGACAACGGTTGGCCCTCGCTTAGTTGGTTATATCATGAAAAATAACCGCCAGTTTCGAGCCTGGGCGGTTATTTTTTTGCTTCAATGCGAATCAGCCAGAGTAATATTAAAACTATGATAAGCTGCTCCATCTCCGCTCACCCCGCTTCCCAGCTGACCAATCGACCACGCACTTTGTGCCGGCCAGATTCAGTATTTCGCCTTTCCGCAAGGACGCCGCCTGTCATCGGATAACACCTAAAAGAGATTATAACGCAAGCGCCTTCCCATAGCAAATGATATTTGCGGGTGGCGCTTTTCTTGTGGAAAATGCCCTCCTGCCCTTTTCCCAAAAGTCCATCCGTGATATATTATTAAGCGTAAATATGTAAACTATGTACCTTGGAAAGGGGAATACATCTATGAGCATACGTATCGGTATCCTGGGCTATGGCAACCTGGGCCGCGGCGTGGAGTGCGCGGTGGAGGCAAACATCGATTTGGAACTGGTGGCTGTCTTTACCCGTCGTGACCCTGAGAGCGTGAAAATCGCCACCGCCGGCGTGCCTGTAGTGAACGTGAAGGACGCCCAGGACTGGCAGGACAAGATTGACGTCCTCATCATCTGCGGCGGCAGCGCCACGGACCTGCCCAAGCAGACCCCGGAGTTCATCAAATACTTCAACGTCATCGACAGCTTCGACACCCATGCCCGCATTCCCGAGCATTTTGAGAACGTGGACAAGGCAGGCAAGGAGAGCGGCCATCTGGGCATCATCTCCGTGGGCTGGGATCCGGGCCTCTTCTCCCTGGCACGTGTCTACGGCAACGCCATCCTGCCTCAGGGCAAGGATTACACCTTCTGGGGACGCGGCGTTTCCCAGGGACACAGCGATGCCATCCGCCGGGTAGAGGGCGTAGCCGATGCCCGCCAGTACACCGTGCCTGTGGAGAGCGCCCTGGAGGCTGTCCGCAGCGGCAAGAACCCCGAGCTCACCACCCGTGAGAAGCACACCCGCGAGTGCTATGTGGTAGTGAAGCCCGAGTTCGATAACGACACGGAGAAGGCAAGGATTGAGAAAGAAATCAAGACCATGCCCAACTACTTCGACGAGTACGACACCACCGTGCACTTCATCAGCCAGGAGGAACTGAGCGCCAACCACAAGGGCCTCCCCCACGGCGGCTTCGTCATCCGCACTGGTGCCACGGGCCATGAGAAGGAGAACAACCACATCATGGAACTGCGCCTGCAGCTGGACTCCAACCCCGAGTTCACCACCTCAGTCCTCATAGCCTACGCCCGCGCCTGCTACCGCCTGGCTCAAAAAGGCGAAACCGGCTGCCGCACAGTGCTTGACATCGCCCCTGCCCTCCTCTGCCAGCAGAGTGGCGAGGAACTGAGAGCGCACCTGCTGTAAATAAAATAAACGCAATTGCCTATGGAAAAATTTAGGCAATTGCGTTATAATGAACATAGAGAAGGTGCCGCCCAGCGGTCGCCCTCACAGGTAATTAATTCTTCATTAATAAACCGCTCGGTCGGCAAACTGGGAGCGGTTTATTTTTTTATCTCTACGATGATGAGCAGGATGAGAATCAAGACTAGGATAAGCTCATTCATAGGCGAGCACCTCGGTTCCGAGGGCAAATATTGACCGCTAAACAGCACCTTCCTTAGTATAGCATAAAGCATATTCCTGTCAACAATTACAAAGAGGAGGTCTTTTATGTTCACTCTGAAAGACAATGTATTCAAGGGCAAGCGCCCTCAGCTTCACGAAGAATGTTTCGTCGCACCCCAGGTCTTCCTCTCCGGTGATGTCCGTGTAGGCAAATACTCCTCCCTCTGGCCCGGGGTGGTGGCCCGGGGAGATGTCTGTTATATAGAAATCGGTGAGTGCAGCAATGTGCAGGACCTCACCTGCCTGCACGTGGCTGATGACAAGCCCTGCATCATCGGGGATTATGTGACGGTGGGCCACGGGGCCAACATTCACGGCTGCGTCATCGAGGACCATGTGCTCATCGGCATGAGCGCCACGGTGCTTACGGGAGCACATATCGGCCGCGGCTCAATTATCGCTGCAGGGGCGGTAGTCAAGGAAAACGACATCATCCCCCCCAACTCCCTGGTGGTGGGCGTGCCGGGCAAGGTAGTCCGCACCCAGGACAGGATCGAAACCATCCACGCCCAGGCCATCAAGTACAAGTGCGAATGGGCCATAGAGTACGGTGTCTACCCGGAAATCGGGGGGGAAAAGTACCACGGGGAAAAGATTATCTGAAAATCACCTGAAAAAATCATTTAGGGTTTTCGACATGTTTTCCACAAATCCTTCCACTTTTCCACAATTTTATCCACATACTCCACAGCTTATACACAGGTTATACACACTATGCACAGGGTTATCCACAGTTTTGTGGATAACCCTGTGTTTTTTTTCAAGATTTTATCCACAGGCAGGATTATCCACCCCGAGGCTAGAAGAATAAGGCAAATAATTCGGTTTTTACTGGCAATTTTTCGCTTGCAAATAAATCCTTGCAGGGAGGGATTCAGATGGGAAGAAACTTGCGGGCTGTCTTTGCCCTGCTGCTGGCCTTTTTTCTCTGCCTTATCCCCAAGGCTGAGGCCACAGAGAACCTGAGGGTAGGCTATGTGCCGGGGACGGGCTTCCTGGAGGAGGACAGCCCCGGCCACCTGATTGGCTCAGGCTTCGAGTACATGGAGTTCCTAGCTGGCTTCGGCAACTGGAATATGGTCTACATTCCTTGTGTGAACTGGTGGGAAGCGGTGGACAAGCTGTCGAAAAACGAAATAGATATTCTCCCGGGCATGCCCGGTGATTACTCCACCGTGCCCTTTGCCAAAAGAACAGACCATGTGGTGGCCCGCTTCCCCATGGAACTTGTGCTCCATGAGAACCTGGCCTCCCGCCATCTGAGAATCGGCGTATTGGACTACGGCTATCCCATCCCCAACCTGCCCGCCGTGGCTCTGGAGAATGCCTTCACTTATGAGCTGGTGACCTTCCATGATTATGCAGACCTGAAGATACATTACACCGCCCGCCAGCTGGACGGTTATGTGGCGCCCATGCTGAGGACCCCCGATGAGGGCCGGGTAGTAGCCCTCTTTGACAGAGTGAGCTACCGCCTGCTGATCCGCACAGACCGTCCTGATCTCTACAACAAAGTGAACGATGCCATGGATCAGCTGCTGATGAACCAGCCCAATATCCGCAACCGGCTCCGTGACAAGTACGACCGCAGCCAGGGCCTGCCCCTGGTGCTGGAGCCAGACGAAAGGGCCTTCCTGCAGCAGAAAAAGCATTTCCGGGCAGCAGTCTATATGCCCCACAAGCCCTTCCTCTACAAGGACGAGGAAAGCGGGGAATGGCAGGGCGTCACAGCCGTCCTGCTGGAGCAGCTGGAAAAAGACCTGGATATCGAGATTGAGATCGTGGAAGGGGACTCCCTGGAAAACCTCAAGCGGCTCGTTGCCAGAGGTACTGTGGATTTCGTAGCCGACGTGCCCTGCGATTTTTCCTGGCTGAAGGAGCTGGGTCTTTCACCCACCCAGTCTTTCCGCACCATTGACTACACCCCCATCATCCGCAAGGGCTTCCCCCTGCCCCAGAATCCCAAGGTGGCAGTCATTGAGGAGATTTTCCCCACCCAGATTTCCGTCAAGGAAAACTACAGTCCCAACCAGATCATCTACTGCCACTCCATGGAAGAATGTTTCCGGGCTGTCAGCAACGGCCGGGCCGATGTGACTTATGCCCCCCGGTCGGTAGTCCCCTATCTTATGGAGGGTTCTTTCACCTACAATCTGGAAGCTCTCACCGAAAGCTTCTATCGTGAAAATATCAGCCTGGGTGTCAGCACTCAGGCTGACCCCCGGCTCTGGCGCATCCTGGACAAGGAAATCACCCACCTGCCCCCCAATTTCACCCAGAATGTGGTCCTGCAGGAGGGCACGGAGATAGCCTACAGCTTCTCTCCCCGCTGGATGATTTACCACTATCCCCTGCTGACCACCGTGGGCCTCTTCGTCATCATGGGCCTCATCATCGGCGTCATGTACTACCGCTACTACATGAGGCGGCGCCATATGATGGCTATCCAGCAGATGGCCTATATGGACAACCGCTACCAGCTGCCCAATATGCTCTGGCTGGAGCAGGAAATCAAGGGCATCTGGGAGGAAGCCACCAGACAGGAGCCGGACAGCCACATTTATGTGGCCGTCTTTGACCTGAGCAGCCGTGACTCCATGCTGGAGCTCTACAGCCGCCATTCCCTGGACAAACGCCTGCGTGAAACCGCCATGCACCTGCAGGAGGAGGACTGGGTGCTGCAGACAGCAGCCGGCATCAACACCCTGCAGCTGGTGGCTGTCTGCCAGGCCGCTACCATGGAAGAAATGGTCAGCAACGCCGCTGAGGCCGTGAACCACTACGGCTACATAGAGCACGATTCTGCCCGGATTTCACTGCACATCAAGGTGGGTCTCTGCGAGATGAAGTCCGATACCATGCTGCTCATGTCCGAGGAAAAGGCCGACATGGCCTGCCGGAAAATCATGGGCACCATGGACATCGTGAAACTCTACGACGAGAAGATGGACAAGTACCTCCATCTGGAACAGCACATCGAAAGCAGCATGGGCCAGGCCCTTGCCGACGGAGAGTTCGCCGTCTGGTATCAGGCCCAGTATGACATCATGACCCGCCGCATTGTGGGCGCCGAAAGCCTTATCCGCTGGCAGAGCAAGGAAATGGGGTTCCTGTCCCCGGAGAAATTCATGCCCTCCCTGGAGATGAACGGCTTCATCATCCCCCTGGACCACTTCGTCCTGAAGCAGGTGATGATGGTGCAGAAACACAGGCTCACCAACGGACAGGAGCTCCTGCCCATCAGCGTGAACCAGTCACGGCTCCACATCACTGAAGATGGCTATCTCAGGCGCATGAAAGACCTGATTGAAAAGTACCAGCTGCCCCCGGGCACCATCCAGCTGGAAATACCCGAGAGCATGTTTGCCAATTTCAACCAGAAATCCTACCGGGACCACGCCGTGTTCCTCATGGATTCTTTGCACAAAGCCGGTTACGGGATAATCCTGGACAACTTCGGAGGAGGCGCAGCCTCCCTCACTCTCCTTGACTATCTTCCCCTGGACGGCATCAAGATTTCCGCCTCCATCCTCTACGCAGCCCAGAACTCTGACGGCATGAAGGAGGTACTGTCCAGCATGATAGTCCTGGGACAAAAGCTGGGCCTCAATGTGATGGTGGGCGGCATAGAAACGGTGGAGCAGGAGCAGATGCTTCTCTCCATGGGCTGCCATACGGGCCAGGGTTTCCTGAATTCCCGTCCGGTACCCAAAGCCAAGTTCATCGAGCTTTTGAAGGAGCGCAACGGCGAATAAGATTTCGCCTTTCATCTTACCAAGGGGGTATTTCACATGGCTTACAAACCAGTCATCCTGATTGTAGATGATGATTTCATGAATCTCACCATGGCCCAGACCATATTGGAAATGAAGATACAGGCAGAATACCTCACCGCGGATTCCGGTCAAGCCTGTCTGAAGATATTGCAGGAGCGTCAGGGGAAAGTCGACCTTATCCTTCTGGACATCGCCATGCCGGGCATGGACGGCATCCAGACCCTCAGCCTGATCCGCCAGCGCCCCAACTGGAAAAACATCAGTGTCATCTTCCTCACGGCGGCGGCTGACAAGAACACCATCGTCCGGGCGGCCCAACTTAAAGTGAAGGACTATGTGAAGAAGCCCTTCACCCCTGAGGAACTGATTTCAAGGGTAGAAAAACACATCGCTCCGGACATTGACGACCCTGAGATACAGGACATCTTCAAAGCACTTGATAATTTGGGACTGTAGGATAAGCAGGCCGGAAAGGAGGCCCCATGGACAAGTCAAAAAAACTACAAAAGGGCATCTTTGCGGCCTATCTCTTTCCCCTGACCCGCCGCCTCCTGGCCATTCCCTATCTCCAGGCCCTGCGGGAAGCCTTCTGCATCATGATGCCCTTCATCATGATCCTGGCCCTCATCAACATGGTGGGCAACCTGGTACTGAATCCCCTGGGGCCGGTCATGGATGAGAACGGGCTGGGACTGGGCACCTTCCTTTCCGGAGGTCTCCGGGACCAGACCTACCGTGATTCTGAATTCTTCCACATCATGCTTACCTGCACGGCTTATCTCAACATCACCAATTTCCTCTACTACATGATCTTCTCCCTGATCTTCACGGACAGGCTGGCCAAGCTCTGGGAAGTGGACAGGATACTAGCCTGTCTCTGCACCATCTCGGGCTATGTCTTCATGCTGGCAGTGTTCAATGAGGGCATGGAGAACATCTCCATGTACTTCCAGGGCAGGGGCTTCCTGCTGTCCCTGATCATCTCCACTGCCACGGTGCAGGCTTTCAAGAAGTTTTCCAAGGTGTCCCTGATGCGCACGCCGCTGGCTATGGGGCTTTCTCCCCAGCTTTCTTACTCCATGCGGCATCTCATTTCCCTGACCTTCACCTTCCTGGTCTCCATTTCCGTAGTGCTGTGCTGGGTGCTGTTCGAGGAGGTCATAGGCACTATGCCCGGCCTCTTCGCCGCCCTCTTTTCCCAGAGTATAGCCCAGCATCCCTTCTCCGCCATGGTCTACGAATTCTTCCGGCGGATATTCTGGTGGCTGGGGCTCAACGGCAACAGCCTGACCTTTGCCTGGACAGAGGCCTTCTATGTGCCTGCCCAGATTTCCAACGAGCTGGAAGGGACGAAGTTCATCTTCACCAGCGAGTTCTTCGATGCGGTGTCCGTGTCCCTTTTGGGGCTGGCCATCTCCATCTGGGTATTTTCCTCCAAGGACAGGCTCCGCAGCATCTCTGCCTACAGTATGCCCAGCCTGGTGCTCTCCATCAATGAGCCCTTCCTCTTCGCCCTGCCCATCGTCCTCAATCCCCTCTTCCTGATACCCTACGTGCTGGCGCCCATGGTCAACGTGCTCATCGGGTATCTGGCCATCAGCTCAGGCATCGTGCCGGTGTTCAAACATTCCATCGGCTCCCTTGCCCCGGTGCTTTTGGACGGCGTCATTGCCACAGGAGATATCATGGGAGCGGTGCTGCAGCTGGTGTGGCTCAGTGTGGATATCGTCATCTACACCCCCTTTGTCATCATCTTCAACCTGATGGAGCATGAGGAAGACATAAATGGTGAAGATACAGAAACCAGAGATCTCACACCCAAGGAGGTGCGGGAGATATGAAAAACAGCAGCCATAATCTTCTTTCCCGCCGCTTCCGCATCCTGAGCATCCTGCAGGCTGTGGCCGTCTGTATCTGTATTTTCCTGTCCGTCCAGTATTTCGGCCACGAAACCAGGGATGACAAGGAGAGTGCCGCGCTTATACTGGCCTCCACCAAGGAAACTCCGGGCTGGCCGGCAGACATTGCCCAGGGCCTTCAGTCCGCCTGCGACAAGCTGGACTACGATGTCTACATCGAGGACAACATCAGTCCTGAAAACCTTTCTCAGGTAGTTGACAAGCTGGTGCACCGGGGAGTGAAGTACATCTTCCTGGCCAACCCCACCTACCAGAACAATCTGGAACCCCTGGCCACCGCTTACCCCAAGGTGACCTTCTATGCCAACTCTGTAGGCGAAGCGGTTTCCTACAATATGATCAGCTACTCAGTACGCTACTATGAAGTGCGCTATATGGCAGGAGTGCTGGCAGGCCTGCATACAAAAAGCGGCATCGTGGGCTATGTGGCCCCCTTCCCGGCTCCCGAGACGCGCCGGGATATCAATGCCTTTGCCCTGGGGGTGCAGAGCGTGCGCCCCGATGCCCGGGTGATGGTGCGCTGGACCCAGCAATGGATGAACCCCCAGCGGGAAAAAGAAGCCGTCTACCAGCTGAAGCTCTCGGGAGCAGATGTCATGACCTACTTCCAGGCCACCCACGTCGCAGGCGATGAAGCCCAGGCCCAGGGCCTTGACTACATCGACTTCCACCCCAATGAAAGCCATCTGACCGAACACTGCCTGGCCGCCGTCGAGACGGACTGGCAGCAGGTCTTCACCCGGCTGCTGCAGGAAAACCTCCAGAAAGAGGGCAGCCATATCTATTGGCAGGGCATGCTGGACGGAGTGGTGAAACTGCGGCTGGCCAGGAATCTCACCCCCAAGGAAGAAGCCATGACCATCAGGACAAGGCAGAGAATCTACGACGGCTATCCGGTTTTCTCAGGCAATATCATAGATCAATACGGCAATGCAAAATGCAGGGAAGGAGAAGCTATCAACAGCTATCTCCTGAGGCAGATGGACTGGCTGGTGAAGGGAGTTGAGATCATTGAATCAAGATAACAACAAGATCATCGAAACTTCGCAGCAGAAGACCGCCTCCTTCGTCCTGCGCATCGTGGCCCAGTTCCTGGCCTTCCTGTTGGTGCTCATCGCAATCTGCACCCTGCTGCACACCAAGATCAACGATTCCCTGAACCACGAAGTAGCCAGGTTCGGCGAGCATCAGGGCCACCTCATTTCCACCGTCTACGACAGCCTTTTCAAGGGCGACATCAAGCAGATGGAAGATGAAGCCCGCCTGATCACACTGGGCCAGATGCCCCCCCAGGACGTAGCCAAAGTACTGGGCGGCAACATGGGCACAGCAGGACTGGTGGATATCAACGGCAACACCATCAGCGGCAATCCCCTGCCCGAAGGCTCCCAGTTCCAGCGAGTGAAGGCCGTGCAGGGCTACGGCTCCCTGGAGTATTACGACCATATCGGCCTCATCACCATGGTCCCCGTCTACGAAGGGGCCAATATCCGCTACGTACTCTACCGGCTTCACACGGAAAAGGAACTGAGCAATCCCTCCTCCTTCTTCCAGTTCTCCGACAAGCAACAGTCCATGGATATCCTGCTGTACGACCTGGACAAGCAGAAGGTGGTAGTGCGCTTCCAGGACTACGGCCCTGGCAACCGCTTCTACGTGGAAAGCACAGGCAGCCCCCTGGGCATAGAGGAACTTCTGAAAAATCTGGACAATACTGACAGCACCGCCATCTACACCCCCACCATAGACGGCGAATATGTGCTCTTTGCCTCCCGGGTACCGGATACCAACTTCATCGCCATCGGCTACATGGAGTGGGAATCCGTAGTGGGCGGCATCAGGAACATCCACCTGATCATCCTCTGGGTCTTCGGACTCATGGTGGTGCTGTTCTGCGTCTTCACCCTTTACTCCTTCGCCAACCAGGCCTATGCCGAGGAAAGCAAGGAGTTGCGCGAAGCCCGTGACGATGCCCTCAGAGCCAATCAGGCCAAGAGCGACTTCCTGGCCAATATGAGCCACGAGATCAGGACGCCCCTCAATGCCATCCTGGGCATGAACGAGATGATCATGCGCGAGGCCAAGGGCACCATGAAGGAGTACGCCTACAACGTGAAGAGTGCAGGCGAAACCCTGCTGGCCATCATCAACGACATCCTTGACTTCTCCAAGATCGAGTCCGGCAAGATGGAAATCATCCCCGTGAGCTACAGCCTGAGCTCAGTCCTCAACGACATCTACAACATGGTGAGCTACAAGGCGGGGCAGAAGGGATTGGAGTTCAACATCAACGTGAGCCCCACCATCCCCGACTCCCTCCACGGAGACGAAGTGCGCCTCCGCCAGATACTGGTGAACATCCTCAACAACGCCGTGAAGTATACGCCGAAAGGCTCCGTCACCTTCACCGTGCAGGTGGGTGACAACGGCATTTCCGACGAATCCCTGGAGCTTGAATTCATCTGCCAGGACACTGGCCTGGGCATCAAGGAAGAGGACAAGAAAAAGCTCTTCTCCAAATTCCAGCGCCTGGACATGAAGAAGAACCGCAATATCGAAGGCACAGGCCTGGGCCTTGCCATCACCACCTCCCTGGTGCAGATGATGAAGGGCACCATTTCCGTAGAGAGCACCTACGGGCAAGGCTCCACCTTCACCGTGCGCCTGCCCCAGCGGGTAGAGCACTACGAGCCCATGGGTGACTTCAAGAAGCGCATCGAGGACTTCCTGGAACAGCAGGAAGCCTATCAGGAGAGCTTCACCGCCCCCGAAGCCAGGATTCTCGTGGTAGACGATACGGAAATGAACCTTATCGTGGTGCAGAGCCTCCTGGAAAAGACCCAGATGCAGATCGACACCTGCTTCAGCGGCATGGAATGTCTGGAAGCCATCAAGGACACCCACTACGACATCGTCTTCCTGGACCACATGATGCCGGAAATGGACGGCATCGAAACTCTGAAGCGGGCCAAAGAGCTCAAGGGCAGCAAGTGCAAGAAGACCCCCTTCGTAGCCCTCACCGCCAACGCCGTCTCCGGCGTCAGGGAAATGTTCCTGGCTAACGGCTTCGATGACTACATCTCCAAGCCCGTAGACGGCAAGACCCTGGAATCTGTGGTGCAGAAATTCCTGCCGGCAGACAAGGTACTGCCCGTCACCAAGGAAGAACTGGACTTCTCCGAGGAAGAAAGCTACGCTGAGTACAGCGACTACTACGAACCCCACGGAGAAAGCCATCTGGCAGATGACACTGCCGCTCCCTCCGTCACGCCCCCGGCAGAAAGCCCCGGCAGTGCGGAAAGCACAGTCAGCAGTGCAGTAAGCAGCACAGTCAGCAGCGCAAATACAGACCACGCTGCTGCCGTCGCCCCTGCCCCTGACAGCACAGCAGCTCCGGCTGAAACCAGTGCCGAAACAGGCCCAGCCCCTGCTGCCGAAGTACCTGCCGAAACACCTGGCGAAAGCCCTGCCGGCTACGACCCGGAAGACGAGCAGATAGACCTGCCCACCGCCATGAAATACTGCGGCGGCATGGAGGCCATGCAACTCAAATTCCTGCAGGTCTACGTGTCCCGCTACCAGCTGGTGCGGGATCAGCTGCAAAAGGACTTCGACGAAGAAAACATCCCCGACTACACCACCCACGTCCACGCCCTGAAATCCACCTCCCTGTCCATCGGCGGCGTCAAACTCTCCGAATCCGCCAAAGCCCTGGAAATGGCCGGCCATGCCATCCAGGACGGCCCGGAGGAGGAAAAGCAGGCCTTCCTGGACTACATCAAAGAAAACCATGGCCCCACCATGGAACTTTACGCCAAACTCATCGAAGAAGCCAAGGCAAGATTCGGCGTGGAACCAGAGTGACTTTCTACAAAAAAATGCAGGCTCAAGGCAGCCTGCATTTTTATGTGCTTAAATATTATCCACCAGCATATCCCCCACGCCACCGTAGACGGCACGGGCTTTTTCCTTGATGGCCTCACGGGCGGTGTCCACGGTGAAGCCGTCGAAGGCTTCCAGCATGGGCAGGTCGTTGGTCTCGTCGCCGATGGCGAAGACCTCTGCCTGCTGCCAGCCCATGAGTTCCAGCAGGGTATCTATGCCCTGGCTCTTGCTGACCCCGGCAGGGGTGATGTCCACGCTGCAGCCATTTGGATAGGCATGGACAAACTCGCCGTATTTGGCATTGATGATGGCAGCGGTTTCGTCTGCCATGCCTGCCTCAGGGTAGCCCAGGCAGAACTGATGGATGCGGGGAAGGTTCAGGATATCCTCCTCGGTAATCTTCTCAATGGGGAAGTCCCATTCCAGCGCCTCCCGCATAATCCATGACCCCTCACCCTCATGGTAGAGGAAAGTCCTGTCCACGGCGGAGAAGGCGTAGTGAAAGGACTTGTCCACGCTGGGCTCCTTGACAATCTGGGCCAGCACGGAAAGAGGA
Organism: Selenomonas sp. AB3002; assembly: GCF_000702545.1. NCBI lineage: Bacteria > Bacillati > Bacillota > Negativicutes > Selenomonadales > Selenomonadaceae > Selenomonas > Selenomonas sp. AB3002. The sequence continues at coordinate 159,470 of NZ_JNIO01000007.1, read as the reverse complement.
ATGCTGCCCTGCCAGAGGGGAGTGCCATCGGCCTTGAAGATGATGCCACCGTTGTTGCAGACAGCATAATCAGACTCGATGCCATAATGCTCCAGCTGAGGCATCAGCATGCCATAATCACGCCCGCTGACCACCCCAAACTTATGCCCCGCCCTCCGCCAGGCCCGGACACCTTCCACATCCTCAGAGGATATGGTCCTCTGACGGAACAAAGTACCGTCATAATCACTTGCGCCTATCTTCATTGTGTATCACCTGTTTCATACAGTAACAAAATTTCTACTCAACCTTCACTCCGTCACCCCGATGTTGCCGCAAGGCAACGAGGCCGCTCCCCCCGAACCCCAGGGCCCATGGATGGGCCCCGCGGACGCGGAAATCATAGGATGTGATTTCAGTCCGCTGTTTCTTTGGTTACTTTCTTTGCGCCAAAGAAAGTAACTGGGCAACTTAACAAGTCTCCCGAATGTAAATCTGAGCCTCAAATGGCCTCAAGAGACCTTTGGAACTTTCCTCCAAAGAAGCCACTTCCAACGAAGCCGTTTCCAATTCCGGCAACTCGTATTTCTGCTCCTCACCAGTGAAATTAACCACCGTATAAACCTCCCGGCACCCAAAGCTGCGCTTGAACGCCATCAAGGAGGAATTATCCTTCAGCAGTTCCTCATAATCCCCCTGAATAAGTACTCCAGCCGCCTCCCCATGCTGCCTCATATCTGCCAGCCTGCGGTAATAGCTCAGCACAGAGTCTTCCTCTTTGGCCTCCGTCTCCACGCACTCAGAAGCAAACTCCTCATGCACAGGCAGCCAGGGCGTGCCCACGGAAAAACCTGCGTTCTTCCCCTTCGTCCACTGCATAGGCGTGCGGGCATTATCCCTGCTGTAGCGGTGCACAATCTCCAGGGCCTCCTCAGGGGTCTTCCCCTCCTCCAAAGCCAGCGCATACTGGCCTTTGGAAGAAATGTCATTGTAATCCTCAATGCTGTCCCAGGCCACATTGGAAAGGCCCAGTTCCTGCCCTTCGTAGATGAAGGGGGTGCCCCGGAGGGTCAGCAGTATGGAAGCCATAGCCTTGGCGGTGAGGTCCTTGGGGGCACTATCGGGGAAATAGTGCCTCGTGCACCTCATCTGGTCGTGGTTTTCAAAGAAAATGGGGTACCAGCCATTTTCCGCCGTGGCTTGCTGGCTTGCCGTCAAAACTTTCTTCAGGCCGGGAATCACCGCCGGGGTGTAGCCCGTGGCCTGTCCCCAAAGCTCCCCCTTGGGGAACTCCAGGTTCATGTGGGAGAACTCAAAGAGCATATCAAAGGCGCCCTTCTCCCCCACCCAATGGGGCAGGTCATTCGGCTCTACGCCGTTGGCCTCTGCCACCGTGAAGATATCGTGGCCCTTGAAGACCTTCTCCTTGAACTCATGGAGAAAATCAAGGATTCCCGGGGTATTTGCAATCATGGAGTGGATGTTCACCAGGCCGTCCTCGCTGTCCGGCTCACCATCCACAAATTCTTTCGGCTTCTTGATGTAGACAATGGCATCAATGCGGAAGCCTCCCACTCCCTTGTCCAGCCAGAAGTTGGCCGCATCATAGAGGGCCTGACGGACTTTCGGATTTTCCCAGTTCAGATCCGGCTGGGCCTCGGCAAAGGTGTGCAGATAATACTGCTGCCTTGCCTCGCACCACTTCCAGGCACTGCCGCCGAAGATGGAGCGCCAGTTGGTGGGAGCGCTGCCATCAGGCCTGGCATCCCGCCAGATATACCAGTCGCTATGCTCGCTGTCACAAGAAGAAGCGGAATCAATAAACCAGGGGTGCTGGTCGGAGGAATGGTTGTAAACAAGATCCATGACGATTTTGATGCCCCGGCGGTCAGCTTCCTCAATCAGTCTTTCCATATCCGCCATGGTGCCGTAGCTGGAATCAATGCCCGTGAAGTCGGCTATGTCATAGCCATTGTCCACCATGGGGGAAGGGTAAACGGGGGTGAGCCAGATAGCCCCCGTACCCAAAGTCTTCAGATAGTCCAGTTTTTCGGTGACGCCATTGAGGTCCCCGGTGCCGCTGCCTGTGGTGTCCAGGAAGCTCTTGGGGTAGACCTGATAGACATTGGTCTTCTGCCACCATTTTATCTTATCCATTGATTTTCTCCGTTTTTAAAAAACAAGTACCGGTGTCTCGCTGACCACTACCTCTGCATCTTCATGCTTCTGCATCTGGGGGTAGTCGGCGCTGTTGGTCACGGCCATGATAACCGTGGTGCCGTAGCCTGCGGCCTTGATGACCTCTTTATCGAACTTGATGAGCGGGGTGCCTTCGGCTACCTTGTCACCAGCCTTGACCAGAGCCTGGAAGCCTTCGCCGTTCAGCTTCACGGTGTCGATGCCGATGTGAATGAGAATCTCGGCGCCGTTCTTCATGCGCAGGCCGATGGCGTGGAGGCTTTCCTCCATGATCATGGTGACCTCGGCGTCAGCGGGAGCCACTACCGTATCCCCAATGGGCTCGATGGCAATGCCGTCACCCATCATCTTCTGGGAGAACATATCGTCAGGAACTTCCGTCATATCCATGAGGCGTCCGGTGACGCAGGCATGGAGCTTCATGGCCAGGCTGCTGTCCATATTTTCTTCGGACTTGGCAGCAACGGGAGCTGCCCCCTCAATCGTTTCACCCTTCAGCAGGGCATCGAAGTAGCTGCGTACCTGGGGCACGGACAGGCCCACGATTACCTGCAGGGCGCGGCCGTTCTTCACCAGGCCGAAAGCGCCAGCCTTGGTGAACTTGCCCACGGGAGCAACCTTGTCAGGATCTGCTACCGTCACACGCAGGCGGGTAGCGCAGTTGGTGACTTCCTTGATGTTCTCTGGGCCGCCCAGGCAGTCCAGGAAGACCTTGGCCTTGATGGCCAGAGCATTGTCAGCCAGACCCATTTCTTCCATTTCCTTCTTGGCCTGATACTCAGCCTTGGAGAAGAGCTTGTCCTCCACATCGTCAGCCGTGCGGCCAGGAGTAGCATAGTCGAATTTCAAAATCAGAGTGCGGAAAACCACGAAGTAGATGGCCGTGAAAGCAAGGCCGATGAGAATCTGAAGAATGTAGGTGCCGGAATGATACTGGAAGAGAGGAATCCAGTTCTGCACGAAAGCATCGATAAGGCCGCCGCCGAAGTTGCCAGCCAGTCCTGCTGCATAAAGGGCAGAAGCAAGGCAGGCAGCCAGTACAGCATGTACGGCATAGAGGAGAGGTGCTACAAACAGGAAGGTGAACTCAAGAGGTTCCGTGATACCGCAGAGCATGGCGGTGAGAGTTGCAGGAATGAGGAGCGCTGCCGTCTTTTTCTTTTTCTCAGGCTTGGCGCACATATAGATAGCCAGTGCCGCACCGGGCAGGCCGAAAATCTTGGAATTGCCGTGGAGGGCAAAACCGCCCTCGGGGAACATTTCAGCCAGACTCTGGCCGCTTACCGCAAAGTCATTGAGGTGCTGCAGCCAGTAAGCCTGAATGCCGCCATCGCAGACAGCAGGACCAAAGATGAAAGGCAGATAGATGAAATGATGGAGACCAGCCGGGAGAAGGATTCTCTCGGAGAAGGTGTAAGCCCAGACGCCTACCAGACCGCTGGTCTTGAGGAAATCCTGGAACTGCATGATAGCGTGCTGGATAGCCGGCCAGACCATGCAGAAGAGGAAAGCCACGGGAATCATCAGGGCAAAGCCCACAGCCACTACGAAAGCAGGGCCCTTGAAAATCCCCATCCAGTCGGGGATATTGGTGTCATAGAAGCGATTGTGGAGCCAGGCCGTGGTGCAGGCGATGAAGATGGCCCCCAGCATGCCCATGTCCAAGGTCTTGATGCCGGCAATCATAGCCAGGCCCGTACCTGCCCCAGCGTCCACACTGTAATCAACGCCGAAATAAGCGCCGTGCAGGGTGAGGAACCCGGAAATGAAGTAGTTGAAGATCATATAGATGACGAAGGACTCCATGGCGCAGCGGGCCTGTTCCTTCTTGGCAAAGCCGATAGGCACGGCGATGGCAAAGAGAATGGGCATCTGGCTGAACACCGTCCAGGCCCCCTGCTCCACCACATACCAGAAGTCATACCACATAGTGCCCTTGGCAGCCAGGCTGCCCAGGAGCCCTTCGTTCTTGCAGACGATGGAGATAGCCACCGCAAGGCCGAAGAAAGCAAACAAGATAACCGGCGTATACATAGCGCCGCCAAACCGCTGCATGCCCTGCATGAGGCGGTCTTTGCTGATGGTCATGAAAATTACCCCCTAAATAAGACCCTAATCCATTTCTTTTGATGGTTCAAGGATACAACAAAAAAGCCCGCGAAGGCAATAGTTTCGCGGGCTTTCGGCATTTCTGCCAACGGTTGTATTTTGTTACATTGGGCGTAACTTGTTACATGCCCTTATTACTCAATTCTCTCCCGGAGCCAATTTACAATATCCTCACAGGTCATTTTGCTCATAGCAACGGCCATGCCCATATTGTATAAATCTTCCTGTTGATAGTTTATCGTCACATCGTTCAACATCAAGTATGCTAACATCGTATGAACAGCCGCCCGTTTATTCCCATCTACAAAAGGATGATTATTGGCAATGCCATAACATAAATGTGCCGCCTTGGTCAGCATATCAGGAAATAAATCTTCTCCCATAAAAGTCTGAAAAGGAGCATTCACGGCAGATGCCAACAGACCATAGTCGCGCAAGCCTCTTTCCGTAGGTATGTCACTATTTTCCATATCTTCATGGAAAGCCAGCACATCATCTATGATAATTTGGGCAATTTCGTGCATCATTGGTTGGCCAGCTTTCTATAGGCAACTTCGTTCTTTTCTATAAGCATCTTGGAGATTTTCTGCAATTTCTCTTTGATTTGCGGATTGTTCTTGCTGGTAGTCACTGTGGTCTTATTTTCCTTATTGCTTTGCTCACTGTTTTTTTCCATGATTATTCACCCTTCCCCTGCAAATACATACGATACTTCACATACCAAACTTCCACCAGCATGAAATAAGGCAGCATGGACTGAAATGCCGTCCTCTCATCATCCTCATCGTAGAGCTGGAACCTGGCCGGTGACACATACAGGTTCACTGTGGACAAACTGGCCAGGGTATTGTCGTGGAGCTTGGTGATGGAGATAAAGGGCACATCAAGGAGCCTTAATCTTCGGGCAAAGTCCACCACCGTAGGCGTCTCCCCGGACAGGGACACGAAAATGAAGAGGTCATCTGCCGTCAGGCTCTGGGAAATGGAGGCGAACTCCTCAGTGCCGCTGATCTCATAAATCAACACATTGTCATAGAAGAACAGCCTTTTCAGCTCCTGGGCCACATTGCTCTGGACATAACCCGAAGCAAAGATAAAGACCCGGTCAGCCTCATGCACCAGCCGGCTGGCACTGTCAAAATTCCTCTTCAGCACCCGCTCCGTAGTCTGGGCATAGAAGGACCGCAAATCCTCCAGCACATCTTCGCTATAATAGGACTTGGCCCCTTCCTCCATCTTCAGCACGGCCTTCAGGTCACCAAACCCATCAAAGCCCAGCTTCTGAGCAAAGCGGACAATAGTGGTAGAAGAAACAGCACAATGCTTCGCCAGCTCATGTATGGAGATATGACGAACATCAGCCCGGTGCTGGACTATGTACTTGTAGATAAGCATATCGGTGTCATTCAGCGCTTCACGATGTTGGTTGATGATTTCTTCCAAACGCATCGGTGTTCCCCCCTTCCGTCAGCCTTCGGCTGCCACCTCCCCCGCAAGCGGTGGAGGCAAGTCCTCTCCCAGCAGTAAACACATCAACAAAAGCCTCAAACCTAAAACTACGCTACATCCCGAACCCCCAGGGCCCATGGATGGGCCCCGCGGACGCGGAAATCACACGATGTGATTTCAGTCCGCGTTTTCTTTTGGTTCGTTTTCTTTGCGCCAAAGAAAATGAACAGCCGAAACTTTACTTAAAGAAAAGCGCGTAATAGCCATTAATAAATATAATCAGCACTAATGCCGGCAGCACATAATTCAGATAAGCCCTGGTCCACGCCGGAAACTTCATCCCGTGGCCCGTATCGGCCTCCTTAATGAAATTATCCCAGCCCCAGCCATACCTGCTGACGCAGAACAGCAGGTAAACCAGCGACCCCAAAGGCAGCACATTGTTGCTGACCAAAAAATCCTCCAAATCCAGCACGCAGGTCCCCGGACCCAGGGGCTGGAAATCCGACAGCACATTGAAGCCAAGAGCGCAGGGCAGGGACAGCAGGAATACCACCAGCATGCCCCAGCGGATGATGATCTTGCGGTCCTTCCGCAAGAGTTCCAGGAAGCAGCAGATGAGATTCTCAAACACCGCAATAACCGTAGACAGAGCCGCAAAGCTCATGAACAGGAAGAACAAAGTCCCCCAGAGCTGCCCCAAAGGCATATTATTGAACACCTGAGGAAGCGTAATGAACAGCAGGTTAGGCCCTGCTGCCGGGCTCACCCCGTAGGCAGCGCAGGCAGGAAAGATGATGAGACCAGCCATGAGAGCCACAGCCGTATCCAGCCCGATAACCCAGGCCGCCTCCCCAGTCAGGCGCTTTTTCTTGCCTATATAGCTGCCGAAGATGGCCAGGGCGCCGATGCCGATAGACAGGGTGAAGAAAGCCTGCCCCATGGCGGCAAAGATCACCTCAGAGAGTCCATGCTCCAGCAGGCGGTTGAAATCAGGATAGAGGTAATAGCGCAGGCCTTCTCCGCCCCCGGGCAGCAGCATGGAATTCACCGCCAGTACCACCATCAGCACCAGCAGGAACATCATCATGGTCTTGGTGATGCGCTCCACGCCAGCCTTGACTCCCAGGTAGCAGACACCGCCCCCCAGAATGACCACCAGCGCCATCCAGGCCGTCATAGTGAGCGGGTCAGAGAGCAGCGCCCCAAAGGCGCCCCCAATGCCATCGGCATCAAGACCAGCCAGGTCCCCGGAACCCATCTTGTAAACGTAGTAGAACATCCACCCCGCCACGGTGGTATAAAACATCATCAGCAGCATATTGCCGGCAATGGCCCCGTATTTATACCAGTGCCACTTGGTCCCCTTGGGCTCCAGAGCGTCAAAGGACAGAGCCGCTGAATGCAGGCTGGACCGCCCCACAGCAAACTCCGCCACCATGATGGGCAGTCCCAAAAGCGCCAGGAACACCAGATATATCAGCACAAAAGAGGCCCCGCCGTACATGCCCGTGATAAACGGGAACCTCCAAACATTACCCAGACCGATGGCACATCCTGCCGAAACCAGGATGAACCCCAGCCGGGTGGAAAATCCTCTATCCAAAAATAAAACTCCCTTCACACTAATGATTAACGTGGATAGTATAGCATAATCGTGTAACTTTGTACATTAAAGAGAAAAAGCGCCAGACCATTCAGTCTGACGCTCACGAGGGGCCTTTCCTTGCCTATGCTGTTATCTCACTCCAGCTCCAAACGGCTGGCATCGTAGATGTAGGCGTCCTTGATGGCGGTGGCGATTTCGCCGGCGGACTCTACAGCTTTCTTGTCAAGCATTGTCTGCATGACATCCGTGACTTCCTTCCTGGTCAGCCCCTCCTTGGGGTCGTTCAGGCTATAGGTGATGTTGCCACCTGCTTCCAGGGTGAATACCATTTTCAGCGTCTTCATGGTGCATTTCTCCTTCCTTCACTGATAAATCTTTGCTGTGATTCTTGCTGTGGATTTACTATGTAGTGTGGTGTGAGTCTGGTATACCGGCTTTTGCTGCTCAGCCTGCGATGAGGCTGGCGCTGTCCGTGCGGGACACAGTTCCCAGGGTATGGGACTGGAGTCCTGCCAGGGCCTCACCGATGGCGTAGGCATCATCGTCGGAAAGGGCCGGGCTGATGTGCTGGAAGGTGCGCTGGGCAAAATTGGTCTGGCCGTTCTTGCCGTAGCCATTCTCCACCTTCAGGATAAGCTTGCTGATTTCTCCGTTCTTTACTGCCATGATTCATTCTCCTCTCTTTCTCTCTGCAAGGCTTTTTTCTTGCCCCTCACCTATATAAATGGAGGCTGGGAGGGAAAAATTGCCAGCACGGAGAAATTTTTTTGCCCTATTTGAAAAAACTCCAAAGTCTACTATACTAATCTCATAGACTTTGGAGGAATGACTTATGTATAAAGAAGATACCATTGCCGCCATTGCCACTGCCCCCGGGGCAGGCGGCATCGGCATTATCCGCCTCAGCGGGAAAAAGGCCCTGGAGATAGCAGACAAGGTCTTTGTGTCGCCCTCAGGCAAAAAGCCCACTGCCATGGCCGCCTATACCGCCGCCTACGGGAAAATCATCGCCCGGGACGGCAGCCTGATTGACGAGGCCATTGCCCTCATCATGCGCGCGCCTAAAAGCTACACCTGCGAAGATGTGGTCGAGCTGCAGTGCCACGGCGGCCCCATGGCTCTGCGCTCTGTGCTAAGAGCTGTATTCGAGGCCGGGGCGCGGCCTGCCGAGCCGGGGGAATTCACCAAGCGTGCTTTCCTCAACGGGCGCCTTGACCTCAGTGAAGCACAGGCAGTCATGGATGTCATCAATGCCAAGACAGACATGGCCCTCAGGCAGGCCACAGGCCACCTCACCGGCAGCTTCTCCAGCGAGCTCCAGGGCTGGCGCAGGGAAATCCTGGGCTTCATCGCCCATCTGGAAGCCCTCATCGACTTCCCGGAGGAGGGAGTGGAGGAAGCAGAGCTGGAAAAAATGCGGGGAAAAATCGAAGGCCTGTCTGCCAAATTCAGCGGTCTTATCTCCACTGCCAGCACAGGGCGCATCCTGCGGGAAGGGCTGATGACCGCCATCATCGGCAAGCCCAACGTGGGCAAGAGCAGCCTCCTGAACGCCCTGCTGCGGGAGGAGCGGGCCATTGTCACGGACATTCCCGGCACTACCCGGGATGCCATCGAGGAATATGCCGACCTTGAGGGAGTGCCCCTGCGCATCATCGACACGGCTGGCATCAGAGAGACTTCCGACACGGTAGAACAGCTGGGAGTGGAAAAATCCAAGGAATATATAGAAAAGGCCCAGCTGGTGCTGGCCCTCTTTGACTCCTCCCGCCCTCTGGATAATGAAGATGAGGAAATCCTCTCCCTGCTGCAGGACCAGCAGGCCATCGCCCTGCTGACCAAGAATGATCTGCCAGAGAAACTGAGCGCTGAAGAACTGCAAAAGCGCCTGCCAGAACTGCCCATTATCTCCATCAGCACCAAAGGAGACAAAGACGGCCTTGCAGACCTTTCCCGGTCCGTCCACGCCTTTGTCTTCAAGCATGGCGCCGACCCCCAGGCTGCCTTCCTGCGGGACGAGGAGGAAGCAGAGATCCTCAAAAAAGCCCGCCACCACCTGCAGGAAGCCATCAGCACCATCGATAGTGATATGGGCCTGGACTTCATCTCCATCGACCTGCGCTCCGCCTGGGAAGCCCTGGGAGAACTCACCGGCGAAGCCCTGGGAGACGATATCGTTGACGAGGTGTTCAAGCGGTTCTGTATCGGCAAATAGGCAACAAAAAAGCAAGGAGCTTTGACGTCTCCTTGCTTTTCTTATGCTCAATATTCGCGTTCAAACTTGCGCTTGCGCCTGCGGGGCACGATGACCACGTAGCGGCGGGGCTCCTCGCCGGCACTGTAGGTGGACACCTTGCGGTTGTCCTGCAGGGCCGTGTGAATGATCTTGCGCTCGTGGCGGTTCATGGGCTCCAGGTGCACTTCCTGACCGATGCGGCAGGCTTTCTCGGCCAGATGGCCGGCCAGGCGCATGAGGGTTTCCTCACGACGGGAGCGGTAGCCCTCAATATCCAGGATAATGCGGGCATGACCGTCAGTGTGGTCCTTGTTGGCAGCCAGATTAGCCAAGTACTGGATGGCATCCAAAGTCTGTCCATGCTTGCCAATGAGAATGCCCAAACGCTCTCCTGCCAGCTCGTAGACGGTACCGTCCTCATCTTCCCGGCGGAGAATCTGCACGTCTATGTGCATGGACTCAAAGAGCTCCTGCAGGAACTTCTCTCCCCGCTGGAGGGTCACTTCCTCACTGGGCTCCTTGCTTATATCCACGCCGGAGGCGTATTCATCATCTTCATGGAACTCCTGTTCCTCTGCCTCCCTCACCACCTCAGCAAAGGGCTTGCCGTAGCCGCCCCCGGTGGAAATAGGCTGGGAAAGCACAGGAGCTGCCTGCTCCTCTACTTTAGGTGCAGGCTCTTCCTTTACCTCCTCAGGAGCGGGAGCAGCGGCGACAGAAGTATTTTCCATCTGGGGTGCTTCCGTCTTTTCCTTGCTGCCAAAGAGACTTTTAATAAAATCAAATGCTCCCATCAGGCTTCCTCCTTCGAGCGCACAGCAGCCTTGGCCTTCTCAGCGGGGCCGCCCTCACGATAGATCCACCACTGCTGAAGGATCTGGCAGAGGTTCATTACTACCCAGTAAAGCACCAGGCCGGAGGGGAAGTTTAGGCTGATGAAACCGATGAAGAGAGGCATCACCAGCATCATGATACGCATCTGGGGGTTGCTGGTATCAGAGGTCTGACGAGTCTGATAGAAAGTAGTCAGCACGTTCAGGATGGGCAGGATATAATACGGGTCAGCCTCGGACAAGGAGGGCAGCCAGAGGAACTGGGCTGCATCTGCAGAAGGATATTCCAGATTGTAAAGTGAGTAGTACATACCCATGAGAATGGGCATCTGCACAAGCAGGGGCAGGCAGCCAGCCAAAGGGTTCACCCCGGCGTCCTTATACAAGGCAGCCACTTTCTGCTGCATGACCTGGGGATTGTCCTTGTACTTCTCCTGCAGCTTCTTCAGCTTCGGAGAAAGCTCCTGCATGGCTTTCATGGACTTCACCTGCTTCACCGTCAGGGGGTAGAGCAGGAATTTCACGATAATGGTCAAAAGGATGATGGCATAGCCGTAGCTCACCAGGCCAAAGAGGCTGTTGACGTTATAGAGCCCTCCCAGCACAAACTGCAGCAGGCTCTCAATGGGACTTAAGAGATTCGAGAAAAATTCCAAACAAAATCACGTCCATTCTCATTCGATAGTTAAGGAACTGTTAGTAAATGCCTCACACGCAAGCGGTGGAGGTCTTATGGCACCGGGTCGTAGCCGCCCTCATGCCAGGGATGGCAGCGGCAGATGCGTTTCACCGCCAGCCAGCCGCCCTTCAATGCACCGTATTTCTCAAGGGCAGTCAGGGCGTACTCCGAGCAGGTAGGTACATACCGGCAGGAAGGAGGAAACATGGGCGAAATGAAATTCCTGTAGAACTTCACCAACAGCAAGAGCACAGTCTTCATACTTTTACTCCGTGAGTTTTGCCTTTTTCAGCAGCTTTACCAGCTCCTGTCTTACCTGGTGGCTCTTGGCCTTGACTGTGGCAGCCCGCCCTACCAGCAGGAGAGTCACTCCCTGGGGTATCTTCTCCTGCTCCAGCCGCACAGCCTCACGCAAAAGCCGCTTCACACGGTTTCTCACCGCGGCGCAGCCCAACTTCTTGCCAGCGGCAAATCCCAGATGGTCCTTCTCCCCATGATAGTTATTGAACACATAGAGAATCAGGTAGCGTCCGGCGTAGCTCTTGCCCTTGTGGTAGACCCGCTGGAACTCACTCCTGCGCTTCAGCATGCGCCCTCTTTTCAGTGTCAGTTTCAAAATCCAGGTCTCCCTTATATATAGAAATGGGGAAAATCCCCCGTTAATCAGAAAAAGAGGCCACGAAGTGGCCTCGACTTTGCGTTGCTTAAGCGGAAAGCTTCTTTCTGCCGCGCTGGCGTCTTCTCTTCAGAACGAGACGGCCGCCCTTGGTCTTCATGCGCTCACGGAAGCCATGAGTCTTCTTGCGCCAATGGTTGTTCGGCTGGAATGTCATCTTCAATGCAAAACACCTCCTTCACGGGATTTTACGTGCATCTATACATAGTGAACGTATGCTAAGTCTATTCAAAATCACAGTTCAATGCACATTATAAATTAGTGAGCTGCCTACTGTCAAGCCTTTCCTGCATTTGTCAAGCATGATTTATAACATATTCCAAGAGAATTATTTTATCTTCCTAAAATATGCTCTGAAGGATAAGAGCACTATATATTGTGGAAAAGTGTAAAACTTTGTGGATAACCGCCTTCTCTTTGTGAATTATCCACAGATTTTAGTGGATTGCCTGTTGATAACTCTATGTCTTTCTGATAAAATAACTGTTGATATTTTGTGGACAGTCCCGTAGGCGATAGCTTGCGGGTCTTTGTGGCTGCTGGGCTTTCCAGCCTGTGCAGAAAGTTATCCACAGCTGTTGATAACCATGTGGATAACATGAATCTTGCTTTTATTATTGAAAGGAAACCATCAGAATGGACAAGACGGAACTCAAGGCCCTCTGGGAGCATATCTTTGCCAAGGCACCGGAGTATTTCTCCATGACCATCTGCAAGCAGTGGCTCTCACCCCTTACGGTGCTCTCCATGGACGAGGAGACGCTGGTCATCGGGGCACGCACGGACTTCACCAGGGACTGGGTAAATGAAAAATACCGCAGCATGCTGGAGGACGTGGTGAAAGATGTCCTGGGTTCCCCCCGCCGCATCAAGATTGAGACCATTCCCAAGGAAGAATGGCTCCGGGAAGCCCAGGAAGAATTGCCGAAAGTAAGAGAGCAGCGGGAGACTCTCCGTCCCAAGGACACCCCGGAGCAGCAGACCCTGGGCTATGCCGAGCCGGTAAGGGTGAAACTCCCCGGCACTGCTGCCCCTTCACCTGTGGAAATGCCTGTCCCTGCTGCAGAAGCAAAGATTGCTTCTGCCTCTGATGCAGATATGCACCTGATTGCCCCGGGAGATTCTTCCTCTTTGAATCCGAAATACACCTTTGATACCTTCGTCACCGGCGGCTCCAACCGCTTTGCCCATGCGGCAGCCCTGGCAGTAGCGGAGAATCCCGGCAAGGTCTACAACCCCTTCTTCATGTACGGCGGCGTTGGTTTGGGCAAGACCCATCTGATGCACGCCATCGGCAATAGCGTGCTGAAAAGCCATCCCAATATGAGGGTGCTTTACGTCTCCTCCGAGCAGTTCACCAACGAGATCATCCAGAGCATCCAGAAGGGCCAGGCTGAGGCTTTCCGCCAGAAGTACCGCAATATTGATGTACTGCTGGTTGACGATATCCAGTTCATCAGTGGCAAGACAAGTACCCAGGAGGAGTTCTTCCATACCTTCAACACCCTCCACGATGCCCAGAAGCAGATCATCCTGAGCTCCGACCGTCCTCCCAAAGAGGTGCAGAAACTGGAAGACAGGCTGCGCAGCCGCTTTGAATGGGGCCTCATCACGGATATCCAGGCACCTGACCTGGAAACCCGCATCGCCATCCTCAAGAACAAAGCCATCATCGACCACTTCGATGTGCCCAATGACGTCATGGTCTACATCGCCAGCCGCATTGACAGCAACATCAGAGAGCTGGAAGGCGCTCTCACCCGGGTGGTGGCTTACGCTTCTCTCAATAAGATTCCCATCACCACTGAGGTGGTGGCCGCCGCCCTCAAGGATGTCTTCCCCCAGGGTGCCTCCAAGGAAATCACCATGGAGATCATCGAGAGCATCGTAGCCAGCTATTTCAAAGTAACTGTGGAAGACCTGCACTCCAAGAAGCGCAGCCGCAATATCGCCTTCCCCCGCCAGATTGCCATGTACCTCTGCCGTGAGCTGACGGAAACCAGCCTCCCCCAGATCGGCAACTTCTTCGGCGGCCGCGACCACACCACTGTTCTCCACGCCTGTGACAAGATCTCCAAGGACAAGGAGACTGAGGTGAAGCTGGCCAACACTATCACTGAGCTTATCGAGGAGATACAGAAGTAGGAGCCAGCACCTGTTGATAACTCCGTTGATTATCTCTGTATATTTCTGTGAGCAAATTGTGGATAACTGCCTTTTCCTCTTTTCCCTGTGAGTATGTGGATAACCTGGAACAAAACTCCCACAGCTTTATCAACAGTGGAAATGTGCATAAGCTATAGGGCTCCTGCCACTTATCCACCTATCCACAGGCCCTACTACTACGACGGCTATTTAAAATATAAATCTATAAGTATTAACTAAACCACGGGGGCCCCTTGCAAGGTCAGGCCCCTTTTCTCATTTCATGAACCATTTTCAAAAGAGAAAGGAACGCCCATGAAAATCACCTGTGCCAAGAACGAACTCTTAAGCTCCCTCCGTTTTGCCTCCAAAGCCATTGCTTCCAAGCCACAGACTCCCCTTTTGTCAGCTCTTTATCTGAAAGCTGAAGGGGACACGGCAGAAGTCCATGGCAACAACAATGAGACAGGCCTTATCTCCAAGTTCCATGCTGAGATAGAAAAACCTGGTGAGATCGCCATCACTGGCAGGTATTTCCAGGAGGTAGTCACGAAACTACCCGGTGAAGAAGTCACCATTGATTATGATACAACCAAGAAAGTAGCTCACATAACCTCTGCTCAGGCCGACTTCCGCCTGCTCTCCATGGATGCCAGATCATATCCTACGGTCAAGCATTTCGAAGGAAATCTCAGCTTTTCCGTCAAGGACAATGTCCTCCGGGAAGCAATCAAGAAGACGGTTTTCGCCTGCGCAACAGACCCGAACCGCCCGCTTTTCACAGGCGTTTCTGTTCAGGTACGTCAGGACAAGGTCATCTGGGCTGCCACCAACAGCCATCGCCTGGCTGTGAACACCATGCATCTTGATGATCCTACTACTTCCATCAATATGATTGTTCCCGGCAGGTTCCTGCAGGATGTTTACCACAATCTGACCAGCGAAGTGCCCATTGATGTGAAGGTCACCTGCTCTTACAACTCCATGAGCTTTGAATTCGAGAACGTGTTCATGACCACCCGCCTGCTGGAAGGTGCTTTCCCTGACTTCAACCGGGTCATTCCCGCTGAATTCGAGACGAAGGTCCATCTGGACACAGCTGACTTCCGGGCTGCTGTGGACAGGGTTTCCCTCATTGCCCGTTCTTCCGAGTACAATATCATTTTGCTGGACTTCGAAAATGACAAGGTGCTGATTTCCTCTGTGAACCAGGAGGTCGGCCAGGCCAATGAGGATGTGGCAGCTCAGATTGACGGGCCCAATATCTCCATTGCCTTCAATTCACAGTACATCGTGGATGCACTTAAGAATATCGACAGCAAGACCATCACCTTCTGCATGAATCAGCCGCTGACGGCTGCACGGATCATTGAAGATGGGGTGGAGGATTTCGTTTATGTTGTCACTCCTGTGAGGACGGCAAGGTAACGAGTTGAAATTACCTCCACCGTGAAACGGGGGAGGGGGACCGCCGTTAGGCGGTGGAAGGGGCGATTTCGAGGGCAAACTTATCGACCTCTAGCCCCCCTTCCGTCAGCCTTCGGCTGCCACCTTCCCCGTAAACGGGGCAGGTATTGTCTACTAATTTCGCTTGTCATACTAAGGGCAGTTATAATCGTTATGGCAATTCTACAAGGAGATAATCTTATGCAAGATATTACTATCGAAACTGAGGAGATTCAGCTGGACCAGTTCTTGAAGTGGGCTGGGGTTCTGTCCTCTGGGGGCGAACTCAAGGGTCTGCTGGCTGAGGGGCTGGTTTATCGGAACGGGGAGAAGGAGTCTGCCCGGAGGCGGAAGCTGAAGGCTGGGGACGTAATCGAAATCAAGGACATGGGTACATGGAGAGTGTGCAGGGGTTAACAGGCATTATCAGTGCCTTGCATATTTATGCAGAAAGGCGGTTTTTATATGCTGGTGGAATCCTTGCAGCTGAGGCAGTTCAGGAATTATGAGTCCCTGGACTTCAAGTTCCCTGAGGGCATTACGGTCTTTATCGGTCAGAATGCCCAGGGGAAGACAAATATCCTGGAGGCGGTTTACTATGCTTCCCTGGCCAAGTCACACCGCACCGGCAGGGATGCGGAGCTCATCCGCTGGGACAGCCAGCAGGGGGCGGTGCGGCTGGGGTTCTCCCGTCTGGGGGTGGGCAATACCATCGAGCTGAGGTTCAGCCGTATGAAGCGCCGCCAGATGATGCTGAACAGCCATGTGGTCACTCCCAAGACTTTGGTGGGGAGCCTTACCACGGTGCTTTTCTCTCCCGAGGACTTATATCTGGTAAAGGGCGCGCCACAGCTCAGGCGTGCCTTTCTTGATACGGAAATAAGCCAGACCAGTCCTGCCTATTACCGGGAGATGAACAAATACGGACGCCTTATCACCCAGCGGAACAACCTCTTGAAGAAAATCCGTGAGGGCCAGGCGGGCAGGGATATGCTGGAGCTCTGGGATGTGCAGCTGGCCGAAAGCGCCGCCAAGATCACCGCCAAGCGCATGGAAGCTGTGAACCGCCTGGCCATGCTCTCCCGTCTCATGCAAAGGCGCATCTCAGGGGCTCTGGAGAGCCTTGAGGTGAGCTACGACCTTCACGCACCATCTGGTGAGGGCGGGCCGTCTCTCACGGCTGGAAAGGTGACAGAGGGGCTTGTTCCGTGGTATAATGAAATGCTGAACAAGCGTCATGAGCTGGATATCATTCGCGGTGTCACCAGCGTGGGACCGCACCGGGATGACTTGAAGCTGGCTGTCAACGGCGTTGACCTGCGCACCTATGGGTCACAGGGGCAGCAGAGGACTGGTGCGCTGGCTTTGAAGCTGTCGGAACTGGAATTCATCCGGGGGGAGACAGGGGCATATCCTGTGCTGCTGCTGGATGATGTGATGAGTGAGCTGGATCCTTCACGCAGGAAGGAACTTTTGCTGTTTTTGCAGCGGGAGAGGATACAGACGATCATTACGGCTACTGATAGGGCTTATTTTCCGGAGAAAAAGATAGGTGCGTTCTTCTCAGTTCGCCAAGGGAATGTTTGCCCTCTGTGAGTAGGTTTTACTTAACTATTTAATGCCGTCTGTTCATTTCTTTGGCGCAAAGAAACGAACCAAAGGTAAACATGCCGGTGGCATGTTTACGCGGACTGAAATCACATCCTATGATTTCCGCGTCCGCGGGGCCCATCCATGGGCCCTATGGTTCGATTGGTTTGATTGGCTTTAGGTTGGTATTGATTTTATTGGGCGATAATGCAATGAGAGGTTTTACCTGCCCCGTGAAACGGGGAAGGGGGACCACCGAAGGTGGTGGAAGGGGCGAAAAGCGCAACTTCTCTTATCTCCCCTTTCCGTCATCCTTCGGTTGCCACCCCCAGGGAGCCCACCGGGCTCCCGCGCTTACGCGCCCCCCGCAAGCGGTGGAGGTAAAGACTGCTTTTCAGTTCGTTTTCTGAATGTAAGGGGGAACGAAAGGTGCAGAAGAAACATGACACGCGTCGTACCCCCTGGCTGGAGAAGGCTGATAAGGTTATTCCCCGCTGGGTTAGGGGCAAAGGACCGGAGTTTGAGATGGAGTACCGCAGGCGGTGGGTTTTGGCTTATTGGCGGGATATTGTGGGGGATACTATTTCCCGCAATGTGGAGCTTATGGGGATTCGGAAGAAAACCTTGCTTTACTACTGCTCAAGCCCTGCCTGGAATAACGAGATGCGGCTGCTGATGCCTCAGATTGTGGACAAGATGAACCGTTTTGCCGGCTGTGAGGTCATCAGGGAGGTGCGGGCCACTCCCCGCTGGGAAAAGCCTGAGGCGGGGGATGTGCTGTCTTTCAGGGCCTGGCTCAGGCAGGAGGAAGAAAAGATTCCGGATTTCCGCAAGGAGCGGGAGAAAACCTTGCTTTCCCGTGAGGAGGAGCAGGGGGCAAAGGACCTTGAGACTTCCTCTGAGGACAGTGAGCTGGGGAATCTCTTGGGGAGAATCTACCGCAAGAACCTGCAGCTGCGCAAAGTGCAGGCAAATCATGGCTGGCTTCCCTGCGCTGACTGCGGCTCTCTGACAGAGCCGCGGAAGGGCGAAGAGACCGTCTGTCCTGCCTGCCGCAGCAGGCGGGCTGAGAAGCGCCGTGAGGCCATCAGGCAGGTACTCAGGGATATGCCCTGGGCCAGGACCAAGGAGGTGGCTGAGTTCGTGCCTGAGGTCACTCCCAAGGAAGTTTCTGAGCAGAGGGCCATGATGGTGCAGCAGCTGGCAGCAGAAGTTGATGTGGAAGACCGCAAGAGCCTCAAGGCCATGCAGCTGGTGATGCTGTTCAAGGTATTGCCACCGGAGCAATTGACCGAGGACAATGTGGAGCGTGCCATGTACGCCCTGCGCTTCAGCCTGAACAGGCCCAAGGATTACGTGATGCCCAAGCGGTATAGCAAGATCAAGCTGGGAAAAGAAGGGAAAAAGGCTCAGAATGCCTTCATCAACAGAAATTGAGGTATCATCATGTTCCTGCACTTAGGCTCAGGCCACTCTGTACGAACCAAAGATATCATCGCAATCTTTGATTACGCCCTTTTGGAAAATGGACTGTCGGGCAGGAAAATCGTTTTCTGCCTGGAAGACGGCGAGGACAGCGCCAAGTCCGCTGTGCTCACGGACAAGGCGGTATATTTATCCGCTATTTCAGCGCTGACTTTGAAAAAAAGATCTTCACTCAATACTTTTATATAGATTTATATAGATTTTTGCATGATAGGAGAATGACATGGCTGAGGAAAAGAACCTTACGGAGTCTGAGCAGATTGCTCTGAACGCCATTGAGGAATTGCAGCAGGAGCCTGCTCCTGACACTGCCGGGATTGAAATCCATACGTCTGAGGATGCGGCAGAGGTGACTGCCGTGGACGCTGACTACGGCGCCGACCAGATTCAGATCCTGGAGGGCCTGGAGGCTGTCAGGAAGCGCCCTGGTATGTATATCGGCTCCACCTCAGAGCGGGGTCTGCACCATCTGGTCTACGAGGTGGTGGACAACTCCATCGACGAGGCTCTGGCTGGTTTCTGCACCCATATCGAGGTTACCATCCATCAGGACAACTCCATCACCGTCACGGACAATGGCCGCGGCATTCCAGTGGATATGCATGAGTCCGGCAAGCCGGCGGTAGAGGTGGTGCTGACGGTGCTGCACGCAGGCGGCAAGTTCGGCGGGGACGGCTACAAGGTCTCCGGCGGCCTTCACGGCGTGGGCGTGTCCGTCGTCAACGCCCTTTCCACTTCCATGGATGTGCAGGTGAAGCGCGACGGCCTGATTCAGGAAATTTCCTTCAAGCGCGGTGCCACCGCCCAGTCTCTCCATCAGGTAGGCACTCTGGCTGAGGGCGAGGAAACTGGTACCCGTGTGCATTTCGTGCCTGACCCGGAAATCTTCACCGTCACCACCTACAACTACGATACACTCAAGCACCGTCTGCGGGAGCTGGCTTTCCTGAACCACGGCATCACTATCAAGCTCACCGATGAGCGCCTGAATGCTGAGGGACAGGGCAGGGAGAACACCTTCCACTTCGAGGGGGGCATTTCTTCCTTCGTGGAGCACCTGAACCGCAAAAAGGAAAAGCTCAATCCCACCCCCATCTACTTCAACGGCATCAAAGACGATACCGTGGTGGAGATTGCACTCCAGTACAACGACACCTATCAGGAGAACATCTTCTCCTTCGTCAACAACATCAACACCGAGGAGGGCGGTACCCATCTGGCAGGCTTCAAGCTGGCCCTGACCCGTGCTGCCAATGACTTTGCCCGCAAGCAGAATATGCTGAAGGAAAAGGACGGCAACCTTTCCGGCGATGACGTACGCGAGGGACTTACCGCCGTTATTTCTCTTAAAATCCGTGAGCCCCAGTTCGAGGGCCAGACCAAGACCAAGCTGGGCAACAGCGAGGTCCGCGGCATCGTGGATTCCATCGTCACCGAGGGCCTGTCCGAGTACTTCGAGGAAAATCCCGCCATCACCAAGAAAATCATGGAAAAGGCCATTGCCGCCAGCCACACCCGTGAGGCTGTACGCAAGGCCAGGGAGCTGGCCCGCCGCAAGAATGCCCTGGATTCCATTTCCAGCCTTCCCGGCAAGCTGGCCGACTGCTCTGTGAAGGACCCTGACCAGGCAGAAATCTATCTGGTAGAGGGTGACTCTGCAGGCGGCTCCGCCAAGCAGGGCCGTGACCGCCGTTTCCAGGCTATCCTGCCTCTGCGCGGCAAGATCCTCAACGTGGAGAAGGCCCGCCTGGACAAGATTTACAAGAACGCGGAAATAGGCACCATGATCACCGCCTTCGGCACCGGCATGAGTGATGACTTCAACCTGGCAAAGCGCCGCTACGGCAAGATCATCATCATGACAGATGCGGACGTGGACGGCGCCCATATCCGCACCCTGCTGCTGACCTTCCTCTACCGCTACATGAAGCCCCTCATCGAACACGGCCATGTCTACATAGCACAGCCGCCACTCTACCAGATCCGCAAGGGCAAGAAGCACTGGTACACCTACAGCGATGAGGAGCTGGCCAAGAAGCTCTCAGAAGTTGGCCGCGAAGGAGCCACCGTCCAGCGCTACAAGGGTCTTGGTGAGATGAACCCCGAGCAGCTCTGGGAAACCACCATGGACCCCGCCACCCGCACCATGCTCAGAGTGGATATGGAGGATGCAGAAGAAGCAGACGAGCTCTTCACCATCCTCATGGGAGACAAGGTAGAGCCAAGAAGGCAGTTCATCGAGGAGAATGCGAAGCTGGTCAAGAATCTGGATATCTGATATGCAGGAAATAGATAAAAGCTCCCCGGCAAAGGCCAGGGAGCTTTATGAGAGCGGCAGAGTGCATGGCTGCGAGGTGGGCACCACCAGAGGGCTGCAGCAGATACACAGGGCCTTGTTCGAGGGACTGTATGACTTTGCCGGAGAGATAAGGCAGCTGAATATTTCCAAGGGAAATTTCCGCTTCGCAAACAGCCTTTATCTGAAAGAGGCTTTGGCTGCTGTGGAAAAGATGCCCGAGGGCACCTATGAGGAAATCATCCACAAGTATGTGGAGATGAATGTGTGCCACACCTTTATGGAAGGCAATGGCCGGGCCACGAGGATTTGGCTGGATATGATGCTGAGAAAAAATCTGGGCCGGGTAGTGGAGTGGGCCAAGGTGGACAAGGTGCTCTACCTGCAGGCCATGGAAAGAAGCCCCGTAAATGCCTTGGAGCTGCGGGAGCTCCTGCGCCCCAGCCTCACGGAGAGGGTGGATGACAGAGAGGCCATTTTCAAGGGAATAGAGCAGTCTTATTTCTATGAGACATGAAAAACGCCCCAGGCAGATGTATGTGCCTTGGGCGTTTTGACGAAGTAAATTGTATATGCCATGTCTTTTCTGAGGGCGTGGATTTGTGCCATGATAGTAGGGAGTTGTGCACAGAGAGGCAGGTAGATGATTGATGGATTATTCTTTTGCCCACGAGTTGGGAGCTTGTGCTTATGTGGGTGATGTTGAAGCCGGAGAGCTGCGCCGGTGGCTTGGGTGGTATAGAAGGCGTGGCGTGGAGGCATTCTACCTTTACTGTGAAGAGAATTCATCCCTCCGTGCGGAGTTGCAGCGAGAAATTCTAGCAGGATGGGTAGTGCTGATGTATATTGCTTCTAGTTATGCAAAAGATAAAAGTCTGATGGCCTATGGGGATTGCGTGAAGCGTGTGCGCTATGCCTGCAGGTATCTGGCACTGCTGCGGGTGGGAGAGTACCTGCAGGGACTGGGTGAGCAAAGCATGCAGCTGATAGTGGAAAAATGTTTTGGAAATTACACTGCTGCTTTGGAGATCGAAGGCTCAGATGGCAGCAATCGCTATGTGGCCAATCCTCTTTGTATAATAGATATAGACGAAAATGGCAATATTTATAGTCCTGAAAATTATAAATTAAGGACTGTGAAGGGGCTGTTTTTTTCGCATGAAAGAAAAAAAAGTATTGCTCTTTTATCTCATGTGATGGCTAGGAATGGTGCGCCCTTGGCCCTTTTGAGTGTGGCAAAGATACTGAAAGAGGCTGGATATGAGGTAGAAGTTTATTCGATACTACCTGGACCGATGGAGAAGGAATTTGAAAAGCTGGGAATTCCTGTCACTATTGATCCTAAGGTTCATGGGATTCCTCTGGAAGATCAGCCCTGGTATAGAGAATATGATTTGATATTTGTCAATACTGCTGTGATGGTAGGGTGCTTTAGAAAAGAATTGACGGGGCCTCATGTTATATGGTGGCTCCATGAGAGCAAAAGCATTCTGGAATGGTGCGGTATTAAAGCGGAAAATATTTCAGATTTAAAACACGAAAGAGTGCATGCTTTGGCTGTCAGCGAGGTGGCAAGGCGTGATTTTGCAGATCTAGCTCCTTACTTTCCCGTGGAGGGCATACTGACTTTAGGGGTGGCAGATTCTTTCACGGGCAGAGCGAGGGAAAAAAAGCCAGGAGATGCTTTTGTCTTTATGATGACTGGCACTGTAGAAAAGAGAAAAGGTCAGGACATCTTTCTGAAAGCAATAGGGTTGATGAAGGAAGAGAACAGGAAGAAATGTCGATTTTATTTGGTGGGAGAAAGTGGGCAAAGCACGGAACCAGGATATGAGGATGAGGTTAGGTCTCTGGCAGCTAGGTATCCTGAGGTAGAGCTCATGCCTTTCCAACCTCATGAGAAAATACTTGAGATGTATGGTAATATTGATGCACTTGTGGTGCCGTCTAGGGAGGAGACTCTTTCGATTGTTGCTGTGGAAGCAATGATGATGGAGGTGCCTTGCATTGTGTCGGATAGTACAGGGGTGGCTTCCTTCATAGAGAATGAAAAATCAGGGCTGATTTTTTCTAAAGAAAACCAGCATGAACTGGCCAATGAAATGCAAATGATTTTAGAGGATAATGATAAGTATTGTTTGATAAAAAAATCAGGACGCTGTCTTTATGAGGAAACATTTAAATTATGCAGATTTGAGAAAAAGTTAAAAGAATTAACTGAAAAGTTGTTTGAAACTTGATGAAGAGGAAATTAGTGGTATGGAAAATGAAAATCAAATGATACACGTGTGCTATGGCATACACGATGAAAATGGGACTTATAGCAAGATATTGGGGACATCTATGTGTTCAATATTTAACAATACTGATAGCTATTTGACCGTACACATTTTATATGATGATTCATTATCGATTGAAAATAGAAATTTAATGATTAAATTAACCAGAAGTTATGGTCAGATGATAATTTTTCATAAGGTTGACTTAAAAAATTCGGTTTCAAGTTATGAATATATGGCAAATAGTGGACATACATCAGCAACATTTTATCGATTAATGTTACCTGAAATATTGACAGATGACATAAAAAAAATCATATATTTAGATGCAGATACTATAGTTAATCTTGATATTGTTGAATTATGGAATCAGTCTATGGAAATATCAGATGAAATTGCAAGTATCTGTGCAGTAAGAGATGCTTGGCTTACAACTACTGGAAGAAAAATACTGGAAGATACAGTGGGGAAATATATAGATGTAGATGATTATTTCAATGCAGGTGTATTAGTGATGAATTTAGAGAAAATACGTCTGCATGGTAATGGATATTTACTGCATATGGCAGATAAAATTCTTCGAGAACATCCTGAGTGGCGTTACTATGATCAAGATATATTGAACTATCTTTTCTCTGGAAAATGTCACATACTGCCTAATTGTTATAATCATCTTACTGAATTGGATTACAAGGGTGCATATAAAGATCCATTAGAAATAAAAATGATATTTCATTATGTTGGGATATGGCTTAATGCTCAACCAGAAAGACCATATAATCATATATTCTGGCATTATTTTTTAAAAACCCCGTGGTGTGATCGTATATTCATGATGAAGGCTTTCCAGTGCGGTTACATGCTGCTTGACAGGCAGACAGAATATCTGAGAAAATATTGGATGACATTTCACAAACGGAAAAGACATATATATATTGCCAATATCGGCAGTGAAAAAGCTGTAAAAACAGTTTGTCCGTTCTATGAAAATGATTATTTTTTTAAAGCCGAAAATCATAAGGAAATAATGTCTGCAATAGATGCTATAAATGACAAAAATGATAGTATGATTGTTATCGTGTCAGCTGATTATGATAGGTGGTATGTGTATCTCAATCAGCGTGGCTTTTATGAAGAAGTAGATTTCTTTGATGGCAGATGTCTTTTTAAACCAAGCGAGGGAGGGGCATACTTGCGAGATACACAAGCAAGAATATACAGATACATAATGGGGATGTAGTGATGGCTCATGCTTGTTGGCGATAAATTGTAGTACATTTTGTGTGGGGAATATGCGTAAATTTCAGTACGCAATCCTAAAATAATCCA
Source organism: Selenomonas sp. AB3002 (assembly GCF_000702545.1). NCBI lineage: Bacteria > Bacillati > Bacillota > Negativicutes > Selenomonadales > Selenomonadaceae > Selenomonas > Selenomonas sp. AB3002. Next base: position 135,131 of record NZ_JNIO01000007.1, on the reverse strand, counting down.
AATACCTCTTGAACCTGTCCTGGGCGGTGAGGCAGGTATCACGCAGGAATACTTTCTCTTTTTCCCATTCCCTCAGCCCACGATGATAGAACATCTTCAAGTCCTCTTCGATGATGAAGGGGACTATGTTATTTTTCAGGCATTCCTTGAAAAGGATCAGCCTGCCTATCCTGCCGTTGCCATCCTGGAAGGTATGGATTCTTTCCAAACGGTAATGGAAATCCAGCAGGGCATCCAGATCCTTTTCAGCAGCGGCGTATTCTGCCAGCAGCTTTTTCATCCTGTCTGCCACTTCCTCCGGGGAGGCAGTTTCCCTGCCTCCTACCTCATTGGGGAACTTTTGGTATTCTCCTACGGCGAAGTAATCAAGGCGGGCATCGGCGGTGCCGTTTTTCAGGATGGCGTGGAGTTTTTTGAGGAGAGCTTCGCTCAAGGGGGGGCGGCTTCGTCTATGATGAGGTTGATGCACTGGAAATGATTGGCTGTTTCTACGATGTCATTCACATTCATGGTGCCGCCGGAGAGGCCTATGGTGTTGGTTTCGTAGATGTAGCTGGTTTCCTCTGCGGTGAGGCGACTGCCTTCCATGTGGTTGGAGTTGTATGTGAGCTCTATCTGGATTTTGTGATAGATGCCCCCATGGCGGCAATGTCATTAAGTTAAGCCTTCCCCTCAAGGGGCAGGCATTTGGGGCAATGATGCTTAACTAAATGACATTGCGCCCCAAGGCGGCTTTTCTCCCTGCCCAGCTTGCTGAAGGCTGTCAGGTATGGCTGTTTTTTCTCAGTTTTTACCTGCCGAGAAGCTGGACGAGCAACCATAAAAGCAGGTTTGCCGCAAGGGATGTTTCGATATTGCGAAGGAAGACCATGGCTTGCATAGCGTGCTTCTAAACACGCGAAGGGAGCCAGACACGGGGCGGCTTGTTGTGGCAAGCCGCTTTTTGTGTTTGATAATGGGCATACATTACTTGTATGTTCTTTTTCTGTTGCTTTTCTCCTAAATTTATAGTAATATTGGGATAAAAGTATTATATTAGGAGAAAATATGCGTCGTTTTGATTATGGAAAATTGAAAGAGGCTTCTTGGGATAGCCAAATTGTGTCCTATATAGCTAAGATTCAGGAGTACAAGGGACGGCATGAGCTTTATATACGCCAGAAGCCTGTGGAACTCAAGAGGCTGGTGGAGATTGCCAGGATTCAGAGCACAGAGGCTTCGAACTACCTTGAGGGGATTGTCACTACAGAGGCCAGGCTGAAGCAGCTAGTGGCCGATAAGACTATTCCTCGCAACAGAGATGAGAAGGAAATCCTTGGTTATCGCAATGTGCTGAATGTTATTCATGAGAGTTATGAGCATATACCGCTCACAGCCAATCATATACTTCAGCTCCATCGAGATTTGCTGAAATTGACTGATATATCTTATGGGGGAACTTTCAAGAATACGCCCAATGAGATTGATATGATTCTGCCTGATGGGGAAAAAATAGTGCTTTTCAGACCACTGGAACCATATGAGACTCCGGCGGCTGTGGAAGAGGCCTGCCGTAGTTTCAATGAGGCTTTGGCAAGGGAAGCAGTATCGCCGCTGATACTCATTCCTTGCTTTATACTTGATTTCCTTTGCATACACCCTTTCAATGATGGCAACGGACGCATGAGCCGTCTGCTGACCCTGTTGCTTCTTTATCGCAGTGGCTATATGGTTGGGAAGTATATAAGCATAGAGAAAGCTATTGCTGATACCAAGGAAAGCTATTATGAGGATCTGCGAATTTCTGACCAAGGCTGGCTGGAAGAACAGCATGACCCTGTGCCCTTCATTAAGTATATGCTTGGTGTGATGCTGGCTTGCTATCGCGATTTTGAACGCAGGATAACTATAGCAGAGTTAGCAGGCAGTAAGAGTACCGCTTATGATATAGTAAAAAAATATGCTTCGCAGAAATTAGGAAAGTTCACTAAACAAGATGTATTCATAAGCTGCCCCAGCATAGGCAGAGCTTCTATAGAGGCCTCATTAAAGAGACTTACGGAAGAAGGCTTTATCGTGCGAATGGGGGCGGGGAGAAGCACTTGCTATGCGAAGAGTTGAGGATTGAGGTAAAATAGGCATAAAAAACGGATATGGAAAGCCCTAGGCAGCTGGAGTTTGCCTAGGGCTTTTTCGTGGGGAAATATCTTCGATGTCTTTTCGTGGGGGGCATTTGTGCTATGGTGTTATGAGATTATGCACAGAAAGGTCGGTTGAAGGAAAATGAGCACAGAAAAGAATCCTAAAGTAAGTATTATGATGAATGAGTAGCTTAATATTAAAGATGTTTGGGAGTTAGTTTTTCCTGTGGATAGGCGACTGCTCCCAGGATTTATCTTATGGAGGGGATGGCAAGATGAAAAAAGACTGGGTTGTAAGCAGTAATAATCAAATCCTGCAGGGCACGAACGCAGCAGACAGTCTCTATGGCAATGCAGGCAATGATTACATTATTGGCAGTGATGATAACGGCTCTAGTAGTAATGATTGCGCTGATATCCTTGTGGGATGCGAGGGAAATGATACTATCCTGGCAGGAGCTGGCGATGATCTGATTACGGGAGATGCCTCTGACCTCGATGCAAGCCTGCATGGCAACGATGTACTCTACGGAGATACTGGCAATGATCATCTCTGGGGCAATGCCGGAGATGACAGGGGCATGGTTCTCCACAACGCAGTTGGCAAGCAGATCAAGTGGGCCAACTCCGATGGGCATATAAATATTTACCAGGCTTGATAGAGTATTTTTCTTGCCAGGCAGTGTATTTTGTGCTATATTGTTCTTGTAATCCCACAAGGGGAGTAGCTGAACTGCTTTTATCGTCAATACGAAGATGATTCTTCCGGTAGGGCAGGCTATTATTAGCAAGCAAGACCTTGTTCCGGGGCGTTTTCGCCTTGGAACAAGGTCTTTTCTAGTATTTTGGAGAATATTTAGGAGGAGTGGTTTGATGGAAAGTTTATTTGCTGGGATGTTTTCCCCGGAGTGGTTTGCGGCTTTGTCTGGTATTATCCTGCTGGATTTGATTCTTTCTGGTGACAATGCCATCCTCATTGCTCTGGCTTGCAAGAACTTGCCGGAGCATAATCGTGGCAAGGCTATCCTGGTTGGTGGCATGGGTGCGGTGGGTATCCGCATTGTCTGCACGCTGTTTGCTACGGGGCTTCTGGCACTGCCTTATCTGGAGTTCGTGGGCGGTGCTTTGCTGCTTTACATCGCGGTGAAGCTCTTGGTTGATCACAAGGGGGAGGAGAAGTCTGAGGCTCCTGCTTCTTTCTGGGGGGCTATCAGGACGATTCTCATTGCGGATTTCGTCATGAGCATCGACAATGTGCTGTCACTGGCCGGCGTGGCCAATACGGTGCCGGAGGGCAAGTGGAGCCTGATTATCGTTGGTCTCTTGATTTCCATTCCCATTGTGCTCTTTGGGGCACAGTTCTTCCTGCTGCTGATGAAGAAGATTCCGGCGCTGGTATATGCCGGCGCGGCGCTGCTGGGCTTTACGGCTGCCAAGCTCATGGTGGCTGATAAGGGGCTGGGAGCAGGGCTTGAGCCTTATAGTCTCTTTATGGAAGTTGGGTTTGTGGTGCTGGTGCTGGGATTGGGGTACTGGCTCAATCACAGGAGCAAAGGGGAGGCTGCTAAGGAAAGTTGAGGCAAGTAGTTGACTTTCTTTTTGTCTTTAAGTAAAATTGAGTTAGGTAATTGACTTTTTGACTTTTAATTTCATTCCGTCTGTTCATTTTCTCTGACGCAGAGAAAACGAACCAAAAGAGACAGCGGACTGAAATCACATCCTATGATTTCCGCGTCCGCGGGGCCCATCCATGGGCCCTGGGGTTCGGGGGTTCGGGGTTCGATTGGTTTGAATCGTTGAGTGTTCTTTGGGATGATTTTGATTTAGGAGGGATTGTAATGAATACCATTAAGACGGCGGCTTTGATGGCTCTTTTGATGGCTTTGATGATGGCTATTGGCGGGGCTGTTGGTGGCAAGGGGGGCATGACTATTGCTCTTATCTTGGCCCTGGTGTTCAATTTTGGTACTTACTGGTTCTGCGATACTATGGTTTTGAAATCTTATGGGGCAGAGCCTATTGAGAGGGAGCAGGCTCCTGAGCTTTATGGGCTGGTGGAGAAGCTGGCGGCTAATGCTGAGCTTCCTATGCCCCGGGTGGCTATTATCAATAGCGATGTGCCCAATGCTTTTGCTACGGGGCGCAACCCGGATAACGCAGTGGTGGCGGTTACTACCGGCATCATGCGTACTTTGAATTACGAGGAGCTTTCCGGCGTTATCGGACATGAGCTGGCTCATGTGAAGCACAGGGATATCCTGATTTCCACCATTGCGGCTACCATGGCTTCGGTCATCACTTATGTGGCCAATATGCTCCAGTGGGCGGCTATTTTCGGCAGCAGCAACAGCGATGATGAGGATAATGGGGGCGGCTTCATCGGCATGATTGCCACTATTATCCTGGCTCCCATTGCCGCCAGCCTTATCCAGATGGCTATTTCCCGCTCCCGGGAGTATGATGCGGACAAGACCGGCGCAGAGATTTGCGGCAATCCGAACTATCTGGCCAATGGCCTGGAGAAGATTGAGTACTATGCTACTCATGCCGCAGCTATGCCTCAGGCCACCCAGGCTACGGCCCACATGTTCATCATCAACCCCCTGAAGGGCGCAGGCAAGATGCTCCAGGGCCTCTTCTCCACTCATCCTGATACACAGGAGAGAATCGCAAGGCTCAGGCAGCAGGCTGCACTGATGCGTCTTTAATATGTTTTTCAGCCCCCTGCAGATATTTTGCCGGGGGTTTTAATGCGCCTTTAATAACCAGATGATATAATGCCCTTGCTGCCAGATGGCAATGATTTTCTTTATCTTTATTTTTGTTTTCAGTTTTACCAGATGACACAGCAAAGGAGCAGAATATGATGTACTACAGGATTTATTGGGAAGCAAAGCGGCTGGCATTTGATGAGAGGGGGCGGGTGAGATGAAGTCTCTCATGTGGCTTATGGGCGCCCTGATGATGGTGGCGGCTTTTTTGTTCAATCATGGCAATCTATCCCTGCATGGGAATAATGAGTTGGAGCATGATGATTTTTCCACCCTTTGGTACCCCCTGGAAATCAGCATGGATGGCGGGGAGAAGGAGTTTTACATGGATATTCCCGCCAAGGCAAGTGACCGTTCCCTTAATGCCAGGGATACGGTCTTCCGCCAGGCGGACCTTTACCAGGCCAAGGGGTCCAAGCTGATTGCCTATGTGATACATGGGGAGAAGAATGACCCACGTGGCGAGGAGGATACGGTGGGACATTTCTTCACCCCTGAGGGACTGAATGCTGCCTTTGGGCTTGATGACGCCAATCCTGTGGTGGAGAAGGAGGAGAAATTAGAGCTCCATGAGGTGCCTTTCTACTCGGTACAGGAAAAGGTAGACAGGAAAGACGGCGGCCAGCTGTCGGCCCAGATGCTGGCCCTTAACATAGTGGGGGGCGACGGGGACGTTTTCTTCGTCTGCCTGCTGTGGGATGATGAGGATGAAGAGAGCCGGGATCTGAAGGAAAAATGCCTGGATTCCCTGGGATTTTATACCATAGAGAGAGGTTGACATGAGCAGAAGAGTATATTTATTTTTATATGGAATTATTGCCCTGTTTTTTGCCTTGATGGGCCAGGCGTATTTTGAAAATCTGTCATGTTTTTGGAACTCCACTATCTTTGCCGCCACGGAGGAAAGGGAAATCTGGGTGGACCTGCCGGAGAAGATGGAGTGGCTGGAGGAGCACGACCAGGGCTGGGCTGTCCATCAGCTGAAGTGCGACAGCCTGTTCGTGGATGCCCATACTACCAGTGAAAGGAAGTCCGCGCGGAAGGAAGATATGCTGGAGAACAGGCTGGAAACCACTCTCCAGAGATACCGCATCAAATCCCCTGAGCTCACCAGCAAGGAGGAAATAACGGTCAACGACATTCCCATGGAGAAATACACCATCACCGGCACGAAGGAGGGAGAGCCCTTCGAGATAGAGGCAGTGACCATAGATACCGACCCCAATCTTTACGTTTTCACTTACTTCTACCATGAGGGCAGCAAGCAGGGCAAGGAGATGGCGGAAAAGAGCATCGAGAGCATAAGGTATAAGGAAAAGAAGAGCTGAGAAATAAGAAAACGCCTATCTTGTGATAGGCGTTTTTAGATGTTATACTTAGAGAGCACCGTTAAGCGGAGTTGTCTTCGCCCTGAAGAAAGGGCGTGAGAGCATGAATATGACGCTGTATGAGATCCTGTCACTAATCATAGCAATACTCACACTAATATTCACCATCGTTAAAGACTAACCCCGCCACTAGCCACCAACTCTTGGCGGGTTTTTTATTCTCCACTAAGGGCGAACCGCTAGGCGGTGCTCTTTTGGTAAGTCAATTATAACTTTTTTAGTGAAAAATGTCAATTTTCAAAGGCAGGTAGACAAATGGCAAAGGAAATAGAGCGCAAGTTTCTGGTGGAAGAGGGATGGCAGCCGGAGGGGCAGGGGGATTATATCGCCCAGGGGTATCTTTCGGCTAATGAGACGGCAGCGGTGCGGATTCGGATTCGCAGTGGCCATGGTTATCTAACCGTCAAGAGCAATGTGAACGGCGTCACCCGTATGGAGTATGAGTACGAGGTGCCTCTCTCCGATGCGGAGGCCATGCTGAAGCTCTGCCAGGGACCAATCATAGAGAAGCACAGGTACCTCCTGCCCGCTGGCAACGGCAGACAGTGGGAGATTGATGTGTTCCACGGGGATAATGAAGGCCTGACGGTGGCGGAGATTGAGCTGGGGGCAGAAGAGGAGTCTTTTGAGAAGCCGGAGTGGCTGCGTGAGGAAGTTTCCACGGACGCGCGGTATTTCAACTGCAATCTGGCGAAGAATCCCTACAAGAATTGGTAAAAAAATCGGCTTGAGCGGCAAAAGCTCAAGCCGATTTTTTAATTGGGGCTTATGTCCAGCGGCCTGTAGATGCCGCCTAATAGCGCGTCGTAGGCAATGCGCTTTACCGCTCTGGGATTGCTCTGCCTCATGGACATGGATTCGATAAGGCCTGTGATGAGGCCAAAGAATATGTCGTTCATTTCCGTAGAGGAGAAGTCCCCTTTGAGGATGCCTTCCTCCTTGCCACGGCGGAAGAATCCGGATAGATCTTTGTCGAATTCCTCCCATTCTGCTTCGCTGACCTGGCCGGGGAGGGGTTCCCTGCCCATGCAGCGCACGAAGGGGGCATTGTCAGCCAGGATATCAATGATTGCCTGCAGATCCTCCAGCCAGGGGGATTTTTTTTCGTTGATGATGGCTTTGATATCCCTGAGGATTTCCTGCTCCTTCCCGCCAAACTGTTGGCAGATGTTTTCCTTATTGGTGTAGATGCGGTGCAGGCTGGCCTTGCTGATGCCTACGGTTTCCGCCAGTTCTTTCATGGTGCAGCCGGGGTTGTCAGCCAGGGCGTCAGCCATTTTCGCTAAGAGTTCATCTCTATCGTAAGCCATGTTAATTTCTCCTATGCAATAGACTATACAGACAGGGTATTACAACCAGCGTAAGTATGGTAGAGGTCACCAGCCCTCCCAGTATGGCGTGGGCCATGGGGGCTCTGGCTTCCGCCCCCGGCCCCAGGGCCAGAGCCAGGGGCACCATGCCCATCATCATGGCGATGGTGGTCATGAGAATGGGGCGGAAACGGGCCTTGCCTGCCATGACCAGGGCTTCATTGACAGAGTGTCCTTCAGCCATCCTGACCTTGGCATAGTCCACCAGCAGGATTGCATTTTTGGTAACCAGTCCCATCAAGAGCAGCAGGCCGATGCCGGAAATCATGGAGAAACCGCTGCCGAAAAGCAGCAGTCCCAGGAGAGCCCCGATAAAGGCCAGGGGCAGGGCGGCCATGATGGCCAGCGGCTCCAGGAAGGACTCGAACTGGGCGGAAAGTATCATGAAGATAAAGGCCACCGCCAGCACCAGGGTCTGGATGATGCTGCCCATGGTCTCGTCCATTTCCGTGGCCTCGCCGGCACTGCCGGTGCTGACTCCTGCGGGCAGTTCCAAAGTTTCCAGCTTCTCAGCCCACTGTTCCTCAAATTCTCCCAGGGAAATGCCGCTGACGTTGGCGGAGACGCGGACTTCCATCTGCCTGTCATAGCGCCGCAAGGAGGCGGGGCTGGTCTCATATTTCCAGTCTGCCACGGAGGACAGGGGCACCAGCCGGGAAAGGCCTGCGCTGTCTGTTTTGCCTGTGGGCACCTGTATGAAGGACAACTGGCTGGGCTTTTCCCGGGCGCTTTCCGTAAGGCGCAGACGCACATCCACCTGCTCGTCCGTGTCGCTGAACTTGCCGGTTTTCTTGCCCTCAATCAGGGTGGAAACCGTGTTGCCGATCACTTCGTTAGTCACGCCCAGGTCATGTGCCCTGGCTTCCTTGGTGATTACAGACAGACGGGGAGAACCGGGGCGGTATGAGCTGGTGACATCGATGGCCCCGGGCATTTCCTCCAGAGCCTTCACCACTATATCCGAGGCTTCTCCCAGTTTTGCCATATCTGTGCCCGTGAGGCTTACGGCAATGGGGCGCTCGCCCATATCTGACAGGCCTTCCACATAGATTTTCACCCCCGGCAGGGCGTTCAGTTCCTGCCGGATTTTTTCTATGATTTCCGTCTGGCTTTCGCGTTCGTCCTTGGGGACGAGTTTCACGAACATGGATTCTGCTTCCGTGGTGCTGCTGGTGGCATAGACATGCTCCACTCCTTCGTGCTGCCGGATGATTTCTGCTATCCGCTGGGTGGAGGCTTCCTTCTGGGAAAGGGAAACACCGTCCTGCAGTTCGTATTTCACCGTGAACTGCCCCTTATCGCTGTAGGGCAGCATATCCATGCCAATCAGGTTCAAGAGGCTCAGGCTGGCCAGGAAGAGGAGCAGGGCTATGAGGGCTGTCTGCTTGCGATGTTTGGCGAGTATGGTGCTCAGCAGTTCACCGTAACGCAGGGCCAGTCCGTCAAACCAGCGGCTGAAGGCCTGCTGTCTGGCGGCAATGAAGCCCGTGCCCTGAACTTCCGGCCGCAGGAATTTGGACGCCAGCATGGGGGTCAGGGTGAAGGAGATAAAGAGGGAAATCAGTACTGCAAAGCTGATGGTCAAGCCAAATTCCTTGAAGAAGGAGGCTATAAAGCCGGTCATGAAGCCCATGGGCAGGAATACTGCCAGCACGGAAAAGGAAGTAGCCATGACTGCCAGTACGATTTCCTTGGTGCCCAGAGCAGCTGCTTCCTGGGGATTCTCCCCTTTTTCTCTGTGCCTGATGATGTTCTCCACCACCACGATAGCATCATCAATAAGGAGGCCAATAGCCAGGCTTAATCCCAGCATGGACATGGTGTTGATGGTGAAGCCCGCCACACTCATGGCGAAGAAGGTGGCAATAAGGGAAGTAGGAATAGTCACGGCGCTGATCAGGGTGCTGCGGATATCCCCAAGGAACAGGAACACTACCAGCACGGCGAAGATGCCGCCCAGGATAAGGTCCTCATACACCCCGTGCATGGAGTCCGTGATGCGCTGGGCATCGTCACGAACTAAGTGGACCTGCACCGTGTCCGGCAGTTCCTTCTGCAGCTTAAGGAGTTCTGCCTTGACATCAGCAGCCACCTTCACTGCATTGCCCCCGGACTGCTTGCCCACTTCGATGCCAATGCCACGGATGCCGTCATAGCGGGCCACGGAAGTGCTGTCCTGGATGGTGTCACGGGTCTGTCCAATCTGGCGGAAATACACGGGCTGGCCGCCCCGCTGGGCAATCATGAGATTTTCCAGATCCTGGGGGCGGTCTACCTGTATTTTGGTGGAAAGGGAAAGGCGGCCCATGGAGTTTCTGAGCACGCCGCCGGGAGTTTCCTTCAGTCCCTTTTCCACATTGTCCGCTACTTCGGCAGGGGAGAGGGCAAAGGCTCTGAGGGATTCGGGACGCATAAGCATCTGGATTTCTCTCTTTTCCTGTCCGAAGACTGAGAGCTTGCCCACACCTGCAATCTGCTGGAGGGCGGGTTTGACCTTGTCCTCCACCAGGATGGAAAGCTCCCGCTGTGACATGTTATCCGAGGTGATAGCGATGGCTGCCACCGGGTCGGCGTTCATGTCGTAGCGGGCCACTACCGGCTCATTGATGCCCTTGGGCAGATCGTCCCGGATGGCGCTGACCTTATCCCGCACTTCCTGCGTGGCGGCAGCAGCGTCTATCTCCATGGCAAATTCTATGCCTATATCCGCCGTGCCTTCCGTGGAAGTGGAAGTGATGTGCCGTACGCCTCTTGCTTCTCCCACGGCTTCTTCCACCTTCCGCACTATCTGGCTGTCTATCTGTTCGGGCTTGGCGCCCTCGTAGGTGATCTGTACGGAGACATAGGGATAGGTCATATTGGGATATTCGGCAATGCCAAGGTTCATCAGGCTTACCGCTCCCAGCAGAACCAGGGCTGCCGTCATCACCGTGGCCAGCACAGGCCGCTTGATGCTGAGTTCTGGCAGGCTCATTTTTCCCCTCCATAAGTCGCAACTGCATCGCCGTCCTTGAGCTTGTCAAGGTTGTCGATGATAACCATTTTGCCTGCTTCCAGGCCGCTCTTTATTTCCAGCTCCTCGTCGAAAAGCTGTCCCGGCTCGATGGCAAGCTGCCTGGCTTTGCCCTCCTCCACGATGAAGATGTAGTTCTGTCCTTTCCGGGAGGTGAGGGCGCTGCGGGGCACCGTCAGCACAGAGCGGGCTTCTTCCTCAGAAAGCAGGATTTCCGCAAACATGCCGGGCATCAGGGCAAAGTCCGGATTCTCCACTCTGATCTTCACCGCAAAGAGGCGGCTTTCCCTGCCTGCCACAGGGTTGATGACTGCCACTGTGCCCGCAAATTCCCTGTCAGGATATGTGTCCACCTTCACTTTTGCTGCCTTGCCTATCTGCACCTTGCCAATATCCTGCTGCTCCACCTGCACAGTCACATAGACGGCATCAATCTGCTCCACGGTCATGAGCTGGGTGCCCGCAGATACCATCTGGCCCAGGGTCACGTTCTTGTTGGCTACCACGCCGGTGACAGGACTGAGTATGGTGGCATCTGCCAGCCTCTTTTGGGCGATGGCTAGGCTTACCGCCGCATCGTCCCGTTCGGCATTGCTGACGGCCCATTGTGTCTGGGCTGCTTCCAGATTCTGCTGGGAGGTGGCGCCGATATCCCGGAGGCTCTGCTGCCTGTTCAGGATGGCGGTGTTGTTTTCCAGATTCACCGCTGCTTTCTGCACGCTGTTTTCCGCCAGCCGAACATTGTTCAGCAGTTCCTGGCTGTCTGTGCGCAGCAGCGGCGTTCCCGCCTGCACCTGCTGCCCGTTCTCCACATTCAGCTCCTCCACCTGCCCCGAGTAGCGGGCAGAGATAATGGCAGAGGTCAGGCCCTCCACCGTGCCAGTGAGACGAAGTCCCTGCTGCATTTCCTTCATCTCTGCCCTGGTGACGCTGACGGAAAGGGGAGTCTGAGGCTTTGCTTCTTCCTTTTCCTCACCGTTAAGGAAGAACCCACCACCCAGCAGCAAGGCAAGGCCTGCTATGGCTGGCAGGAGATATTGCTTTTTTATCGTGAAGTTCTCCAACTGAAACACTCCTTTTGAGACTGAATTGACTTATTTGAGATGATGATATCATTTCGAATAAAATAAGTCAATATGGTCTTATAATATCATTCTATTATTAAATAAAATATTGTGATATAATTAGGGACAATGGGAGTAAGAAATTAAGCTCATGCCAAAAAACCGGAAAAAGAGCCCGTAGGATGATAACCTGGGGCTCTTTTTTGTGCTCAAAATTTTTCTGTGGACTGTTTGTGGAAAACTTGCTATTTTTATCCACAGCTTGTTTGTGAAACGAAGCTGAAAAAAGTTATCCACATTATCACCTGGTAATCTGTGGATTGTGTGCACAAAATATGGTGAATTTGAAGGTTTTTAGAGTAAATATAGGCGGATTTTTCCACTTATCCACATAATCCACAGGAGTATCTGTGGATTACTGAGATTTGTACACAATCTGCTTATTACAAATAGGAAGGAAAGTGAAATTATTACTCTGCTGGATAGTGGGGTTATCCACAGTTATCCACAACTGTGGATAGTTATGTGGATAATTTACTAGTTTACACCTTTTCAGCTAGTTTTCATGAAGGAATCAAGGCTGTCCGTGTCGAATAGGGGAAGCGGATAACTATGGGAAGGAGCTGAATGAAATGATCAATGAGGAACTGATAGATACTCTGGTTCGCTCTGCCTCTGATGCCATCAGGAATGCTTATGTGCCCTATTCCGGGGTAGGTATAGGCGCCTGTGTCATGGCCAGCGATGGCACCATCTACACCGGCTGCACTATTGAGAATGCCATCCGCAACCTGTCCATTGGGGCAGGGGAGGTGGCTATGTACAAGGCGGTGGCAGACGGGAAGCGGGAGTTTGATGCCATTGCTTTTATCTGCAACACGGAGCGGCCTTTTGTGCCTAATGGGGCTATTTGCCAGCTGCTGGCTGAGTTCAATGTGCCTTATGTGGTGATGGCGGATATGAATGGGGATGCGCAGGTGCTGCCGCTGACGGATTTGCTGCCTTATGGGAATGAACCCCTTGATAATCACACGTATAAGGATGAAGATTAGAGCCCTCCTCTACTGCCGTCTGTTCATTTTCTTTGGCGCAAAGAAAACGAACCAAAAGAAAACGTGGCCTTGAATTTGTCCTAAATTCAACGGCCACAGGGGCCCCATCCGTGGGGCCCAGGAGTTCGAGAGTTCGGGAGTTTGATTGAAAACTTGCTTCTTCGGGGGCAAGTTTTTTGCTTTTTATGAATGAATTGTAATGAGTATTATTATCATGAAAGGAGAGTTTGCATGGCTGAAGAACTGGATTATGATGCTTTGGAAGAGATACTTCGGCGGCATGATTATGATAAGACAAATATCATCTCCATCCTGCAGGAAACACAGGGGATATACCGCTATCTGCCCAGAGAGGTCTTTCCTCTCTTTGCCCAAAAGCTGGGCATCAGCGAGGCACGTATCTACGGGGTGGCTACTTTTTATGAGAATTTCTCCCTGGAGCCCAAGGGCAGGCATATCATCAAGATCTGTGACGGCACGGCCTGCCATGTGCGGAAGTCCATTCCCGTCATCGAGGAGCTGCGGAAGATTCTTGACCTTTCCCCGGAGCAGGCTACTACCAAGGACATGATGTTCACTTTGGAGACTGTGTCCTGCCTGGGTGCCTGTGGATTGGCCCCGGTGCTGAATCTGGACGGGAAGGTTCATGCGGCCATGACCCCGGAGAAGGCCCGGGAACTTATTGCTAATGTGCGGGAGGAGGACAGCTATGCTTGCAACTAAGCTATCCAGCCGGGAGGCTTTGCAGGAGGTGCGGGGCAAGGCAAAGGAGCTTCTCTCTGCACAGAAAAGAAGGATTTACGTCTGCGCCGGCACGGCCTGCGTAGCGGGTGGGGCTTTGGATATCTACGCTGAGTTCAAGCGGCTCTTGAAGGAAGCTGATATTCCCTGCCTGGTAAAGCTGGAGGAAGATATAGAGGAGAGCGCCAGGTGCGGCGTGGCTTTGAAGAAGAGCGGCTGCCCCGGTTTCTGCCAGAAGGGGCCTCTGGTGAGGATTGACCCTGAGGGGTGGCTTTATACCAAGGTCAGGCCGGAGGATTGTGCCGAGATTGTGGAGCGCAGCATCAAGGGCGGGGAAGTTCTTGAGCGGCTGCTCTATCATGAGGAAGGCAAGGCCTATGACAGGGCGGAGGAGATTCCCTTCTTCCAGAAGCAGACCCGCCTGGTGCTGGAGCACTGCGGCAGGGTCGCTGCCGACAGCATAGAGGAATATCTGGCGGTGGGGGGCTATGAGTCTTTGGAAAAGGCTCTCTTTGATATGACTCCGGAGGAGATTACTAAGGAGATTTCCGATTCCAACCTGCGGGGCCGGGGAGGCGGCGGCTTCCCCACGGGGCGCAAGTGGACCCAGGTCAGGGGCTATGAGAGCGATGTGAAGTACATCGTCTGCAACGGCGACGAGGGGGACCCGGGAGCCTTCATGGACGAGGGCATCATGGAGGGTGACCCCCACCGCATGCTGGAGGGCATGATGATAGCCTCCGTGGCCTGCGGGGCCAGCCAGGGCTATATCTATGTGCGGGCTGAGTACCCCCTGGCGGTGGAACGGCTGAATCTGGCCATCAGGGACGCCCGCAAGTACGGCCTTTTGGGAAAGAATATCTTAGGTTCGGGCCATGATTTCGATATCCGCATCAACCGTGGGGCGGGCGCTTTCGTCTGCGGCGAGGGCAGCGCTCTCACCGCCTCCATCGAGGGCAAGCGGGGCATGCCCAGGGTGAAGCCGCCCCGCACGGTGGAGCATGGCCTTTTTGGCAAGCCTACGGTGCTGAACAATGTTGAGACCTTTGCCAATGTGCCTTTGATCATCGAAAAAGGCGCCCAGTGGTATCGCTCCATTGGTCCGGAAAACAGCCCAGGCACCAAGGCCTTTGCCCTGGCAGGGAATATCTCCAATACGGGCCTCATTGAAGTGCCCATGGGCACCAAGCTTCGGGAGGTCATCTACGATATCGGCGGCGGCATCAGGGAAGGACATAACTTCAAGGCCGTGCAGATTGGCGGCCCCTCGGGAGCCTGCCTTACGGAGAAGGATATGGAGATGCCCCTGGATTTTGACTCCCTGAAGAAAATCGGAGCCATGATGGGCTCCGGCGGCCTGGTGGTCATGGACGACAAGACCTGCATGGTGGAAGTGGCCCGTTTCTTCATGAACTTCACCAAGAACGAGAGCTGCGGCAAGTGCATTCCCTGCCGTGAGGGCACCAAGCGCATGCTGGAGATCCTCACCCGCATGACCAACGGCGAGGGGCGGCCCGAGGATATTGACCTGCTGCTGGAGCTTTCCGATACCATTTCCCACACTGCCCTCTGCGGCCTGGGCAAGAGCGCGCCCAATCCCGTGGTCAGCACCATCAAGAACTTCCGGGAGGAATACGAGGCCCATACCCAGCCCGGTGACAAGCATTGCCCGGCGGGGGCCTGCGCGAAGCTGAAGCACTACCATATCGACCCGGAAAAGTGCCGCGGCTGCTCCAAGTGCGCCCACAACTGCCCGGTGAACGCCATTTCCGGCAAGGTGAAGTCTCCCTTCACCATAGATCAGGAAAAGTGCATCAAGTGCGGCACCTGCTTCAATGTGTGCCCCTTCCATGCCATTGAGGAGGGTTGAATATGGAACAGAAATTTATGACCATCGACCATATCCCCGTGGAAATCGAAGGGGAAAAGAATATCCTGGGTGTCATCCGCAAGCGGGGCATCGACCTGCCCACCTTCTGCTATTATTCGGAGCTTTCCATCCACGGCGCCTGCCGCATGTGCATGGTGGAGGATGAGGAAAGGGGCAGCCTGATGGCGGCCTGCTCCACGCCTCCCAAGGCGGGCATGAAGATTCTCACCAACACGCCCCGCCTGCGGAAGTACAGGAAAAATATCCTGGAGCTCTTGCTGGCCAACCATTGCCGTGACTGCACCACCTGCACCAAGAGCGGCCGCTGCCGCCTGCAGGAGCTGGCTCACCGCTTCGGCGTCAGCGAGGTGCGCTTCCCCACTGACTACAACCAGAGCCCCAAGGACACTTCCTCCTATTCCATCGTCCGTGACCCGTCCAAGTGCATACTCTGCGGGGACTGCGTGCGCATGTGCTCCGAGGTGCAGAATATCGGCGTCATAGACTTCGCCTTCCGTGGCTCCCACATGCACATTTTCACCGCCTTTGACAAGCCCATCGGGGAAACGGAGTGCGTGGGCTGCGGCCAGTGCGCCGCCGTCTGTCCAACGGGGGCCATCACCATCAAGAGCGACCGCGACAGGCTCCGCACCGACCTCAATGACCCCAGGAAGAAAGTGGTGGTGCAGATTGCCCCGGCCGTGCGGGTGGGATTGGGCCACGCCTTTGGCCTCCCTGAGGGGGAGAACGTCATGGGCAAGCTGGTGGCGGCCCTGCACTACATGGGGTTCCAGGAGGTTTACGACACGGTGGTGGGGGCGGATCTCACCGTCATGGAGGAGGCCGCCGAATTCGTGGAGCGGGTGGAAAAGGGGGAGAAGCTGCCCCTCTTCACCAGCTGCTGCCCTGCCTGGGTGAAGCATGCGGAAAACCGCTATCCCCAGCTGCTGCCGCACATCTCCACCACCAAGTCCCCCATGCAGATTTTTGCCCCTGTCATCAAGGAGTATTACAAAGAGGCAGAGCAGGAAACTGTCATGGTTGCATTGATGCCCTGCACGGCGAAAAAGGCAGAGGCGGCGAGAAAGGAATTCCTGGCGCCAAACGGCAAGCCCTATGTAGACTACGTCATCACCACCCAGGGCATCGTCCAGATGATCCGGGAGTTCGGCATTGACTTCGAGAGCCTGGAGCCTGAGAGCATAGACATGCCCTTCGGCACCATCAGCGGCGCCGGCACCATCTTCGGCGTCACCGGCGGCGTCACGGAAGCAGTGCTGCGTCACCTGATGTCGGACAAGAGCCGCTCAGAGCAGAAAGCCCTGGCCTTCACGGGCATCAGGGGCATGCAGGGCATCAAGGAGGCAAATATCGACTACAAAGGCACCCAGGTGAAAATCGCCGTAGTCAGCGGCCTGGGCAATGCAGATAAGCTCATAGACAAGGTGCTGGCCGGTGAGGCAGACTACCACCTCATCGAAGTCATGGCCTGCCCCGGAGGCTGCGTAGGCGGGGGCGGCCAGCCCTTCACCAATGCCGAGGGCAAGGATATCCGTGGCGCCGGCCTATACCGCTCTGACAAGCTCAGCAGCATCAAGCGCTCTGACCAGAATCCCGTCATAGAATATCTTTATAACGGTATTCTGAAGGGCAGGGAGCATGAATTGATGCACGTGGAGTATCAGTCGCAGAATTAAATCAGGGTAATAGAAAACCACCCTTGCAACTTAAATTGCAGGGGTGGCTTTATTATGCTATACTTTTTCAAGCTACAAAACGGTAGGCGGTTAGCCTTCTCATCAAAGCTGGCGTTCAAAGCGCGCGGTCGATCGGCAGATGGGAGGTGACAGGCATGGACAATACGACGCTTCAGCTTTTGCTGATACTTCTCATTATCCTCGCTGTCAACAAAAAGAAATAACCGCCCGTAGTCCCCAAAACTCTGGCGGTTAATCTTTATAGATACCAAAAGAAAGTACAGAGGGCTGACCGTTTACCAGTAGCCCGCCTCCTGTTCCAGCAGGAGGCTTTTCTTATGCTCATTATACCATTTAGGCTGCTGGTTTTCAATCAATTTAGAAGCGGAAATCACGCTTCTCAGAGTTCTTGATGGCTTCGATATGCTCTGCCGCGACTTTGCGGACATTCTCCTTGGAGATTTTCTTCAGCTCATCTTCAATGAGCTTGAAGCCCTTCTCCTGTGTCTCCTGGCCTGCATAATCAACAAGGTATTCGGTTAATGTCATCAGTGCATTGGGATGGCAGCAGTTCAGTATCTGGCCGCTCTTGCAGAGGCTCATGAACCTGTCTCCCGTGCGCCCTTCTCTATAGCAGGCGGTGCAGAAAGAGGGGATATGGCCCATATCCATAAGCCAGGAAATGACTTCTTCCAAGGTACGCTGGTCGGACACATCGAACTGCTCAGTGTCGTGGGGACGCTCCTCTTCGCTGTAGCCTCCTACGGAGGTGCGGCTGGCGCCGCTGATCTGGGAGATGCCCACCTGCAGCATGCGCTTCCGCACTGCTTCTGACTCCCGGGTGGAGATGATCATGCCCGTGTAGGGCACAGCCAGGCGGATGATGGCTGCCAGGCGGGTGAAAAGTTCGTCAGACAGGGAATTGTCAAAGGCACCAGGGTCGATATCGTCAGCGTGTTTAACCCTGGGGACGCTGATGGTGTGGGGGCCCACTCCGTGGACAGCTTCCAGATGCTCTGCGTGCATGAGAAGGCCTGCCAGCTCGTACTTGTAGCTGTCCAGCCCAAAGAGCACGCCAAGTCCCACATCGTCTATGCCGCCCTCCATGGCCCTGTCCATGGCTTCGGTATGGTAGGCGTAGTCATGCTTTGGCCCCGCAGGGTGCAGTTCCTCGTAGTGTTCCTTGTGGTAGGTTTCCTGGAAGAGGATATAGGTGCCGATACCAGCCTCTTTCAGCTTGCGATAATTCTCCACGGTGGTGGCGGCGATATTCACGTTCACCCGCCGGATATCCCCGTTCTTGTGGTGGACGGAGTAGATGGTCTTGATGCTGTCCAGTATGTACTCGATGGGATTATTCACCGGGTCTTCACCAGCCTCGATGGCCAGCCGTTTGTGGCCCATATCCTGCAAGGCGATGACCTCGGCTTTGATTTCCTCCTGGGTCAGCTTCTTCCGGGGGATGTTCTTGTTCTGCCTGTGGTAAGGGCAGTAAGCGCAGCCGTTGATGCAGTAGTTGGAAAGATAAAGAGGGGCAAAGAGCACGATGCGGTTGCCATAGAAAGCCTGCTTGATCTCCTCGGCAATCTCATACATGCGCTGCACCCGCGCCGGGGCATCGCAAGCTAAAAGCACCGAAGCCTCTCGATGAGAAAGTCCCCGGCAATGGCACCCCGTCCCCTCTGGCACAGGACGCGCCTTCTCCAGTATCTCGTCAATCAGGGCATAATTATCCTTATTGGCCTCCGCATACTCCAGTGTTGCAAGTATTTCCTCATGGTTGATGAATTCTTCTGCTTTGAGTGATTTAGGATCATAGCTGCTCATACTTGTATCCCCTTTTGGTGAATTATCGTAGATTTGATTACGGCAAGATGTTTGTTTGTCAGCAAGGCGTTATTTTGGTACAATAGTTCTAAGCTACAGAACGGTAGGCGGTTAGTCCTCTCATCAAAGCTGGCGTTAGAAGCGCGTGGTCGATCGGCAGAGGGGGTGACAGATATGGATAATTTGACGCTTCAGTTGCTTCTTATTCTCCTTATCGTTATTGTCATAAAGAAATAACCGCCCTGCAGTCTTCCAAACCTGGGCGGTTAATCTTGTATATTAACTAGAAAGGTACAGAGGGCTGACCGTTTACCAGTAGCCCGCCTCCTGTTAGCCGCAGGAGGTTTTTTCTGTTTACATTGTAACATAATTGTTCTAATTTTGCCATAGGAAGATAGGAAAGATTGCCTGATCATGCAATGCTTTTACTGTTCTGGCAAGGCAACCTTGCCAAGTATCCCCAGCAGTGCCGCAATCGCCACCCCGTAATTCGTCATAGGCACTCCCTGCCCCTGGGCCTGGCATACGCGGCACATCATGTACTTCCTATTAAACATACACCCTCCGCAGTGAATAATCAAATCATATCCAGAAAGATCTTCGGGGAAATCCTTGCCCCCTACGATATCTATGGTGATTTTCTCCCCCAGCTTCTTCCTGAGCAGCCGGGGCAGCTTCACCCTGCCTATGTCCTCGTGGAGAGGCTGATGGGTGCAGGCTTCGGCAATGAGTATCCTTGCCGTATGGTCAAGAGTAGCCAGTTTCTTGGCTGATGCTACGAAGAAGGGCAAATCTCCCTTGACGCCTGCAAAAAGCACGGAGAAGGAGGTCAATTTGCTTTCTTTGGGACAAAGCTCCTCCACTTGCTTGAAGGCCTGTGAATCTGTAATCACCAAATCCGGCGGTGCCTTCATGGAAGAGAGCATGGCCTTCATTTCCCCGGTCTTGCAGCAGTTCACCAGACACCCTTTGTCCAGCAGATGCCTGATGGTCTGCACCTGGGGCAGTATCAGCCTGCCCTTGGGGGCCTCTATATCCTGGGGCATGATGAGGAGTACCTTATCCCCGGCTTTGGCCAAGTTTCCCGTGATATCATCCAGGTCGTAGTTCTCCGGCCGCAGCTCATTGATTTGCTCAATCAGCTCCGAGAGACCGTTCTTTTCCTGGGCGCTGACCAAGACAGGCCTTAGGCCCGTGAGCCTCTGCCAGCTTTTGGCCTGCCAGGTGAGGGGGGCGTCAAGGTCGGTCTTGCTTAGTACCAGGATGACTGGGGTGCCACGCTTGCGGAAGATTTTCAGCCAGCGCATTTCCGGGGTGCCATCACCGGGCTTTTCCTCTGCGCTCACCACCAGCAGGGCCATATCTGCCTCCCGGGCGGCATCCTTGGTCTTGTCCAGCCTCAGGGAGCCCAGCTCTCCTTCATCTTCGAAGCCTGCGGTGTCGATGAGGAGGCAGGGGCCGATTCCTCTCAGCTCCACCGCCTTCTTCACCGGGTCCGTAGTAGTCCCCGGCACCTCCGAAACCACGGCCAGGTCCTGCCCTGTGAGGGCGTTTATCAAAGAAGACTTGCCGCTGTTCACCCGGCCGAAGATGCCGATGTGCAGGCGGCTGCCTTTAGGTGTTTCCAGCATTGCCTTTCATCCTTTCCAGTTCCTGGCGCTGCATATCAATATGCTCCAGCGCTTTATCCTTTTCCCCTTGACTAAGCAAAGTATACATCAGCAGGTAGTGATGGCGCAAATCGTGTCTGAGTATCTTGGTGGCCTGTATGCTCTCTTTGGTGTGCTCAGTCTCCCTTTTCAATGCTTCCAGCTGGAGCCGCAGCAGGTCATTGATGTGTTCCTGCTGGCTTTTCTTCCTGGCCTCTCTGGTGAAGATGAGCCAGGCGGCCAGAATCTGGCTCAGGGTCAGCAGGATGGCGAAAGTCAGCATGGCGTGTCCTCCCAGTACAGTGATACGCAGACCGTGCCCCTTTCCTGGGTGAAGTCGGCGTAGCCGTGGTATCTTTTCAGGAAATTGCGCAGGGACATCATGCCCAGGCCGTGGCCTTTCCTGGTGGTTTTGGGCAGGCCGTCCTTGTCCAGGCGCAGGACAGTGCAGCAGGGATTGGTTATCTCCAGTACGCACTGGTCATCAATATGCTGGAGGATGAAGGAAAGTTCCCCGCCCCTGCCTGTCTCTGCCGCCGCTTTCAGAGCGTTTTCCAGCAGGTTGGAGATGAGCACCGCCAGCTCGTCCTCGGAGGTATGTAGTTCCTTGGGCAGGTTCACCTTGGCGGCTACGGTGAGGCCCATGACCTCCGCCCGCCGTAGGTAAATGGAAATGGCGGCGTTGAGGATGGGGGAGTCGGTGTAGGGACGCACAGCAGAGGAGGCCAGGATTTTTTCCTGTTGGGAAATCAGGGCCAGGGCATCACTGATGCGGTCCCCTTCGATGTATTCTTGCAGCTTCTCATAGGTATGCAGGAGATTTTCCTGCTGCTGCTGTGCCTGCTGACGGCTGTCGGCCACCCGCTGCTGTTCCTCCTGCAGCCAGGCAATTTCCCGCTGCTGCAGCTCCGAGCGGCGGCGGATATTCTCATTATTGTACAGCAGGCGGCTGGTGCCCAGGATATAGTGATAGGAAAGGAAGAAAGCCACGGGCAGCAGCAGCCTGCCAATTCGCTCTTCCCAGGAATGCCAGAGGGCGGCATCGGCAATGAGGGTTACGAAGCCGGCCACCATCACCGTGGGCAGCAGGGCTGTATAAATTCTGAGGAGCTTGTTTTCAATTTGACTTGACTTATGTTATTTTGTTGATGTGAGAATAAGAGCAATAAACAGAAATTTTGGCTTAATTAAGAGACGATTAAGAGGAGGGGGCACAGATGCATATTGCCATTGCCGATGACAGAGTAGAGGATCTGCAGATGGCAGAGGATTACCTGCTGCGGTATCTTTCTTCCCGTCATCCTGAGGTCATGAACGACCTGTCTATTGCCACCTTCAAGAACGCAGAGGAACTTCTTTCGGTATTTGACCCGGGGCGCTTTGACCTGCTGCTGCTGGACATCTACATGGACAAGATGACCGGCATGGAAGCAGCGGAGGCTGTGCGGATGAAGGATGAGCGCGTACCCATTGTCTTTCTCACCACCAGCCAGGACCACCTGTTGGAGGGGTATCGGGTCTTTGCCTCGGGTTATCTCATGAAGCCTTTGGCAGAGAACAGTGGTGACTTCAACCACACCCTTGACCATGTGTTCCGGGGGATGATGACCAGCGAGCGCACCGTGACCATACCCGTTGAGGGCAGGGATATAGCCATTCCCCTGCGGAAAATCGTCTATGTGGAGGTAGGTGCTTCCCATACCCTTTCCTTCCATCTGGTGGATGAGACAGTGCAGGCGCGCCTGACCTATGCCCGTGTCCTGGACCTCCTGTCCGGGGACAGCAGGTTCATCGAGTGCCACCACCGCATCATCATCAATATGGAACAGGTGCGGCGCATGGATGATGATGAGTTCATCATGAAGGACGGCAGCCGCGTTCCCATCAGCGTAAGGCGCAAGAAAGAGACTAAGACCGCCTACGTTCATTATATGGCTCACAGATGAAAAAAGATGATGCATATAGACTGGAACATCTCTGACACGAGGGGCAATTTTGAGATGTGTCTATGCAAAGGAGTGCAATACTCCCAAATTTAACAATTCTACGCCACCGGGAAAGCCTCCTGCCGGAGGGACTGAATTTCCTTCGCCAGCACGGTGGCAAATGTGATTTTAGTCTCCACGCTCTCTTCCTTCAATATCTGTCCAAGAACCTCTGGGGTGGGGCGGAAGCTATATGCTCCTGTTACAGGGCTAAAAGATTTACGGTCCTACAGCGAGTGCAGGAGCATATCTCCAACAGGCGCCTCATCGGGAATGCCGCACGGGGAAAAAGCGGTCATTCATGGGGGGAAGGATGATGAAGGAAGGCTCCGGGCTTATTTCGAGCTGGCGGCAGACGAACCTTATGTATACCTCACACCCGGAGGGGAGGTTCGCCTGCCAGGCTCCATAGATAACCATTATTATTTCGTATTCTGGAGCAATTATGAGGATGTCAAGGCCCTCCTGGAGAGGGCAGTAATGAAAGAATTCACACACTTCGTAGACGGCACCTTATTGATGCCGGAGCGTACAGTTGATATTTTCCCGGACGAAAGGAATATCGTCTGGAAAATATAATAATTCCCTACCATTATGCACAAACCTTTTCTGGAGGGAGGCTGCAAAAAAGCCTTCCCCTCTGGGAAGGGGGACCATCGGAGTTGGAGAAGGATAGAAGCATAAAAATATGGGGACAGGCCGCAAAAGCCTGTCCCCTTTATTTTTTTATTAAAATACGCTCTCAGGCAGTACCTCTTTCTGCACATCAAGAGGGCTGCTGATGACCCGGGTGAGTCTCTCCTCATCGGTGTCGGCTTTCAGCTCCTCGAAGATCACGTCCATGCCCTTGAGGGTGGTGCCGTTGTTCTCACCGAAGAAAGTCCAGCTCTCATGCTTGTCTGCCAGGCTCTGACCGTCCTTGCTCCGCATGGTGAACAGGGAGAAGTATTCTGCCACATTGGTATTCTCCGCGCCGTTCTTGTTGATATTGATGCAGTTCAGAGTGATGAAATGGTCTAGTTTTGACTCGTTTACAGGCACGTTCTTGCACCAGAAGTAAATGCTCTGGATATCTCCGTCCTTGTAGAGAAAACGCACCGTTTCCTTGTCAAAGAACCTGTTGAACCGCGCCTGCTCCCCGTTGGTATTTTCCGGTGCAGGCCAGGGAATCCACTGGGCTGCCTGAGCAGGGGCTGCAGAGAGCAGCAACAGGAGCGCCAGGGACAAAAACATTCTTTTCATCAGACTATTCCTCCTCCGAACAATATGCGTAGATTGCAACGAGAAGATTATATCATCTGTGGACATGAGTGGCTATGAAAAATTTGGAGGAAAAGAAGGATTCTTCAGGGGGGAGGGGCGAATGTTATGGGTGTAGTCGGTTTACAGCTGGGCGGAAAAGGGATGCGCTATGAAAAAGTTATTTTTGATTGCACTCATCTTCTTATTGGTGGCCGTGGGAGGGATTCTGACCATTCAAAGGTCCCAGACGGATAAGGATGTGATGGCCAGGACTACCAAAATCGGCGTGTTTATCAGCGGGGAGTGCCAGGACAGGAGCTGGTGCCAATCCCATTATGAGGCCCTGGAGTCCCTGAAGGATGAACTGAACCTGGAAATGATCTACAAGGAGAATGCTCCTGGGGATTGCTATGATGACATCAAGGAGCTGATTGAAAAAGAGGGATGCCGGATCATCATCGGCTGCAGCTTTGACTATGGCAAGGCTATGAAAATGGCTGCTGATGAATACCCGCAAATTTATTTCCTGCACGCAGGGGGCACTTATCATCAGGACAATTATTCCTCGTTCTTTGGGCGCATGTATCAGGCAAGATATTTGTCAGGCATTGTGGCGGGGAAGCAGACCAAGACCGGGGAACTGGGCTATATTGCAGCTTTCCCTAATTCGCAGGTGATTCGCGGCATCAATGCCTTCACCCTGGGGGTCAGGCGGGTACGACCGGATGCTGTGGTGCACGTGAGCTATTGCAAGTCATGGACGGCTGATGCACCGGCCCTGGAGTCCTGCCGGAAACTGCTGGACGCTTTCCCCATTGATGTGGTGACAGTCCACACCAATTCCATGGCCCCCCATCAGGAGGCAGATGCCAGGGGTATATGGTCCATCGGCTATCACACGGACAATCGGGAACTGTTTCCCAATACATATCTGGTGGCCTGTGAATGGGACTGGCGCCATTATTACCGTGAGCAGATAATGGACTGCCTGCAGGGCAAGTTCCACGGCAGGCAGGTCTGGACTTACAAGGATGAAGGGATGGTCAAGCTGTCTCCCCTTTCTCCCCAGGTGTCTGCGGACACCGCTGCGCTGGTGCGGGACGTCACCGATAAATTCAGCAAACGTGGCTTTGATGTATTTTACGGGCCCATCAAGGACAATAAGGGCAGCCTTCGCATCACCGAAGGAGCCTCCATGTCGGATGATGAGATGCTGAATGCCTTCGACTGGTACGTGGAGGGCGTCAGCGTCTATGAGTGAGATTGTCTGACATAGGCGTGCATGGAGACACGAAAATAGCCTCCCGGTTAACGACTCCGGGAGGCTTCTTTATGCAATATCCTAATATCCTTTGCATATTTGGATTGTAATATTTATCTGTTAGAAAAATAATATAACCATGACGTGATATTATAAGCAAGTGTGTGAAACCTGAGGAACAGATGTCAGGTAGAAGTTGATATGCTCAAAAACGCAAGTTTATCTCTGTTTCATAATCTTCTAGCCACGCCTTCCTTTTCTTGGCCAGATATTTCGCCCTATGCGATTGCTCCTTCTGTTTCCTCCGTTCACTGCTCTCAGCCTTTACTCTGCGGTGCTTTTCCGCCCCTGTCCTGTCTGCTTCCGGAATCAGGTTTGCTGGCAGACGGTAGACCGTCACCAGACGTTGGTCTTTGGTGAAGATATGCATAGCTTGGGCATATATCACACACTCGTGCCTTGGGCCGTTTTGTAACTTCTTGGCACTGAGGAAGCCGGCCAGGTCTCCTTCTACATCTTCCTCACGGAGGCCATATTTCAAGACCCGTTGCAGATATTCTTTATCGCTGGGCATGCTGGTGGAGATGCGCCGTCTCAGGCGTCTGGCACCGTGCTTGGTAAGGTCGGCCATACTATCACCTCATCAGCCATGGAAATTCTTGATTGTCAGCGAAGTAATATTTTAGTACAATAGTTCTAAGCTACAAAAACGGTAGGCGGTTAGTCCTCTCATCAAAGCTGGCGTTCAAAGCGCGTGGTCGATCGGCAGATGGGAGGTGATGGTATGGACAACATGACGCTTCAGTTGTTACTGATTCTTCTGATTATCCTTGCCGTCAACAACAGAAAGAAATAACCGCCCGTAGTCTCGCAAACTCTGGCGGTTAATCTTTGGATTATACAAAAGAGTTGAGGGCTGACCGTTTACCAGTAGCCCGCCTCCTGTTCGCAGCAGGAGGCTTCTTTTGTTTACATTATAACACTTGTTGACATAAGTGGCAACGAGTCATATAATTAGGGCATAAAGTCTAGTAACGAGATGGTGTAGGCCGTGGGGAGTAGTTAACCCTGCGGCTTTTCGCTTTTTAGGAAAATGAAAATTTTTTCTTGACATTGCCATCGAAACCGTGTATTATATTTCTTGTGTTCAGCAATGGGGTTATAGCTCAGTTGGTTAGAGTGTCTCGTTGACATCGAGGAGGTCACAAGTTCGAATCTTGTTAACCCCACCATTTGCTCGCCTAGCTCAGTTGGCTAGAGCATCTCCGTCACATGGAGGGGGTCGGGGGTTCGAATCCCTCGGCGAGCACCATTTGTAAATACAGGAGGCCGCAAGGCCTCCTTTTTCGTATCCTTATTTATCTTCCCACGCCTCCACAATCTCTTCCAAAGGCTCCTGCAGGCTTCTGTACATTTCCAGCAGCCCGGGGGTCTTTTCTGCTATAAGGCTGTTGTTTGCTTCCTTGCCTGCCATTTCCAGTTGGAAGGCAAGGTCTGAGAGGGATTTGGCGCCTACGATGCGGGAGGTGCTTTTCAGGGAGTGGACCAGGATGGTGTAGTTCTTGAGGTCCTGCTCCTGCCAGGCTTTTTCGATTTTCTTGGACTTGGAGCCGATGGAGGCGGAGAAGATGGAGAGAGTTTCCATGTAGTCTTCCTCGCTGCCGCAGTATTCGATGCCGGACACGGGGTCGATGGCTTCCAGCTCGAAAAGGGCAGTGGGCAGGATATCCGAAGTTTCCTCTGGGGGCGGTGTTGCTGTCCCTTCCTCTGTCACCAGCTGCACCTTTTCCTTGGGCAGGTAGTGTATCATCATGCGCTCCATGTCCAGGATATTGACGGGCTTGGGCAGATAGTCGTCAAAGCCTGCTTTCAGCATACGCTCCCTGTCACCGGCGATGGCGCTGGCGGTGAGGCAGACGATGGGGGTGGCTTTGGCTTTTTCCGGGTAAAGCTCGTAGAGCTTTTTCAGGGTCTCGATGCCGTCCATTTCCGGCATGCGGTAGTCCAGGAAGATGATGTCGTAGTCCGTAGCGCCGAATTTCTCGATGCACTCCCGGCCGCTGGCAGCTGTCTCTGTGAGGAGCTGGGTCTTTTTCAGGAGCCCCACTATCACCTTCAGGTTCAGGGGGGTGTCGTCTACCAGCAGCACCCGGGCCGTGGGGGCCAGGAAGCTGAGATGCTTCTTGACTGTCTCGCCGATGATGGGAGTGCTGCCAAGGTCGAATTCGCCTATCTCTGTGCTGTCCACTATCTGCTGGCCCACGGTGAAGGAAAAGACGGAGCCCTGGCCGTAGGTGCTCTGCACCTGCAGGTCGGCCCCCATGAGCTTCAGCATGCGGGAGCTGATGGCCAGGCCCAGCCCGGTGCCCTCGATGCTGCGGGTGCGGATGACATCAAGCCGGTCAAAGGCTGAGAACAGCTTGCCCAGTTCCTCGTCTTTGATGCCGATGCCCGTATCTTTCACCGCCACCTCGATGGATACATCGTGGCCTTTTTTATGGGTCACCTGCATTTTCAGGGTCACGGTGCCCTTTTCTGTGTACTTGGCGGCATTGGTCAGCAGGTTGGTGATGACCTGCTTCAGGCGAAGCTCGTCACCGAAAAGCCGGGTGGGCAGGCTGGGGTCGATTTCCAGCCGGAAAATCAGGCCCTTTTCCTCCAGGCGGAATTTCACCAGATTGGCAAGGTCTGAAATGAAGGTGCGGGTGTCGTACTCTGCCTCGATGAGCTCCATGCGGCCCGCCTCGATCTTGGAGAAATCCAGGATGTCGTTGATGATGCTCAGGAGGCTGGTGCCCGCTGCGCCGATATTGTGGGTGTACTCCAGGATGTTCTTGTCGTGGCTCTCCCGGCGTATCAGCTCGTTCATGCCCAGGATGGCGGTGATGGGGGTGCGTATCTCGTGGCTCATGTTGGAGAGGAAATTCGTCTTGGCGCGGTTGGCTTCCTCTGCCGCCTTGAGGGCCTGGCGGGTGGCCTCGCTCTGCTCCAACAGCCTTTCCTGCAGGGCGATTTTTTCCTCCAGCTGCTGCTGTCTGATGCGGGCCTCGGCTTCCTCTTTGACGCGCTCTCTTTTTTCCGTGATGTCTGATATGAAGACGAAATAGACGCCGCCGTGGGTCTTTGTATTGGAAAAATGGCCGTAGTCGTCTACCAAGCGAACCTTGCCGTCCCGGCGGATAATGCGGTACTCCACATAGTCCATGCCCTCGCTGCTCTTTTCTATTTGCTCATCGATGGAGCTGGAGATTGCTTTATAGTCATCGGGGTGTACCATGCCCTTGAAGGTATAGCCCGTCAGTTCCTGGAATTCCGCAAGGTCCTGGCAGCCGAAGATTTCAAAGACTGTCTTGTTGGCATAGAGGATC
Source organism: Selenomonas sp. AB3002 (assembly GCF_000702545.1). NCBI lineage: Bacteria > Bacillati > Bacillota > Negativicutes > Selenomonadales > Selenomonadaceae > Selenomonas > Selenomonas sp. AB3002. The sequence goes on along the minus strand of NZ_JNIO01000007.1, from coordinate 106,713 downwards.
TCTTCGGGTTGCTCAGCCTTGTAGATGAAGAAGCCCCCGGGCATGTGCCGCCCGATTTCCTCCACCACCTTGAAAGCCTCGCTGCCCAGCTCATAGTTGCCGTTGAACATGGGTAGTACCTCCCTCGTGTTTAGTTTGATTTATGTCGTTAATATAATTATAAGGCAATTGTTCCAGCTTTGTCGATAGACAAAGCTTCTTCTTGGCCTTTCAACGAGGCGGGAGATATGCAATCCAGCCTGTTATGATATTCGCCAACTCCACTTATACAGGTGGGGGACATCTTATTCCGAGTTATAAAGCCATTGTGCAAATTTTTCTACAGGCAAAATATTCAGCCAGGTGCAGGATTTGGGTGGGCTTTGGCGAAGTGTGCAAAGAGATAATCTGCCCTTCGGGAGGAGTGGGACTATGGAGAAAGTCATATACATAGAGAAGAAGCAGTACCTGGTGGACCGGGCAGTGGAAAACAATCTGCGGGAGGCTGGCTTCCAGGTGCTGAAGGTGGCCGAAGACCTGGAGGAAGTGAACCGCTGCCGCCATGAGGCGGAGATTTTCGTCTATAACCCGGCTGAGGACAGCAGCGAAGCCAGGAAGCTGGTGCCATACCTGGCCAGTCTCTGCCGGGACAGCAAGAAATCCCTGTGCCTTTTGGGCAGCAAGGATTTCCTGGAGGAAATGAAGGCCCTGCCCGAGGGGGCGGGCATCACCCGCACCTACATCGCGCCGGTGGATATGAAGAAGCTGGCGGCAGATGTGGTGATACTGGCCAAAAGGCAGCAGGAATACAGGCGGCGCAAGCAAGTGCTTATCGTAGATGATGATGAGGATTTCCTGGCCATCATGACCCGCTGGCTTAAGAACGCCTATGATGTAGAGGGACTGCAGTCCGGGGAGGAGGCCCTGGACTATCTGGCTGTTGAGCAGCCGGACCTGGTACTGCTGGACTATGAGATGCCGGAGATGGATGGCTATGAGGTGATGGAGCGCATCCAGAAAAATCCCGTCACCGCCAGGATTCCCATCATCTTTCTGACGGGCATCAACGACCGGGAAAGCGTCATGCGCATCATCAAGCAGCGCCCTGACGGCTACATACTGAAATCCACCAAGAAAGCAGAGCTGCTGGACACCCTGGCAAACTTCTTCTATGAGAGGAGCATGGGGAAAGGGTGAAACATGGCCGCAGGAAGGAGTATTTCATGAATTTCCGCAAGATATTTTTACTGCTCATAACTCTGCTCTGCTTCGCAGCCTTGCCCCTGGCGGAAGCGCGGGGGCTGCAGGAAAATTATGACCTGGTGCAGGTCCTGGTGCTGTCCCGGCACAATATCCGGGCGCCTTTGGTGGACAGCGGCACCCTCTCTGGGATAACGCCCCACCAGTGGCATGATTTCGGGGTGCCCAGCGGAGAGCTGACTGTGCATGGGGGGCAGCTGGAAGAGAGCATGGGAGCGTACGCCCGCAGCTGCCTGCAGCAGGAAGGCCTGCTGCCCGCAGGCTGCCAGCCGGGGGAGGGGGAAATCCTCTTTTATGCCAATGCTCTCCAGCGCACCCTGGGCACCGCCCGTCATTTTGCAGATGGGATGTTCCCCGGTGAGAAGATGCCTGTGAAATACGAAGGCCAAGTGGGGGAGCCTGACCCTTTGTTTTGGGGAGATCTTTCTGGGCACTCGGCTGCTTTTGACAGGGAGCTGAAGAAGGAGCTGGCTGCCCTGGGGGGGAGTGAGGCCCTGACCAGGAGAGTAGCCCCCGGTATTGAGGCGGCGGCGATAGCGCTGGATAACCCGGCGGTGGAAAATGACGAGTTGCAGGTGACAGTGAAGGAGGGACTGCATCTGGGCGGCTCTATCCGTCCCCTGATGACGGCCTGTGATGCCCTCTCCCTGCAGTATTATGAACTGGGAGACAGCAGGGCGAGTTTTGGCCATGAGCTGAGTTTCAGGCAGTGGCAGGACATCGCGGCCGTGAAGGAGGCGGGAATCCACGTCTACCGCCGGATGCCCACTTTTGCAAGAGCCCTGGCGCGGCCTTTGCTGGAAGTCTTCCTGCAGGAACTGAATGCCCCTGGAAGAAAGTTCACCTTCCTCTGCGGCCATGATACGAATGTGGCCACGGTGATGGGGGCTTTGGGGGTCAGGGAAAACAGCCTGCCGGAATCCATCGAGCAGGAAGTCCCCATCGGCGGCAAGCTGGTGGTGGAGAGATGGCAGGACAGGGCAGGAGAGAGCTTCCTGGCGTTGAAGCTGGTCTATCCTTCCGTCTATCAGCTGTGCAGCGAGCTGCCCATAGATATGAGGCACCCTCCCCAGTCCCTGCCTCTGCACTTGCAGGGCATGGAGCCCAATGAGGAAGACCTCATACCTCTGCAGGCTTTCCGCCAGAGGCTCACTGAGGCTATAGAGAGCGATGAAGAACTGATGGACGTAGATGGAAAATAATATGCAAAATGCAGGCTCGCCTTGAGGGCGGGCCTGCATCTTTTGCTGGCAATTTGTTTTCATTCGTACTTTTGCAGCCTCTTCCTGCTGTCTCCCGTTTGGTAGTTTATATCCACTCCCGGCTGGACGTTATGGCAGAAGACGTGGAAGTAGAGGCCGGCGCCGCCGTCCTCTACGGACAGGGCTTCCAGCTTTATGCCGTGGGCTATCAGCTCCCTGGGCAGGAAAACGGGGGTGGTGCGGTAGAGGACGTGATTGCCGGTATCTCTTGTATCAGTGTTGCGGGCCAGAAAACTGATATTTGGTATTTTTCCCTCTGCCTGTCCGCTGGATTTTCCCTTGCTCAATGAGTGCATGCAAGGTGCGGGTGGCGGTAGACAAGCTGACTTCCAAGAAATCTTCAGCTTCTTGACGGCTGATGGATTTTTTCTTTTGGACAAATTCAAGCAGACGGCTTTCGGATGATTGGTCGGGGGGGTCTTTGAGCAAGAAAGGCTGCTGGTCAAGATGTGGCAGGATGACCTTGAAAGCGTTGGTACTGGTGATGAATTCCGGCTGTGAGAAGCTGCTCTTATAGGCGCTTTGTATTTTCAGCAGGCCGGTGCCGTAGGCTTCGATGAGTTCCAGCCGGTAGAAGATGTTCGCTAGCTTTGGGTTGCGGCAGACAGAAATACCAAGCATTATATCGTCCTTGTGGATGCCGGGCAGCAGGCCGCCAATGGAAGTGAACTCCATGCGGTCAGAGTAGATGCCCACTATGTTGCTGGCGCTGAAGGAATAGTCCCGGTGGACAAGGCTGTTCAACAGGGCTTCACGCAAGGCCTCTTCTGGATAGCTTTTGGAATCCTGTCTGTAGAGTCCGTGGAACTCTGCAGAGGTCTGATTGTTTAGCTGCATATAGGCATAGCAGTCCTCCAGCTGAGAGAGCAGCGGCCCGGTGAACTCCCGCCTGTCCTTGAACTGGCTTTGGTCATTGCCCTGGAAGACAGCGGCTTTGATGGAAAAGGGGTACTGGTCGGAAAGAAGCAGTCCAAGATTGGTGAAAAGTCCGTCCCTGTTTGTGAGGCCCAGGGAAATGAACTGGGCTTCCTGGAATTTCATACCTTTGTTCTGGAAGACAGAGGCAGTCTTTTGGAAGGTCAGGTTTTGGTCGAGAGAAAGGGAATCCTCGAAAACATCACCATCAGCATACTTGATCATCTGTCGGATTTGCTCGGCGGATGCCTGGACGGAGGCGCTCCCCTGCCGGACATATACACCGGAAGGTTTTAGTCCGTTTTTTATGAGGTAGTATGGTTTATTGGAGCCGGCAGAAATATAGAGGTGTATGATGTCTTTGCCCTCAATCTCCTCACTGCGAATAGCAACGAACATCATCACATCAGGATGAATAGAATCCCGCAGCATACTGGCTATGTGGAGCATAGTCTGGTCTATATCCTGTACGCCAACTACTGTTCCGTCATTGTCGACGCCAATATAGATTGACCCGCCGTGGGCATTGACAAAGGCCAGAACTTCCTTTTTTAGGCCGTCAGTCAATTCGCGCTTGTATTCTGTGTATTCGTTTTCCTTGTGAAGCATGGCGATCACCTCTTTCTAGTCATATTATAGTTATTCTAGTCATTGTAGTCAATGTGGGTGATTTCGTTTAGGATACAAAATTATCAGTTTTTGGCAAACAGCAAGTATAGTAAACAATTATAATCAAACTATTCAAAAATGTTAAAACAATGCTATAATAGATGTGACGAACCTACGAAGACTGAACTTTAGAAAGGTTGAACCGAGAAAAGAGCCTCGTTCTTTAGCGGAATGACGGAGACATCATCTTTCGGCTCGTAAAAATGTACAAAGTTGGCGCAGGGAATCTCGCTCAGCGGCAAAAGCCGCCTATTTGAAATCAGAAAAAAGACTTAAAGTATTCCCAAATAGCGAATAGCCTATGGGATAGAGGGTGTAGTGCTACATCCATCTGTAGTAGCTATTGTGATGACCGCTTGCTTGGTGAGGGCTTATCCCTACTCGGCTTGCCGCGAGCAATTAGTGAGCAGCAAAGTTTATTAAAAACTTTAACATTGTTTTGTTGAGTTTGGTTATAAAAATAGCATAGAGCGTGCTGAAGTATGTATTGATATTTTTCAGTATGTCCTAAGCAGATAGGGGGATAAACACTATGTTGCAGGATAATCTCATGACCCTGTTGAAAGCTAAAGGTGCAAAACTGATTGGTGTAGCCGATATGGATGGATTTGCAGTAGACGGAATGAATCGCGGGGTGGCTGTAGCTATTCCTGTTCCTGCGTACATAGTTGAAAACATAAGAACGGTGCCAACCATGGAATACTATCAAATGTACCATACACTAAATGAGCAACTGGATAATATGGTTGAAGCAGGTGCAGAGTATCTGCGCGAACAGGGTTACAATGCGCGTGCTTACACAAAGAAATGTCTTTATGTAAATGATGATTTACGCACTGCGTTTCCATACAAAACAGTGGCAACTAAAGCAGGATTAGGATGGATTGGAAAGAGCTGCCTACTGGTCACGGAAAAATATGGCAGTGCAGTACGGTTATCGGGACTGCTGACGGATGCGCCTCTTGTACCATCAAAGCCTGTTACCCAAAGCCGCTGTGGTAACTGTCAGCTTTGTGTGAAGGCGTGCCCAGGAAATGCAATTATTGGAACAAATTGGACAGCCGGAATGCTGCGCGAGGAAATACTCCGCGCACATGTATGTAAGGAAACACAGATTGCTAGAATGAAGCAAATTCTCGGTTTCTATGAGGGTGAACGGGTATGTGGTCGATGTTTTGCCGTTTGCGCCTATACACAAAAATATCTACGACAAAGTTCTAGGTTGTGAGGGGGGCCTCGGAGGTTTGAACGAACGTATAAACGGTCTTGCTACTTCATAATGGATCATTAGCAAAAAAGAAAGAGGCGCTGCATCAATGCGCCTCTTTTATTTATCTCTCTACCTGCCCCATGAAGAACCGTATTTTTTCCCGGGTGCCCAGGAAGTGGGCGGGCTTGATCTGGTCGGGGGCTGTCTTGTGCTTGAAGCGCTGGATGTCCCGATAGAGCAGGTGGCTTTCGGGGGAGAGGTAGAGCGCCTGGCAGGCGGGCTGGCCATTCTGCCGGGCTTTGGCATAGGCGGGGCATTCCTCGCAGAGAGCCTCGTCCAGAGTGGCGGCCAGAGCTTCTGCGGGGGCTTTTGCTCCTGGGATCTCCAGCATGAGGGTGAGGGTGTTTTCTTCGTTCAGGAAATAGGAAAAATCTGTGGGTGCAAGGGAGAGTGCTTTGGCGCCTTTTTTGATGGCTTCATAGACATCCCTTTCCCAGAGAAGTCCGCCGGGCAGGGGCAGGGCTTCGGATTTCCTGCCTGCGAAGGCAAAGTGCAGGCGGCCTTCGGTGAGGCTCCTGACTTCGAGGATGTCCTCGGTGGCGTAGCGGTAGAGCCCCGCCCTGTTGGTGAGGATGAGCTCGTACTGCTTTCCCTCCTGCACCTGGCTGAGCAGGAGCGGGTGATCGTGGTTGTCCGGTTTTTCCGGGAAGGGGCGGAACTCGTAAAAATTCTTCCCCGTCACTAGCTCGTATTCATCCGTACCCGGCACGCTCTTGCCCAGCAGGGCCTCCGAAGAGGCGAAGAAACCATTGTCCCAGGGGAGGTCGCCGATGTATCTTCTGAGGGCATCACGATAGATGGCCTGGCTGCCGGTGCCGATGGCGATGATTTTTTTGAGCTTCGGCCAGATCAGGGTGGCCACGGGACGGTGGAAGCCCTCTGCGAAAACCTCCCTGAGGGCCTCTGCCCGCTCCGGGTCGGGGATGAGGCACCTTTCCAGCTGCTGGCGGTAGTCTTTGGGCAGGTCGAGGTTACTGGAAATGGTGCCCTCGGTCAGGTCTTTGACCAGTTCCTGCCAGTGGCTTTCCAGGAAGGAGAAGGCCTCCAGCACGCCCCAGGCAAAGGGGGCGAAAAGCTGCTCTGCCCGCTGCTCGCTCAGGGCGAAGTACAGCCGCAGGTAAAGGGTGTCCATGGCCTTGGGAGGGAAGAGCAGTTCCCTGGGGGCGGTGAAGCCTGCATGGCTGACCCCCAGCCGCTGCTGGTCGCGGTAGCAGAAATCTTCGATGAGCCTGCCGAAAATGGTGTTCAGGGCGGCCTGGTCGTTGTAGCGCCTTTCCTGGGGCAGGCTCTCTCCCAGCAGGATGGTTATCTTGCCCCGCAGGAGCTGGGCGAATTCCTCCTCATAGCGGGCCAGGTGCTCACGGGTGGCGGGCAGGAGCTTCGGGGCGCCTGAATTGCCGGAGGTGAGCAGGTAGCAGGGGATGGCATCAGAGACGAAGATACCGCTCTCGCCAATCTGGGTCTGGAGCCGCACCAGGGGCCCGTAGGTGTCATAGCTGCTCACAGGCACTCTGGTCTGATACCCTTTGGCGCTGCGGAGGCTGGCGAAGTTGTAGCGGCGCCCGTAGTCCGTGTCCTTGTTCCGGGAGAGGATTTCCTGCAGGATGCCCTGGCCGTCCATGATTTCCTTGATGGCACCGCCCTGGTCGAAGTTCTCCGGGTGCAGGATGACTTCCCTGGGCAGGGTGTAGCACTTCCGGGCCTCTTCGGCAGAAATCAGCTTGGTGGCGGGCAGCAGGCGTATCTCGTGGACGTATGGCTCCAGGATTTCCTTGATTTCACGGCGGTGGACGAGAGTCAGCTGCTTGGAATTGAGCATGACCATGGAGAAGGTGGAGAGCAAGAGGGCCATGAGCTCGTCTATATAGATGCCGTTGTTGTAGGCGGCGTCGAAGATTTTCTTGAAGCCTGCCGCGTAGGACACCAAGGTCTCTCCGTCTTTTTCTGTCATGCTCTGCACCAGGGACTTGCTGTTGATGAAGTAGTGGTAGCCTATGAGCTGGGGCAGGTAGCAGACGCGGCCCGCCTTGCCGTAAACTTCGATGAGAAAGAGCACATCCTCGGTGAAGGGCACGGTCTCGTCAAAGGTGAAATTGTGTCGGGTCAAAAAATCCCGCTTATAGAGCCGCGAGGTCACCATGCCCCAGAAAAGGCCGCCGAACATCTTCTTGTCGTCCCATTGCTCCCTGTCCATGACAATCTCCGCCTGGGTCTGGTCCCAGAGGACGATTTCCGTGGCAGGCATGAGCCCCTCGGTTTCCATTTCGTATTCCCGGCGGAAGACCACCAGGTCTGACTGGGTTCTCTGCAGGTGCAAGAGGGCTGTCTGGAGACATTCAGGCGTGTAGCCGTCGTCTGCATCCAAGAAGCCCAAAAAGGGAGCCGTGGCCAGCTTCATGCCGAAATTCCGGGGGCTGGAGGGGGTGTGCAGGTCATTGTCCAGTTCTGTGATGATGATATTCTCATGGCCGTCCAGCATTTCATGTACGGCGGCCTTGAGGCTGCTCTCGGTATTGTGCAGCACCACGATCCACTGGATGCAGGAAAAGTCCAGGGTCTGCTTCTGCAGTGATTCGTAAGCGTAGCGGAACAGCTTGGGGTCTACGTTATGAAAGGGTGTCACGATGGAAACAAGGTAATTGGCCATGGTGTTCTCCTTAACTTTTTAAATGTGCAGCAGCTTCTCCGGAACCATCTGATTGCCCCGGTAATCCGGCAGTTGGCTGAAGTCCGCCTCTAGGCCTGCTTGCTCAAGTTCCTTTTGCATGGCCTTGAGGATGGCTGGGGAGTCGAACCTCTGGCAGGAGCGGATATACATGGTGTCGCCGCAGGTGGAGGCAGCCAGGCCAAAATCACCAAATCTCCTGATGCAGATCAGGCGGGTGACTTCCTGCAGCAGGGGCTTGAAGGCGGGGCCGGGGTCAAGGCTGCCGGGATAGGTGAGGGAGAAGGTGACGGCGGCAGGCTCTTTGGGCGCCGTGGCAAAGCGATGGTTCCACTGGCAGATATCCAGGCCGGAGCTGGTGAAGCCGTCTACCATAGCTGCCTTCCCTGCTATGAGGGGAGCAAAGTGTTCCCTGTTCAGCTGTGCTTTCAGCTGGGCCTTGAGGGCTGCTCCCTGCTGGTCCGGCGGCAGTTCCCTCAGGGTCTTGTCATAGCGCAGGGCAAGGGCATCGGAAAAATTCACGGCGGTGCTGGTCTGGTAGTATGGGTGCATGCCTGCGGAAAGCATGATGGCAATGTCCTTGTCTCCCACTTCATAGACAGAGGACAAAGCTCTGGCGGCGGTCAGGGCGATGAAAGCCGACACGGAGGTCTGATGAGCCTTGGCAGCGGAGAGGAAATCCCCCAGAGGGCAGCGCAGCTCATAGCCTGTGCAGTAATCTGTCTCAGGGGGATAGCCCTTCTCCGGAATCTCAAAGGCGGCAGGGGCGGCAGAGGGTTCCGGGCTTATTTCCTCCCGGAACCTCCGGTAAGGGTCCAGCCGCTCAAGTTCGTCGGCGGGATAGTCCGGCGCCAGTCTCATGCCCTCTCCTGCCTCCACCGGCAGCCCTCTGCCCCGGGCGTAGTGATACAGCAGGGTGCGCAGGAAGCCCCAGATGCCGTGGAAGTCTGCCAGCCCGTGGAAGTAGGAGAAGGAGAAGCCCCGCTCCTCTGTGCGGAAGACAAAGGGATAGCCGTCAGTTTCTTCTGTGCCGTACAGGAGAGGGGCTCCGCCCTCGGGGGCAAAGGGCAGGGGAGCATGATTTTCTATGGCCCAGACGGTGCCCTGGTGGAGCACCGGGCGGATGGCGAACTCCGGGAAGTTCGTCAGTGCCTGGGCGGCAGAGGCTTTGAGCAGTTCCGCATCAAGCTCCTCCTGCAAGGCGAAGCGGAAGCAGATGTCAAAGGCCGCCTGCTCCCCGCCCCACATGTAGTAGAAAAGGCGGTTGGATACGCCTATGGGTTGGAGTTTCATATTTTCCCTCATTTCTTGATGGCCTGGAAGAATTTCTTGTAGTCACCTACATCCCGCCTGATTACCACTTCATAGGGATAGTAGTCCCTCACAATGGGCATGCGGGCGTCGTACTCATTGTATTCCACAGTGACGGCATAGGTGTCAGAGAGGAACCAGGTGCCATTGGTAGTTCCTTTCTTCACATTGGGGCGGCCAAAGTTGTAGGAGAAATTCTTTTCTGCCCGCATATACATCTCATCGGCCAGTTCCTGTGTCTTGGCGTAGATTCTGATGCGGTAGCTGCCTACCTTGCTCGGGGCGCCTTTGTCGGGATGGAGGGCGATGGTCAGGTAATAGTCGACTTTTTTCTTGATATAGAAGACAGTATCTTCGTTCTGTACCCGTTTCCAGCCTTCCTTTTGGAGAAGGGCAACAGAGTCTGCTATGGACTTGCCGATGGAGATATTGAAAGCCTCCTCATCGTCCCAGGCGGCTTTGTCTATATCGTCCTGCCATTCCGGAGCTTCGGCGGCCTGGGCGACGGGAACCCAGGGGGCGGGGGCAGGCCCCGTCCAGCAGGCAGAGCCTGCACAGAGTGCGAGAAGGGCGGCTGTGGTGGCAAAGGTTTTCTTCATATTCATGTAAATACACTCCTTTGATCAGTTCAGTTCTATGAATAAATAGTTCATGCCCAGGGTGCGGGAGTAGCGGACTTCCCTGGCCAGGCCGCAAATGGTGCGGATGCCGATATTGGCTGTCTTGTCGTCCTCTGCGTGCAGGGCCAGCCAGTTTTTGGGATTGAAGGGAGGGCAGTTGTCACGGATGCGCAGCACCCAGTGCTCACCTTTGGCGGCCCGGATATCTATGCGGTGCTTCTTTCCCTCTGTGAAGCCCCAGCGGATGATGTTGCCGCCTATTTCCTCGATAGCCAGGGCCAGGAGGGTGGCTCTTTCCTCTCTCTCCCCCTGCTGGAGGAGAAACTGGCGGGCTTTCTCTGAGGCGGTGAGGACTTCTTCCATGCTGCCTGCCGACCAGCTGCAGGCGGCAATGTCCCCGGTGAGGGAGGGGGGCAGGCACATGAGGTCAGAGAGGGCTGGAGGCCATTTCTTCCTCTGCCAGCCGATGATGAGGAGCAGGGTCAGGAGGGTGAGCATTTCTGCCAGCAGGAAGGACCACCAGATGCCCAGCGGGCCGAAGGCCCTGCCCAGGACCACCGCCAGCAGGCAGATGTAGAGGAAGTTGTCCAGGGCAGAGGTAAGGTAGGTCATCTTGAGGGACTGGATGCCCAGATAGTATTTCTGCAGGAGATTGTTCAGGCCGTAGAGGGGCAGGTACAGGATGAAAATTCTGAGGGCCGTCACAGCTTCTTCGTAGCCCTCCTGCCCGGGGCTCACAAAGAGAGCTATGAGCAGGGGGGACGCCAGGAAGGCCAGCAGGGCCGTGAGCCCTTCCACCAGCAGTGCTTCCCGCACTGACAGATGCAGGAGCCTGTGGAGTGATTCCCTGTCCTTCTCTCCCGCCAGTACCCCTGCCATGGTGAGGACGGCAGCGCTCACGCCGCTGACGATGGGATTGAAGATGTTGTTCAGGGCGTTGAGGTCTGCAAAGGCGGCAATGGCCGTGGCGGAGCCGGAGAAAACCAGCATGAGGTTGATGATATACATCTGGGCCGTCTTGTAGAACCTGTCTGCTGCTGAGGGCAGGCCAATCCTGAGGATAGGCAGCAGGTGTCTGAGCTTGGCCGCTCCCAGGGAAAAGTTGATGCAGCCCCGCTCCCGGAGTCCCCCTGCGGCCATGACGCTGAAGGAGCCCAGGTAGCAAAGGGACATGACCAACCCCATGCCGAACATGCCGCCCCCTGCCCAGAGGACGTTCACAAGGGCGCCAATCACATTGAGCATGGTCTGCACGGCAATGGCCCACAGGGCGTATCTGGAGAGCCCTTCCAGGAAGAAAACCGCCACCTGCATGGGCAGGAAGACAAGCAGGGCAAGGCCCGGGGCAATGCCCCGCAGATAGTCCGCCGCCTCCTGCCATGCCCCTGCTTCGTCGGCTCCCAGCACCAGGGCCAGGGGGCCTGCATAGTGGGAAATGGCAAGGCCCATAAGGGCCGCCAGGGGCAGGCAGCAGGCGATGGCAGTGGAATAGAAGCCTGAGGCCTCGTCCTGATGACCTGCGCCGATGCTCTTGGCGCAGTTGTTTTGCACCCCCAGGGAAATAATCTGGCTGATGATCATGATGACAAAGACCAGGGGCAGGGTCAGCTGGAAGGCCGCCATGGCCGTGAGGCCCAGATAACGGCTGATGACAATGCCGTTCACAATGGAGCCCATAAAGGCCATGAGGTTGTTGAGCACCATTTTCTTCATGAAGCTGCGGAAAGCTGCCCGCAGCAGGAAAGCGTCTTTGTTCATAGTGTCCTTCCCATGGCTTCCAGCCGGGACCGGAAGCGTTCTATGTGCGCCGGGATATGGGGAAAGAAATTTTCCCGGGCCTCTTCAACAGACTGGCGGCGCATTTCTTCAGACATGGGGGCAAGTTTCAGGAAGGTCAGCCATCTGAGGGGACAGTAGGCCTCCATCAAGGCTTCGATTTCCGCCAGCTCTGAAGGGTCTTCGGTCTGGAAGTAAGTTCTCTTGAAGATATCCCAGGCCTTGCTGATGATTTCCTTTTTCCACCCCACCATTTTCTCAGCCAGGGCGGCAGGATAGTTTTTCACCAGGTGCATGCCCAGCATATAGGTGCCCAGCACATCGTAAAGGGGATGCCCCAGGCTCACATCTGCCACATCGATGAGCATGAGCTGCTTTTCCCGCAGGATGAGATTGCCCCGGTGGAAGTCACCGTGGATAAAGGACTTGCCCTCGGGAATGGAGTCAATCATCCTGTGCAGGAGTCCAATCTCGGCTGCTGAAAGCAGGTCTGCCAGGTCATCTGCCCTCTCATGATATGTTTCGCTCATAGCCGGGAAGGTGCCGGGGGACACAGGCAGGCGGTGGAGCCTGCGCAGCAGCTGGGCCCCTTGGGCAACCAGCTGAGTCAAGCGCTCAGGTTCTTTGGCGATAGCTTCCCGCAGGCTGGTTCCCTGCACCAGTTCAAATATCAGGCCCAAGCAGCCATCTGCCTGCACTGCTTCAAATACTTTGGGCGTAGGCACGCCCCGGGCGCAGGCTGCCTGAGCATTGCGCTGCTCCTGTACCATGGCGTCGCGGGCATGGGGGGCAGGCTTGTATAGCTTTAAGATGCGTTCTTCATCAAGCTGGTAAACCGTGCTGTTCTGCCCCTTTCCCAGGCAGGAACATCCCTTCAGGGAGATTTCCCGCAGGGAGAGATTTTGTTCTGCCGGAATGGGGGCGTTCGTTTCTGCTGATTTCATAGGCAATTCACCCCTTTGCCTTACTTTTCTCCCTGCTCCAGTTCATTTCCTGCCGTATGCTCTGAGAAAATAAAAGATGCAGGTCCGCTTCAGGGCGGGCCTGCATCTTTTGCTGGCAATTTGTTTTCATTCGTACTTTTGCAGCCTCTTCCTGCTGTCTCCCGTTTGGTAGTTTATATCTTCGAGTTCAAGGTAGATAAATCAGCCAAAGAAGCCCTGGACCAGATAGAGGAAAAAGGTTATGCTGCGCCCTTTGCTGCAGATGAGAGAAAGCTTTTCAAGATTGGTGTGAGCTTTGATTCTAAGGAACGAAGCCTTGCTCAGTGGGAAAGTGAATAGTATGGTATGACAAACAGCCCCGCTTCGTGGAAGCGGGGCTGTTTGTCATGTTCTTGTTTCTTAGAACGCCGGTACTACGGCACCCTTGTACTTATCCTCGATGAATTTCTTCACATCGTCGGACTTCAGAGCCTTGATGAGGGACTGAATCTCCGGACGGTTCTCGTCGCCTTCACGGACGGCGAGGATGTTCACATAGGGGGAGGTGCTGTCCTCCATGAAGAGGGTGTCCTTGGTGGGGTTCAGGTTCACCTGCATAGCGAAGTTGCTGTTGATGATGGCAGCGTCAACATCTTCCAGAGTGCGGGGCACCTGGGCAGCTTCTACTTCCTGGAACTTCAGGTTCTTGGGGTTCTCGGCTACATCCTGCACGGTAGCCTTTTCGCCTACGCCAGCCTTGAGCTTCAGGAGGCCAGCCTTCTCAAGAAGCAGCAGGGCACGGCCACCGTTGGTGGGGTCATTGGGGATGGAGATGGAAGCGCCATCCTTAAGCTCCTTCAGGTCTTTGACCTTCTTGGAGTAGATGCCCATGGGCTCGATGTGGACGCCGAAGGCGCTGGCGAGCTTCACATCCTTATGCTCTTCCATGAAGTTGTCCAGGTAGGGCTTATGCTGGAAGAAGTTGGCATCCAATTCCTTGTCGTTGAGGGCCAGGTTCGGCTGCACATAGTCGTTGAATTCCACGATTTCCAGCTTCACGCCGTCCTTTTCCAGGACAGGCTTCACAGCCTCCAGGATCTCTGCATGGGGCACAGCCGTAGCGCCCACCTTCAGGGTCTTGGCAGCAGAGCTGCTGCTGTTGCCTGCAGTATCCCCGCCGCAGCCCGTAAAGGCCAAAGCAGCCACAGACAAAGCTGCCAGCATAGAAAGAACTTTTTTCTTCATAACAGAAACCTCCCATTCTCTCTTTAACGCTTATCTAATTTCTTAGCCAGTGTACCTCCCAAGAGCTGCACTAACTGGACTAACACAATAAGAATGACCACCGTGGCCAGCATGACTTCCGGGCGGAAGCGCTGATAACCATAGCGGATAGCCAGGTCACCCAATCCGCCGCCGCCGATGGCGCCTGCCATGGCAGATTCGCCCACCAGGGCGATGATGACGGTAGTAAGCTGTGCCACGATGGAGGGCAAAGACTCAGGTATCAGCACCTTCCAGATGATCTGCATGGGGCTTGCCCCCATGGACTGGGCCGCCTCAATGAGGCCGAAGGGCACTTCCTTCAGGCTGGTCTCCACCTGCCTCCCGATGAAGGGAATGCTGGCAATCACCAGAGGGACCATGGCCGCGGTGGTGCCGATGGCAGAACCCACAATCAGACGGGTAAGAGGTATGATTGCTACCATCAAGATGATGAAGGGGATGGAGCGGACGGCATTGACCACTGAGCCAATGACTTTGTTCAGGGCCGGTGCGGAAAGGATGCCGCCTTTTTCCGTGGTGTGCAAGAGCACTCCCAAGGGGACGCCCAAGATCGTGGCAATCACCATGGACACGGCTACCATGTAGACTGTCTCGCCCAAAGCCTTAAAGAGCAGCATGATCATGTCTTCTGACATAACCGATCACCTCCTCTTTCAGGTCTTTGGCGGCCAGGTATTCCATAGCTGCCTGGATGCGTTCTTTCCGGCCTGTGAGGCCGATGATCATGCGTCCGAAGGGCTGGCCGGAAATCTGGTCCAGGTCCCCGAAGAGCATGGTGCATTCTACCTCGGGGAACTGGCGGATCATGCCTGCCAGCACCGGGTCATCGGCAGATTCGCCGATAAAGGTCAGCCGCAGCAGGAGGTAAGAATCCTCGCTGTATTCCTGCTCTATGGCGCCTCCCCGGAAAGCCACGGGCAGCTCATTGGACAGCAGTACGGAGATGAACTCCTTGGTGATGGGCTCTTTGGGATTCGTAAAGACTTCCAGCACCGTACCTTCCTCGGCGATGATGCCCTTGTCGATGACCGCCACCTTGTCGCAGAGGTCCTTGATGACCTGCATCTCATGGGTGATGACCACCACGGTGAGGTGCAGTTTGTCATTGATGTCCTTGATGAGCTCCAGGATGGAGCGGGTGGTCTGGGGGTCCAGGGCGCTGGTGGCCTCGTCGCAGAGCAGCACTTTCGGGTCAGACGCCAGGGCGCGGGCTATGCCCACCCGCTGCTTCTGGCCGCCGGAAAGCTGGGAGGGATACTGGGAAGCCTTGTTCTCCAGTCCCACCAGTTTCAGGAGAGGTTCTACCTTTTCCCTGATTTTTCCTTCCTCTGTGCCGCTGAGGCGCAGGGGGAAGGCGATGTTGTCATAGACTGTGGCAGAGGACAGCAGGTTGAAGTGCTGGAAAATCATGCCTATGTCCTTCCGGGCCTCCCGCAATTCTGCGGCAGAAAGGGACATCATGTCCTTGCCGTCCACGATTACCTGCCCCGCCGTGGGTCGCTCCAAAAGGTTGATGCAGCGCACAAGGGTAGACTTGCCGGCACCGGACAGGCCGATGATGCCGTAAATTTCTCCCTTGGCGATATGCAGGTCAATCCCCTTCAGCGCCGGAACCGGGCCTGAGGGACTGTCGTAGGTTTTCTCTATATGAGAAAGCTTTATCATGTTACAGCTCCTATTGCATAGTTATTTAGTAGGTTTTAAGATTTTAACATAGAAAGACATCAAGTGTCAATCTGTAAAGAAGATGAAACTTACCAGAGAATATTATACAGCCATACAATGAGTTTTGGCAAAGATAATGTGTGAAAAATCTCTTTCCTCTTTAATTTATGGACTTTAAAGAAGGGATATATTACAATGAGATAGTATTTATATTATCGTAGTTTACTTGCGATAAAAGGAGAGGTAGTTCCCATGAAGGTTTTGGTAACCGGCGGGGCCGGATTTATTGGTTCTCATGTAGTCAGGGCCCTTTTGGCTGAGGGGCATGAGGTGACAGTGCTGGATAACCTTTTCACCGGTTCGTTGGATCATATACCCTTGAGCGAGGTGCACAGCTGGGTCATGGACATCCGGGGGACGCGGGCCAGGCGGGAGATTGAGTTCAGCCGCTTCGATGCCATCGTGCATCTGGCTGGCCAGACCATGGTGGATATGTCCTTGAAAGACCCCTACTATGATGCAGATGAGAATCTTATGGGGACGGTGAATATACTGGAAGCAGCCCGCAAGAGCGGCGTGGGCCGGATAGTGATGGCATCCACGGCGGCAGTCTACGGGGATGTGGCCCAGAGCCGCCTGCCTTTGGTGGAAGAAACGCCTCTGCTGCCCCTGTCTTTCTACGGTTTCACCAAGATGGCAGTGGAGCATTACCTTTCCCTCTATTACAGGAACTACGGCCTTCCCTATGTGGTCCTGCGCTTTGCCAATGTGTACGGCGAGCGTCAGGGAGACAAGGGCGAGGGAGGCGTCATCAGCATCTTTGCCAAGCGCATTGCCAAGGGGCAGGGCATCACCATCTTCGGAGATGGGGAGCAGACCCGGGACTTCATCTATGCCGGGGATGTGGCTGGCGGCATATTGGCAGCCCTGAAAACCGAGAATGTGAATACGGAGTATAATCTGGCCACCCAGACGGAGACTTCTCTCAATCAGCTGATACACCTCTTTGCCGAGGTGGCGGGCAGGGATATTGAGCCTGAGTATGCGGACGCACGCAAGGGGGATATCCGCCGCTCCATGCTGGCCAATGGGAAGGCCAAAGCGGGGTTGGGCTGGGAGCCAAAGGTGAGCCTGAAGGAAGGGCTGGCCAACACTTATGAGTATTTTGCCAGGAAATGAGGCTTATTATGTATAAATCTTTGAAGAAATGTATGGGGCTGAAAAAGTCCGTTTCAGCATTGCTGGCGGCCATGCTGATTTCCCTGCCGGGGGCATCTTCCCTGGCTATGGAATCCATCATGCCCTACAGCGAGGTCTGGGGCGGGGAGACCGGCACGGCTTACACTGTGGTGGACGGCTCCGGAGAGATCCAGCCTTTTCAGGTGGATCTGATCGGCAAGATGGACGGGGGCAAGGGAGGCAGCCGTTCCATCATGGCCCGGGCTTCCGGGGCGCTCATTGAGCAGACTGGCGGCGTGCTGCAGGGCATGAGCGGCAGCCCCATCTATGTGGAGGGACGCCTGGTGGGTGCCCTGGCGGCAGGCATCAAGGACATGGCCCCCTATACCTTCTTCATCACCCCCATCGAGGATATGCTGCCCCTCTGGAGTCTGCCTGACAACAAGAACAAGGGCAGGCTCGCGACCTTCGACCTGAAGAAGTATCAGGAGGACAAGGCCAAGAAGGCAGAGGAAGAAGCAAAGAAAGATGCCAAGGCTGAGGGAGAAAGTGCTGCAGAAGAGAAGCAGGACGCCCCTGAGACGGAAAATGCCGCAGCTGAGGCTGATGAGGCGGGCAAGGCTCCTGCAGCGGCAGAGGCTGCCAGTGAGGAAAAGCCTGAGGCTGAGGCAGCTGAACCTGCCCCCGAAGAAACTGCCGGGGCTGAAAAGTCCGAAGCTGGTGAACCTGTCGCAGAAATGGAGAAGGAGCCAAAGAGCACTCTGTTTTTCTCCGGCTTCAATACCAGCGGCCTTGATTACCTGAAGAAGAAGCTCGATCCCAAAGGGGAGCTTTCCTTCGTGCCCATGGGCATCGAGGCGGGGCAGGGCTTCCTTGCCACCCGTTACAATGCGGAGCTGCAGCCCGGCAGCCCCGTGGGAGTGGCGGTGGTCTGCGGTGATTTCTCCGTGGGTGCCACAGGTACAGTCACGGCCGTGGAAGGCAAGAAGGTGCTGGCTTTCGGCCATTCCTTCCTGCACAAGGGCAATGTGAACTATTTCATGACAGATGCCAGCGTGGTGGGCACCATCAGCGGGCCGGCTGCAGGCATGAAGATTGCCAATATGGGGTCCATCATCGGTCGGGTGAATCAGGACCGCGAGACCGGTGTGGCCGGCATCTTGGGAGAGTTCCCCTCGGTGGTGCCCATGAAGATAAGGGTGGAGGACAAGACCCTGGGCCGCCAGGACAACTACGGGGTGCGCATTGCCTATGACGAGGACTACCTGCCCCAGCTGACGGCAGGGGTGGCCTATGCTGCTGTGGCCAAGACAAGTGACACCACCGCAGGCGCCACGGCCAAGATTGACTTCACTATCCGCACGGACGCCCTGCCCGGGGGCAAGGTCACCCGCAGCAATATGTTCTACGGGGCCGAGGATGTGGGCCAGAATGCTGTGGGGGAGCTGGCGCAGGCCATGAACCTCATCTGCAATAATAAGGATAAGGAAAGCGATATCGTAGATGTGCAGGCAGATATTTCCCTGGAGGAAGGCCGCCATACTGCCAGCCTGGTATCTGCAACGCCGGAGAAGATGACGGCGGCTCCCGGTGAGACGGTGAATTTCAAGACCACCATCAAGCCCTATCGCGGCGAGAAACAGACCCTCACCATTCCCTACACGGTGCCGAAGCTCCAGCAGGAGGGTACACTGCACCTGGATGTGCGGGGAGGCGGCTTCATCCCCGTCACCGCCGCCATGCTGCTGCAGCAGGTGGGCCTTGAGACAGCTGATGAGGAAGGCAAGAACCAGAAGGTGGCAGACAGGCTCCAGAATCTCATGGACACCCCCAGGAACAACGAAATCATCATCGCTCCCGGGGCAGGCCAGCCGCCCACTTCGGAAAAGGAGCAGCGCCGCATGATCCGCGAGGCCGCCAAGGCCGCCAAGGCTCAGGCCGAGGAGGATCAGAAGAATCACAAGGTGGAGTTCCTGAAGGACAAGAAAAAGGACAATCAGACCCGTTTTGAGACAGAGTATATTATAGATAATGTCATCCATGCCACCCTCAAGGTTGAAAGGCCTTAAAAGTATTGCCAGTGCAAGGGGTTAATGGTAATATATGTAGTGTTGCTTTAGAAATACGCAAGTTTTATTGATAGATACCCGCAGCAGCGGGGGGCTTTCCAAGCCTTAGGGGGATTGTAAGCAAGAATGGAAAAACTTATCATACATGGAGGCCGTCCCATGCGGGGACGGGTGAAAATCAGCGGGGCCAAGAATGCAGTGCTGCCTATCATAGCAGCTACCCTGCTGGGGCAGGATAATCCCAGCGTGCTGGACGAGGTGCCGGCCCTGGAAGACGTCTATACCATCACCGAGGTGCTGAAGCAGCTGGGGGTCAGCGCCAGCTTTGATGAAGAGAAGCATCAGCTCACCGTGGACAGCCGGGTTATCGGCAGCTGCGAGGCGCCCTACGACCTGGTGCGGAAGATGCGTGCTTCCTTCCTGATTATGGGGCCGCTTCTGGCACGCTGCGGGCAGGCCAAGATATCGCTTCCCGGAGGCTGTGCCATCGGCACCCGTCCCATTGACCTCCATCTGAAGGGCTTCGAGGCCCTGGGGGCTGAAATCAAGATTGGCCACGGCTACATCGAGGCCAATGCTCCAGAGGGGCTGAAGGGCACGAAGATTTATCTGGACTTCCCCAGCGTGGGGGCCACGGAGAACATCATCATGGCCGCTTCCATGGCTGAGGGCCAGACGGTGCTGGAAAACCCGGCCCAGGAGCCGGAAATCGTGGATCTGGCCAACTACCTCAATGTCATGGGAGCCAAGATTCGCGGAGCTGGCACCAATGTCATCAAGATCGAGGGACAGCCGAAGCTCAGGGGACGGGACTACACCATCATCCCTGACCGTATTGAAGCTGGCACCTACATGGTGGCAGCAGCCATGACCCGTGGGGATGTCTATATCGAAAATGCCATTTCCGAGCATTTGAAGCCCGTCATTGCCAAGCTCAAGGAAGCTGGTGTGACGGTGGAGGAGGATATGAACGGCATCAGAGTGGCCTGCGACAAGCGCACCCGCGCCGTGGACATCAAGACCATGCCTTATCCAGGCTTCCCCACTGATATGCAGGCTCAGTTCATGGCCATGCTGGCTGTATCTGAGGGCACGGGCATGGTGACGGAAACCGTGTTCGAGAACCGCTTCATGCACGTCGATGAACTGAAGCGCATGGGGGCCCAGATCAAGATTGACGGCCGCACTTCCGTGGTGGAAGGCGTGGAAGGGCTCACCGGCTGCCAGGTGAAGGCGACAGATCTGCGCGCTGGCGCGGCTATGGTGCTGGCAGGGCTGGTGGCTGAAGGGGAAACCCAGGTGGGATATATACATCATATTGACCGTGGGTATGACCAGCTGGTTGAGAAGCTGGTGGGGCTCGGGGCAGATATTGCCAGGGTTGACCAGTAAGCAGAAGTTAAAAGGCTCCTCTTTGGGGAGCCTTTTTTGCTAGTTATGTTGCCAAGAGCGTGCTTTTTCTTTCCAGAAAGAAAAAGCACCAAAAAGAAAGTAGCGGGCTGCCTTCCTTCACGGAAGCCAAAGCCCGCCGGGCGCCCATCCTTGGGCGCCAAGGGGTTGGGAGTTTGAGGGGGCTTGTAGCGTGAAACGCAAACTTATTGTGGGAATCTCTGTGGCAATTATCTTCTTGATAGCCATCGTCAGCGGTTCGCTGTATGTCATGAATCATCGTGAGGCGACGGCTCAGACTGCCAGTTCCAAGCAGGAGCAAAAAACAGAAAATAATAAGGAGCAGCAGAAACTCCTCACTACTGACGAGCAGGTGGAAGATATCTTATCCCGTATGTCTTTGACTGAGAAAATTGGGCAGCTGATGATGGTTAGCCTGCCTGGCACGGAGGTGGATGATGAGGCACGTTATGCCTTGCATCAGTTCCACTACGGCGGCATCGTGCTCTTTGACAGGAACTTTGAGAGCAAGGAACAGGTCAAGAACTTCGTTCTGGATGTGCAGTCCGGAGCGGGGGAGAAGGTGCCTCTCTTTGTGGCCATTGATGAGGAAGGAGGGCTGGTGTCCCGGGGCAAGGAGGTCATCCCGCCGCCGCCTTCGGCTGAGGCTGTGGGGAAGGAGAACAAGGAGTTCGCCAGGAAGCTGGCTTCAGCTGTGGCAGGCGACCTCAGGGAAATTGGCGTGAATGTGAACTTCGCGCCGGTGGCTGATTTGGGGCTGGGCCGGGAGCGCTCCTACAGCACGAGTCCTTATGAAGTGCTGAAATTCGTCCAGGCTGTCGGAGAGGGCTATCATGAAAAGGGACTTATCTACACCCTGAAGCATTTCCCTGGCATAGGCAAGGGCACGGTGGATTCCCACGAGGATTTTTCCTCCATCGAAGCCACGGAGCATGAGCTGAGGAAAGAGGACCTGGTGCCCTTCCGGGAGACCATCAACGGCACGGACAAGGGCAGGCCCATGGACTACATGATCATGGTGGGCCATTTCCGCTATCCTGCCTTTGATACCGAGAATCCCGCCAGCCTGTCAGCCAAGATCATCACAGGCCTCCTGCGCAAGGACTTGGGTTACGAAGGCCTTATCATCACTGACGATCTGGGCATGGGAGCCATTATCAAGCAGTACACCTTCGGAGAGGCCGCAGTGAAGGCCTTCCAGGCAGGCTCAGACCTGATACTGGTCTGCCATGACTACGGTCACGCCGAGGAGGCCTATATGGGGATCCTCAATGCAGTAAAAGAAGGGAAAATCAGCGAGAAGCGGGTGGACGAATCTGTGCGCCGCATCATCAAGGCTAAGTTCAGGCATGGCTTGAAGCCAGTGCAGTAAAAAAATCCTCCCTACAATGAGGGAGGATTTTTTATACGTTTTGTGAAAGGGTTTCCTGCCACTCTCTGTCATGTCCCATGAGGGTGGAAATGCGGTTGATGTTGTAAACTATTTCTGAAGCATTCCCCTGGGCCCGTTCAATAGCTTCCCTGTAGAGCAGGGCCAGGGCCAGGAAGGCTCTGCCGTTATGCCTGAGGGTGCCGTCCAAGGTGCAGGGGAAAAGCTCTACGAAATACTCTGATACCAGTATGTTTTCCAGCATGAGTTCCAGGGGGGGCAGAGCTTCCCCTGTCTTTATGGGATGCAGGGCCTTCAGGTGCTGATTCCTGCTCTCGGGCACAGCCAAGGTTTCCCTCAGGCCGGGGAAGTGCTCATCCAGTTCCCAGGAGAGTCCTTCCTCCCGCTCTCCGCCGCCGTGGCTGTAGTCATCGGAGAGTGCAAGGAGCTTTTCGAAGTCTCCGGCCTCCACCGCCTGGTCAGCTTCCCTCAAATAGGCCAGCAGGGCGGAGAGCTTTTCAAGCAGCGGCATTTTCAGCTGCAGGATATTCAGCCCCGTGTCCTGCAGGAGCAGGCAGGAGGCCGCCACACCTTCCTCACCCTTCTGGCAGGCGATTTCCTGCCAGAAGGAGGGGCGGCTTGCGTCACGCTCCCTCCATTTGAACTCGACAGGCGTGTCACGGAAAAGGGCCAGCTCGGCTGCCAGAGGACAGGACAGGGAGAGACTCATCTGGAAGCTGCCGCCGATATCCACGGGCTTCCGGGGATAGATGGCGCAGGTGCTCCCCAGATATTCCTCCCCGTGCTGCCGCTGTATCCCGCAGAGAAAATCCTCTTGCAGGAAGTGGCAGATTTTCTCCTTTCCAAAATCCCAGGCCCAAGGGGCCTGCCCTTCCTCTCCATGCACAAGGCGCTTCAGCATCTCACTGCCCTGCGCCGCAGGCAGCCCCTTGTACTTCTCATAAGTCTCCCCATCCACAAACACCGTCCAAAGCCGGCAGCACTGCGCTCCGCACCGCTGCCCGTCGCAGATGAATTTTTCCAGATAATCAGGCTCAAGGCAAAGCATGTCTAATCCCTCCCCAAATACAAATCATCCCATGGCGATTCCTTCGACCAGCAGGGAGAATATTCCTTCAAAAAAATTATTCATGAATAATCTTTTTAAGGGGAATCTAATTCTAATAATTTATACTGAAACCTGCCGAAAAATTTTATCATATATGTAATAGGAGCCGGGAACTGATATGCCATACTTGATTTTGCTGATACTTTTTTTAGGCCTGCTTTTCGCCCTGGCGGCCTTGGTGGGCTCCCTTTGCCAGCTGGTGCTGGAGGGAGTTAAGACTTATTATGTGAATCTCCTGCTGGCGGCGCTGCCGGCGGGGGTGGCCTACTGGAAGAACAGGAGCTGGAAGGGGTGGTACCTCTACGGTCTGCTGCTCTGGCCCCTGGCCTGCCTCCAGATTCTGCTGGTCCAGCGGGACGTCTATGGCTGGGTAGGGGAGAAGCGCTTCAAGAAGCAGGTGCAGCGGGAGGGGGCCCAGGCCTTCAAGCCGCATAATTTCCTGCGGAAGCGGAAGAACCTTGATGACCTTATGGCAGAGCTGAACGGCCTTACGGGGCTGGGCAGCGTGAAGGAACACCTGGAGCAGCTCTTCAGCCGCCTTAAGGCCGATGAGGAAAGGCGCCGCAGAGGGCTGCCTGTCATGGGGGGCGGCTCCCTGCACATGGTGTTCACCGGCAATCCCGGCACAGGCAAGACCACAGTGGCCCGGCTCATTGCTTCCATCTACAAGGAAATGGGCATTGTGCGGACCGGGGCCTTTGTGGAGGCGGACAGGAGCAGCCTGGTGGCCCAGTATATAGGCGAGACAGCCATCCTCACCAATGAAAAAATCCAGGCGGCCCTGGGTGGCGTCCTCTTTATTGATGAAGCCTATGCCCTTTACAAGGAGGACAATCCCAAGGATTTCGGCCATGAGGCCATCGAGACTTTACTGAAGGCCATGGAGGACAAGCGGGATGATCTGATTGTCATTGTGGCAGGCTATACGGGAGAAATGGAGCGCTTTCTTTCCTCCAATCCCGGCCTGAAATCCCGTTTTACCAATTATATCGAGTTTGAGGACTACCGGCCGGAGGAGCTCCTGGATATTTTCACCAGCCTTTGCCGGAAGGACGGCTATATCCTCGCGGATGAGGCCAAAAGCTTTATGCAGGAACACTTTCTGCAGCTTTACGAGGCAAGGGACAAGGATTTCGGCAACGCCCGCACGGTGCGGAATCTGTACCAGGCGGCATGCTATGCCCAGTCTAACCGCATCAGCGGTACGGCGCTGGAGGCTTTGAGCGACCAGGAGCTGATGACTATCACGGGTGATGATGCAGCTGTGGCAGCCGGCAGACAGCCCCGCCTGCAGATGGAAGGTGCCCTTTAAGGAGATGGCTATGATTATAGATAAACTGCGTAGATTTTTCCCTCCGCGTATTTCCCTGCCCCGCAGGTCAGATTACCCCGGTCTGGGAGACAGGCAGGTCATGGTGCTGGTGCTGGCTGTGGCCGTGATTTCCTTTTTGTTCCGCAGCCTTATTTTTGCTCCCCTGGTAGATTTTGTGGACTATGTTTCGGCCCAAAGGCCTACCAATGAATTCCACGAAAGCTGTGCCAGGGCCGCCCTGCAGGAAATTGCCCGCACCCCCTATGCTGAACTGAAAAATGACCAGTTCATCCTGCAGGTGAAGGACAGGGAGGTGCTCTGCAGGCTTACGGCAGAAAAGGGACAGGAGGTCCATTATTTTATGGGGCTGGTTCCCTATCACAAGGAAGAGGACTCGGCTGGCCCGGTGCTGGACCAGCACCAGAGCCAGGTGGGCAGGAAGGTCATCCTGCGGTTTTCCGCCCACGGGGACAGCAAGTTCAGCGAATTTGTGAAGACCTACCTGGCAGCGCCTAACGGAGATGGCTATCCTGTCTTTGAGCCCTATGAAAGCTATGAGGAAAGGCAGGGACAGCTGAAGGAACGCCAGCAGGAGGCCCTGGAGCAGGCCAAAGAACAGGCAAGGCAGGAAGCAGACAGCAGGATAAGACGCGTAGAGTAGATTAAATCTTTAAAGCAGGAAGGAGAAAATTCCCTTTAGTTGAAATATAGGCATATAATATTTTTTATGTATAAGGGGGAATTTTTCATGGCGACTTTGAATTTAGGTGTGTTTTCCGGTTCGACCGCCAGTGTCATCGGATATTCCACCACGAATGATACCTTTTATTCCTCTACGGACTCGGGAAAAGTTTTGGTAGCGGGGCAAAGTGGTAACACATTGGATTTGTCTCCAGATGCCGCTAATGGTTATGTGACAGATATAAACTATAGCGGCACAGAGGGGTGGACTATCTTTGGTGCCAAGAATGTAACTAACCTTGAACTTGGTGATGGTGCTGACAGGGTAGATTATAACTATGCTACCTCAACTGGTTATACCAACATCAACATGGGCAAAGGTAACGACAGTGTCTTCATGCACAGTGCTCAAGGCAATATCAACATTGTAACTGGCGCAGGCAATGACTATGTTGATGTGAGCCTTGCTTCGGCTGGTCCCACGAACATCGATGTGGGTGATGGTGATGACAGTGTTTTCCTGCATAATAGTGCTGATAAGGAAATTACTGTCAACGCCGGTGCAGGCAATGACTATGTCGATGTGAGCCTCACTTCTGGTAGTGACGTGAATATCGATGTGGGCGATGGCAATGACAGTGTTTTCATACATGGTGCTGTGGGCAAGACCACTATCAGTGCCGGAGATGGCAAAGACTACATTGATATATTGACAGATGTAGGAGACAATCTGTCTGTTGACCTGGGTGCAGGCGCTGATAGTTTATTTGTGCGTGCGGTTAATGGTGACCTGGTCGTTACAGGCAGCGGCACTGCCGCCAATTATGTGGACCTCATGGGTAATGTGGAGGGAACTGTCGCTATCAGGCTTGGTGATGGCAATGACACTCTGCTGACTGATGCAACCCTCACGGGTACCATCGATATGGGCGATGGCAACAATCTTATTAATGAGGGAGCGAAAAAACATAACCCCGATTTCAATGAAGCCGTAGTTACTACTGGGGCTGGCAGGGATTCAGTTTTCGCTACGAAGGTTATAAAGTCTGCTATTAACACTGGTGCTGGGAATGATACTATACACTTTGACGGCGATGTCAAAAACAGCACTATAAACCTGGGTGATGGCAACGATTCCCTGGTGATTTATGATGATGAAGAAGAAGCCGGAGTATTTGAGGACAATATTATTTATGGCGGCAACGGCAATGACATAGTGTCTATCAATATGGCGGGAGATGGCAACCAGTTAGATTTGGGTGAGGGAAATGATTCGTTGTTCATTGGCTCTGTCTTCTCAGGTACTATGACTGTCACTGCTGGCACAGGCAAGGATACTTTGGACTTCACCAGTATGTCTGGTGGCACCGTGACCTTGGCAAATCTTGATATTTACAATGATTTGCTGAGGATAGATATGCCCCTTTCCTATGGTTCTCATAGTTCTGATGGCTCCATCTCTGTTGGCAGTGGTGCTGGTGTTGTAAAGGTGAGTGAAACCAATGGCTTTTATGCAGCCAGGATTGACACAGGGGATGACCTAGCCATTGGCGGATGGGGTAATGAAAACGGCAGCCTGATAGATGCTTCCAGCATTACCGATAAAGTCGTGCTGCTTGGTACTGCCAATGAAAATGCGGTAGATACCTTGATTGGCGGCAGCAAGGGTGATGAAATAGTAGCAGGTGCCGGAGATATTGCCTATGGTGGTGCCGGAAATGATGCCATTCTCCTTAATGCCAGCCTGTCTGCTACAGCTACTGGTACTGATATTGAAGATGTGCTGAAGGGCAGGGCTACAGCGACTGCCCTCAACACCACCGAATACGTGGGCCTGGCCAGTGCCGGCGGCAAGGATACTGTCCTCGCCTTTGAGGCACGTACTTCAAGCTTTGAAGGCGATGTGGTTTATCTCTTTGATAACAATATTAGTGCGCTTGACCTGAGTGTAAGCAACAACACAGATCTGGTAGCCAAGGTAGGCGGTGCTACCCTGACGCTCGCTTCCATTACGGGGGGGGCTGCCGTTACCAGTGATGTGATGGTGAATGTCCGTGATAATACTGGCGTTACCTACGCTGTGGATTATGTTAAGGGCACGGCTTCTGTCGCGGATACGGAAGATATGGCAAATATCTACTACTCAAGTGGTTCTTCTGCGATGGTGGACTTTGGCAAGTTCGATGATGACCTGGTGGTTGACCTGGGCAATACGGGTATTATGAACAATACTGGCGGTGCTTACTATTATGGCAAGTTCGCCAGCGTCAAGGGCGGCAGCAGTGCAAATATCCTTATGGGCAGTGCTGCAGAAAAGGAAACCCTGATAGCAGGTAGTGGCGATACCACGTTGTGGGGTGGTGGCAGCAGTGCTGATGTACTCTATGGCAACAAGAGCAGTGATAGCAA
Organism: Selenomonas sp. AB3002; assembly: GCF_000702545.1. NCBI lineage: Bacteria > Bacillati > Bacillota > Negativicutes > Selenomonadales > Selenomonadaceae > Selenomonas > Selenomonas sp. AB3002. Next base: position 79,553 of record NZ_JNIO01000007.1, on the reverse strand, counting down.
TGTAACCTATTATTTCATGGCCGGTGACGGCAAGGATACCATTGATAATGGTGACTGGGGCAGTGCAGATGACGATGATGTGATCAGGCTTGATTTTTCAAGCTTCAGCCATATCAAGAATAACGGTACAGATACTACCATCTATCTCATTGGCTCCGGCGACAAGCTGACTCTTAAGGATTTTGGCAAGTCTAGTACGGACACCGCTGTAAAGTTTACCTTTGATGGCAGCAGTACCACTAAGGTAAAAATTGGTGTGTCTGGCACTTCCAACACTTGGACCTATGATGAAGAGGTGGCTACCTATATGGGCGGCAAGAATAACACCTTGAAAGTGGGTTCTGATGTTGATACTGCTGAGATCTGGCTGGACGGTGGTGGCAATAACTTCTATTACGAAAGTGTCAAGACCGTGGATGCCAGTGCCAACAGTGGTACCCTTATCCTTGCAGGCACCGATGCCAATGAGAGCCTTATGGCCGGTAAGGGCGAGACCAGCCTATGGGGCGGTGCAGGAGCGTCCAATGATACCCTCAAAGGCGCGTCGGGCGGTAGTACCACATTCTTCTTTGGCGTTGGTGACGGAAGTGATGTCATTACCAGCAGCTACAGTGATGACAAGGTTGTACTCTACAATGTCACCATTGATGATGTTATGGCTGGCAAGGTTGGCATCGATACCAGCAAGTCTGGTGCCATGACAATCACGCTGAAGGATGGTGATAATGTCAGCACGTTGAATCTCAACGGCATGAGCAGCAGTTCCGTCAGTACGTTCCAGCTGGGTGATGGTTCCACCTGGCACTATGATTACTCCAAGAAGAGCTGGAGTGATTAAACAGATGCACCTTCTTAAAAGTGTATAGATAGAGGCCCCCGGCTATGAGATTTTCTCATGCCGGGGGCTTTGTAGTGAGTTTATTGATTTATTTCTGCGCCTGCAGCTTTTCGATTTTGTGGCGCAGCTCCATTTCGTTCAGGGCCATCAGGAACTCGATGCCGTAGATGATGAAGCTGACGATGAATTTGAACCAGACAAAGAGGGCGAAGAGGCCGAACAGGGAGCCGTAGGCGATGCCCATGCTGGGAATCAGGGTCATGCACCAGCCATAGACTCCTGTCACCATCAGCCACAGGCAGGTGACCAGGAGGGCTGTGATGAGGGCCTGCCGGAAGGGGGGCGTGTAGGAGTGGGGGGCGAAGATGTAGAAGCAGGTCAGCCATACCACCAGCACCACGAAGGGCAGGAAGATGCGCAGGACATTCCAGAGGGTGAGAAAGACGGTGGAGAAGTGGCTGCTTTCGTTCAGATAATAAACCAGGGAATTGCCGAAGACCGGCAGGCCCAGGGTGAGGAAGATTACCACCATCAGGCCGAAGGTGAAGATGATGCCTTTGGCGTAGACCAGCACATTGTGGCGGTTGTCCCGGGCCATGGAGGCAGTTTGGGCGTAGTCAAGGCTGTCCGTGGCCCGGGTCAGTATCACCAGGCCCTGCACGAAGCTGTAGAGGGAGAAAAGGCCAGTCACCCACATCCAAAGGGTGCTGTGGGCTGCCATGATGCGCTTGATATCCGCCATGAGGGGGCCCGCCATGCGCTCCGGCAGGTAGTGGGCGGCCATGCCGTAGATGGCATCCACCTGTGAGGACATCACAAACAGCATCAGGTTCACCGTGAAGACCAGAAAAGGCAGGAAACCCAGCAGGAAGTAGTAGGCCGTACCCGAGGCCATATCGAACCAGCTGGCAATCTTATGGTAGTCCGTAAAACGTTGATAGAAGAAGTAGAGGGTCTCCCAGACGGGGGAGAATTTTTTTAAAAGGCTTTGCACAAGTTCATCCATAAATGTCCACCTTGCCTATATTTTTCACCTTTATGTGATACTATAATTTACTTGCAAGATTTCCGCCCCTTGCAGGGCTGTGATTCTAGTATAGCACAATGGGGAGGTGCGGCCATGAAAATAGAAAGATTGCTGGTCTTTGGAGATATTCACGGCAAGTGGGATAAATTCCTTTCAGCTTATGAGAAAGTGCATTTCAATCCTGCCAGGGATATGATGATTTTCCTGGGAGATTATCTGGACCGGGGAAAAGATCCCGTACCCGTCATGGAGTGGGTGCTGGGGCACGCCCATGAGGATAACATGGTCTTCCTCAAGGGCAACCATGAGGATATGTTCTACCGGGCAATGAAGCAGTGCAGGGATGGCCTGGGGAGCTGGGATGATGTAGAGCTCACCTGCGAACTGATAAGCTGGCTCCCCAATGGCGGCAATGCAACCTTGAAGCAGCTCATAGCCAGCGGGAAGGGGGAGGACTTGCTGCCCGCCTGGCTGAAATTCATAGAAAAGCTCCCCCTCTATACAGAGGTGCAGACTGAGGGGAAGACCTACTGGTTCATGCACGCCGACTGCAGCCCGGAACTGCCCCTGACGGAGCAGTCGGAGGAAAAACTGCTCTGGCACCGCCATCTGGCCACCCATCCCTGGGATCAGACGGGGGAACAGACCATTGTCTTGGGACACACCCCTGTGCAGAGCATAGGTTACGAGCCGGTACCCCAGATTTTGGAGGAGGGACGTCTGGTGCTCATGGATACGGGCAGCTTCCTGCCCACAGGCAGGGTATCCTGCCTGGATCTTTTGACGGGCATGGTTTACCAATCAGACTAGGGCGTGTTGATTAATTAACTAAGCTCATTTAATCAACACGCCCTGCCGTGTTGGCATCAAGTCGGGGGTATGCTAAAATTAGAGTATGATTTAGACGATGAGAGTTTGGGGAGTTAGGGGTAGAGGTTTTGGGAAAGATAATTCTTCGTTATATGGCAGCCCTTGGCATCCTGTTGATTTTATCTGTGGAAGTGGGCTTTATGCGGCTGGTCTGGGTTGAGTACAGCCCGGAGGATGCGCCGGAAGCATTTTTTTCTGATGTTTTTACTAATACTCTGGCCTTGCAGGAGCCTCTGCAGTACACGCAGGTTCCCCGGGGGGATGACCAGGCCCGTATGCCTGCTGACTTGCAGGTGCTGCTGGAAGAACGGGTGGCTGACTACGCCATCTACTACCTGCGTCCTGACCTGGAGCAGGAACCCTTTGTTCAGAGCTCCCGCCAGCAGCAGCCCGCCAGCATGATCAAGCTCTTTGTCATGGCCAAGGCCATGGAGGACGTGAAGGCAGGCCGCATGAGCCTGGATGAACCGGTAACCCTGCAAAAGGAAGATGTGGTAGGCGGGGCAGGGAAGCTCACCATCTACAATCTGGGAACGCCTGTCACGGTCAGGGAACTCATCACCCTCATGATACAGGCCAGTGACAACACCGCTACCAACGCCCTGATCACCAAGCTGGGCATGGGGGAAATCAATGCCTATCTTGAGCGGGAAGGCTACCATGATACGAAGCTGAACCACAAGATGATGCTGCAAAAGGTGGAAACCCTGGAGAAAAAGGGCAAGCGCACCAGAAAAGTCACCACCACCCTGCCCAGCAACCTGTCCTCTGTGCAGGATGTAGGGACACTGCTCACCCGCATTTACAAACATGAGTGCGTGGGGGAGCAGGAGGACGAGTTCATGGTAGAGACCCTCAAGGGGCAGGAGGACAAAATCTGCTTCAATGCCGCTCTGCCTGACTGGCAGATTGCCCACAAAACCGGTGAATACAGCGGCACCTTCCACGACGGGGGGATCTTCTACGGCCCGGAAGGGGGGTTCGTCCTGGTGATTTTCTGCGAGAAGTACGCAGGCCGGCAGATTGCTATCGAGGATATGCAGGAAATGGTCTGGTACTTTGCCTCACGGCTATCGGATTTGAGAAATAAGTTAAGTGAAGAAAATGGTTTTTCACGCTTGTAATGATTTGGCCTGTCATACGTATATACGATTGAGAAGGTTAAAAGCTGGGAGGAATGTCTTATGAAATGGTGGAAGAAACTGCTCATCGCCGTGGGGATTCTGGCTGTCATAGGCGTAGGGTTGCTGGGATATGGCGCCATGAAGGTGGGAGATATTTACAAAGAGAAGATACTGCCGGATATGCAGGCCTATGTGCAGATGACCGAGGAGGAGCAGGACCAGTATGTGCTGAGCCATATGGAAGACCTGATGAAGTCTATCAGGGCAGAGGATGAAGCAGTGCAGCTGGAACTGGAGGCCATCCAGAATTTCCCGGAGGCCAGGGAAGCCGGCCTCGAAGTGGGCCGCTCCATGTGCGCCGTCTTGCTGAGTGCTTCTGATGAGATCACAGAGACTCTCTCGGCAGCAGAGAAGGCGCAATACGAGAAAGAAGCCAAGGACTTAGATGCCCGCAGCAAGCATTTTGAGAAGATGGTGGAGCAGTACAAGGCATTAAGATAATAGGATTGACAAGGCTGGCGTGTTTCACGTGAAACATGGCCAGCCTTTTTTACTGCTAAAAGAAAAACTCCCACCGAAGCGGGAGTGAGAGATATTCTTTAGCAAGAAAGGGAAATGCCGTTTTCCTTGGCGATGGCGCGAACTTTCTCAACGGTCAGCTCATTGTCCTCGGCAATATCCTCCAGGACTTGGGCATCAATGGGTAGACTCCGGCGGATGTACCTGGAGAGGGTTTTTGTGACCGTGGTTAATTGCCTCTTTTCGCTGCCCTTTTCGATACCCTTTTCGATACCCTTTTCGATACCTTTTTCAATCCCCCTGTTTTCTATAGCATCCAATACTTCACACATATTGCTTCCGCTCCTTTTGACGTAGTTCTGAGCTTCTTCAAATCTGCTGTCATCTGTCACAACGCTCATCAACTGCAATACTTCATGCACGTGATTCATAGTGTCCTTGGAGGGCTGGTAATTTTTATTCTTTCTCATTTGCACGAAGTAGTCAGCCACGATGCGAAGATAGAGCGGGCAGTCTTCGGTGTTATAGTGAATGCAATATATTATGTTGGTTTGCCTCCCCCGTTTACGGGGGAGGCTATTCACCAAATATTATTGCGTTCACTATAGGTCACTTTCCTCGATGAGCCGCTGGCCGTTGAAAAGCAGGACATTGACGATATCGGCAAAGACATCATCGAAGTCCTCAAGGTTCTTCTCGGTCATGTCTTTCTCGGACAAGGGGGGAGCCTCCTTTCGTGAAATATTCTTACAGTTATTCTAGCATATTAGGTGGGTATGTCAAATGGTAATCACCATGAAGGAAGGCTCACCCCTCACACTCAAGAACTACGACAGGAAGACGGGCAACTGGCACCATGCAAGGTAAACAGAGGATTCACACCATATTGTCAGAGGAGAGTAATTGTGATAAAATACAAATATAAGAGGTGTATCTCAGCCATAAATGAGAGATTTACGAAGTGAGCTTCTCTTGGCTCTAAGCAAGAAACTTAACAGCGAGTGTTTCGCCACTCTGAGTGCGAATGCAGCAGGGCGGGCTTTTTAGTCCGCCTTTTCTGTTTAGGAGGAAAAATGGAAACCATAAAATTTTACGAGATAAATGAAGAATATATAATGACGAAAACGAGAGAAATTAGCTAATGAGTTCCATATTGAAATTACTCCGGAACTTGACAAGGTAGTGACTGATATGTACAGGCAGACATTCTTCGGAGTGCCTGCCTTTTCTTGTGGGCATAGGTCCTCAGCTGTGCTATGAGCTGCCCGTATGGAGAAAATATTGAAAATTTAGTTGCTTTCCAATATAATGGTAGCAGAAAAATTCTCCGCGCAGAAAGGAGAGGGCTGATCATGAGGAAGGGATATCCGCTGGACATGAGGTCGGGATTGTCCCCTACGGGGGGGCAATACTTTAGGTTGTCTTTTTTGCGTGGACAAAGCAAGCATATAGAAGTTCATGATGACCCGCAGGGCGGGCTGGTTGGAGTGCATGCTCCCCAGGCCCCTTTGCGGGTCTTTTGGTGTGTCTGAAAGCAGGGGAGGTATTCCAAAAGCCTGGGGACGGTGCTGTGGAAAGTGCAGTCCGGGGCGAAGAGGCGGAGGAAGGTTCTTTTCCTGTGATTCGGAGAAGGACGGTATGAGAAAAGGATTGGAAGATTTTGAGGAGGTTTTGAGAATGCGTTTTGAGGGATTCTCGAGGTTGGATGGGTTTGTTTTTGATTTGCAGAGGTTTGCGGTGATGTTAGATCTCTCTCAAGATGTGACGGAAGCGGCGAAAGTCGAACCTGGCAAACATACCGTATACGTGTTAGGTAACGACGATCTCACGACATTTACCTACTCTACGGAGGATAATGCTTCGGGAAATTCGAATTTAGTTGCAACTCTTACGCTTAAGGCGAATACTGGGGACAACTCTTTTAATGCGGCTGATATAACCGGAGTTGTACTCAATAAACAAGACGCGGCGGGTGTTAAACTGTCAAGTTCCGGAGAGATAGCGGTCTCCGGTATGGATACCACTACTCCTATAACCATAGGGGAGGCCACGATTACGACAGAAACTCCTTTTCATACCGAACCCTACGATGTTACCGAGTTGAGTGTCCCGGAGATTAGTGGGGGTACTATCCATGTGACTCTTGGCAAAGGAAAAGCTGCGATAGTTAACGGTGTTACCTTTAGCAACACGAATACTACTGATACTGATATTAGCGCGGACATTACTGATGCCCGTGCCATTACAAACCTTAGTGTTGGTGGTGCTGTAACTCCGCTTCCCAATGATACAATAAGCATCGATGGTGTTATATACAAGCCCGAAATAAACAAGGATGCAACATTAATATGTGCTACCGATGATAAAGGTGAAAATAAGAAGTACGTGTTCTGCGAGGGAGAGCTTAGAGAGATAGGAAAAGAAGGCGGTACTGTAGGTACTATCGATTATGGTGCTGTGACTAACGGCGTGTACAATATCTTCGGCACATTAAAGGTGACCAATGCTGGGGTTGATGGAATGAGGCTTTTTTTCCCCCCCCATGAATATAACCCCGATGATGAAGTTATTTTATGTGATTTCTCTGCAGGGGAAGCCGCAACTTTCACGATTGATGGTAAGACCTATTCCTATAGTAGAACCGAGGATACAATCCTTGTCACTTGGGACGGGGAGGTATACAAATATCGCATTACCAATTCGCAAGTTGGAGACATTCATGTTAGTGTCCCGACTACGAATGGATTTGAGGGGTATAAAAGAGACGAACCCGATTGCCCCGTAGATGACATTTGTTTCGAAAAAATTGACGTTGTTCAGTTTAACAAAGCTACTAAGACGGCTACCTTTGGTGCTTTTAATACTGGTTCGTCCGTCGATATTTACAGTTCAGATGGAACCCAAATAGGTACGGTCGCCAATGATAATGACGTCTATACTATCTCACTCACGAGTAATGCTGAAGCTAACGGTGTATTCGATTATAGTGCGCTATCCGATAAAAAAATCGTCATTAAAGGTGATGGTACCCATGGTACGGTGGACACGAGCGTATTCAAGTATGGTACGAATCGGTTCACCACGGAAGCTTATTGTTCCTCTGAGGAAAATTTTGTTATCGGTACTGACGGTTCTGTGACGGCACCTGGTGCGGTCACAGTGGTTAGCGGAAATATAACTCTTGCTACGAATCAGAATGCGTCTTTTGCTACAGACGCGGACGATACTGCTTCCGTAACATACGCGGAAAATCTGGATCTATCAACTTCGCCTACGGTCACTTTTAAGAATGGCTCAGTGAAAATCACTGAAGCTGAAGCAGCGAATACCACGGCTACGAAAGTAACGAAGGCGGGGGTTGTCTCCGGCCTCGATGTCGGTGGTACTGCGGAGTTTGCTGACCTTGCTAACACAACCTATAAAGCTGCGGTAAATGGCACAGTAATAGACTACAACAACGGCAATGCGAAACTCATCGCGGGCGCAATCATCCTCGCCACGGGCGAAAGCTTCGAAATGGCTGGCAAGGGCATCGTCACGAACAACGGCACCGCAGCTATCGCAGTGGATAAAGACGGCAACATCACCTGGACTGCAACTGATGATGTTTCCTTCACTACCAAAGACAGCAGCGAAGATACTGCCAAGCTGCATACCTATAAGGTAAAGAACGGCAATCTCTTTGTGTACAACGCAGACAGCACCGACTTTAAGATTTACAGTGCCGGGGCTTCTGTAACCATGGCGACAAATGAGCAGGACTACTATGGCGAAGTGGTGAACGGAACCACCGCGACCGGCGGTGATATCCATGTCGCTCCGACGGCAACGACAACGGCGGGCGCCCACTATTTCAACGCGGATGGCATCGAACTGCCGGATGATAATGGCTTTGCCATCTGGATTTGGTATACAAAGGTTGGCGCGAACACACTGGCAACAATTCCTGTTGGGCGTCCGCTCACAGTCAAGGTCAACCTGACTGGTGCTGAGACAATAGATAACCGTGATGAGAATAAGTACGCCACCTATACCATCAAAGGCAGCGACTTCAAAGGCAGCGGCGTCAACACACTTGTTGACGGAGAGAAGACCATTATCTTGGGTGAGGTCACGGCGCTTACCGGAAAAGGAACCTATGATTTGGCAGATAGTCCAAGCAATTCGATTACCTTCGCTGGGAAAGGGAAAACGGATGCCACGCTTCCAACCGGTGCTACCATCAATTTGGTTATGGGCGACGGTAAATATGTGCCCGTTGTAGTCACAGAGGCCTCGGCGGATGCGGATGTCAACGATACTGTCATCAGAGGCGATGGAATCGTTAGGGGGCTGGATACAGGCGCTACGGTGGCCGCTAACAAAATCACCGCCACAGCCGGAGCTGACAATCTTTCCCTCAGCGTAATGAATAACGGATTAGTGACAGAGGACGAAAAAATCGCATTCACGACTGAGTCCGGCGGCTCCTTCACCTTCACAAGCGCAACCTCGGCTACGAACCTCAAGGGTGTCACCGCCACTATGAGCGAAGGGACTAGCGTAGTGGGCGCAAGGGGAGAAACTGAATCCGTCACGGCTTTATCCGAAACCGGCGGTGAAGTCAAAGCTGATGCCAACGGCGACCTGACCATCACCAAAGCCGGACAATATACTGCCTTGGAAAATGGTGAAATCGCAGTCGCTGCCGAAGGCAAGGTAGAGTTCCGGACTGGCGACAATGCTGTCCTCTTTGCTGGTGACAGCGGTAACAAAGTAACCGGCACCTACAAGGGAAGTGGTACTGCAGCCAAAGTAGAAGCTACCCTGACCAGCACCAATGCAGCTGCTTCCCTTACTGCCACCAAAGCGGGGGCAAAGCTCACGGTTCACGGGACGGAGTATATAGCGACGGCAGATAATACCACGGTTTGCTATGGGACGAACACGGCTGAACTCACCGCAGGAGCAGTCACCCTCGCCAAGGACAACGGCATCGAAGTCGCTGGCAAGGGCCTGGTAACGAACAACGGCACCGCAGACATCACGGTGGATAAAGACGGCAACATCACCTGGACTGCAACTGATGATGTTTCCTTCACCACCAAGGACAACAGCGAAGATACTGCCAACCTGCATACCTATAAGGTAAAGAACGGCAATCTCTTTGTGTACAACGCAGACAGCACTGACTTCAAGATTTACAGTGCCGGGGCTTCTGTAACCATGGCGACAAATGAGCAGGACTACTATGGCGAAGTGGTGAACGGAACCCTCGCGACCGGCGGTGATATCCATGTCGCTCCAACGGCAACGACAACGGCGGGCATCCACTATTTCAACGCGGATGGCATCGAACTGCCGGATGATAATGGCTTTGCCATCCAGATTTGGTATGCAGAGGATGGCGCGAACACACCGGCAACAATTCATGTTGAGCGTCCGCTCACAGTCAAGGTCAATCTGACGGGTGCTACGACACTAGGTAACAAGGATGATGAAAATAAGTACGCCACCTATACCATCAATGGCAGCGACTTCAAAAGCAGCAGCTTCAGCACATTTGTTGAAGGAGAGAAGACCCTTATCTCGGGTGAGGTCACGGCGCTTACCGGAAACGGAACCTATGATTTGGAAGATAGTCCAAGCAATTCGATTACCTTCGCCGGGAAGGGGAAAACGGATGCCACGCTTCCAGAGGGCGCTACTATCAATTTGCAAAATGGAAATGGTAAATATGTGCCCGTTGTAGTCACAGAGGCCTCGGCGGATGCGGATATCAACGATACTGTCATCATAGGCAATGGAATCGTTAGGGGGCTGGATACAGGCGCTACGGTGACCGCTAACAAAATCACCGCCACAGCCGGAGCTGACAACCTTTTCCTCTTCGTAATGAACAACAAATTAGTGACAGAGGACGTAAAAATCGCATTCACGACTGAGTCCGGCGGCTCCTTCACCTTCACAAGCGCAACCTCGGCTACGAACCTCAAGGGCGTCACTGCCACTATGACGGCAGGAACCACCGTGGTGGGCGCCAGGGGAGAAAGCGAATCCGTCACGGCTTTATCCGAAACCGGCGGTGAAGTCAAAGCTGATGCCAACGGCGACCTGACCATCACCAAAGCCGGACAATATACTGCCTTGGAAAATGGTGAAATCGCAGTCGCTGCCGAAGGCAAGGTAGAGTTCCGGACTGGCGACAATGCTGTCCTCTTTGCTGGTGACAGCGGTAACGAAGTAACCGGCACCTACAAAGGAAGCAATACCGCAGCCAACGTAGAAGCTACCCTGACCAGCACCAATGCAGCTGCTTCCCTCACTGCCACCAAAGCGGGGGCAAAGCTCACGGTTCACGGGACGGAGTATATAGCGACGGCAGATAATACCACGGTTTGCTATGGGACGAACACGGCTGAACTCACCGCAGGAACAGTCCTTCTCGACCAGGGAGAGGTTATTGCAGCGGGAAGTGCAAGCTACAAAGCAGCAGCAGGTGGAGCCACAATCGATGCCACAAGCGGATTTGTGGGAGGAGCAGTCACCCTTGATACTGGTGAAACAGTTACGGTAGGAGGAACAACCTATACGGCAACGGCAAATGGCACAGTAATAGACTACAACAACGGCACCGCAAAACTCACCGCAGGTGCAATCACCCTCGCCAAGGACAACGGCATCGAAGTCGCTGGCAAGGGCCTGGTAACGAACAACGGCACCGCAGACATCGCGGTGGATAAAGACGGCAACATCACCTGGACTGCAACTGATGGCGTTTCCTTCACCACCAAGGACAGCAGCGAAGATACTGCCAACCTGCATACCTATAAGGTAAAGAACGGCAATCTCTTTGTGTACAACGCAGACAGCACCGACCTCAAGATTTACAGTGCATGGGATTCTGTAACCATGGCGACAAATGAGCAGGACTACTATGGCGAAGTGGTGAACGGAACCCCCGCGACCGGCGGTGACATCCATGTCGCTCCGACGGCAACGACAAAGGCGGGTGAACACTATTTCAACGCGGATGGCATCGAACTGCCGGATGATAATGGCTTTGCCATCCAGATTTGGTATGCAGAGGATGGCGCGAACACATCGGCAACAATTCATGTTGAGCGTCCGCTCACAGTCAAGGTCAACCTGACTGGTGTTAAGACAATAAGTAACGCGGATCAAAATAAGTACGCCACCTATACCATCAAAGGCAGCGACTTCAAATGCAGCGGCTTCCACACATTTGTTGAAGGAGCGAAGACCCTTATCTCGGGGGAGGTCACGGCGCTTACCGGAAACGGAACCTATGATTTGGCAGATGGGCCAATCAATTCGATTACCTTCGCTGGGAAAGGGAAAACGGATGCCACGCTTCCAGAGGGCGCTACTATCAATTTGCAAAATGGAAATGGTAAATATGTGCCCGTTGTAGTCACAGAGGCCTCGGCGGATGCGGATATCAACGATACTGTCATCATAGGCAATGGAATCGTTAGGGGGCTGGATACAGGCGCTGCGGTGACCGCCAATAACATCACCGCCACAGCCGGAGCTGACAACCTTTTCCTCAGCATAATGAACAACGGATTAGTGACAGAGGACGTAAAAATCGCATTCACGACTGAGTCCGGCGGCTCCTTCACCTTCACAAGCGCAACCTCGGCTACGAACCTCAAGGGTGTCACCGCCACTATGAGCGAAGGGACTAGCGTAGTGGGCGCAAGGGGAGAAACTGAATCCGTCACGGCTTTATCCGAAACCGGCGGTGAAGTCAAAGCTGATGCCAACGGCGACCTGACCATCACCAAAGCCGGACAATATACTGCCTTGGAAAATGGTGAAATCGCAGTCGCTGCCGAAGGCAAGGCAGAGCTCCGGACTGGCGATAATGCTGTCCTCTTTGCTGGTGACAGCGGTAACAAAGTAACCGGCACCTACAAGGGAAGTGGTACTGCAGCCAAAGTAGAAGCTACCCTGACCAGCACCAATGCAGCTGCTTCCCTAACTGCCACCAAAGCGGGGGCAAAGCTCACGGTTCACGGGACGGAGTATATAGCGACGGCAGATAATACCACGGTTTGCTATGGGACGAACACGGCTGAACTCACCGCAGGAACAGTCCTTCTCGACCAGGGAGAGGTTATTGCAGCGGGAAGTGCAAGCTACAAGGCGGCAGCAGGTGGAGCCACAATCGATGCCACAAGCGGATTTGTGGGAGGAGCAGTCACCCTTGATACCGGTGAAACAGTTACGGTAGGAGGAACAACCTATACGGCAGCGGTAAATGCCACCGTAGTAGACCACAATAACGGCAACGCAAAACTCACCGCCGGAGCAGTGGCGCTTGACGGCAATGAAGCTATCCTTGTGGGAGAAACAACCTACACAGCAGGAAGCAACGGAGCCACTATCGACTATAACAGCGGCAAGGCAAAACTCACCGCCGGGGCAGTTCTTCTCGACCATGGAGAAGCTGTTGAAGTAGGAGATGCAACTTACACAGCAACAGAGAGTGGAGCCACCCTGGACTATAACAGCGGCAAGGCAAACCTGACCGCAGGAGAAGTCTCCTTCACTTCGGGCAAAACTCTGAAGGTAGGGGAAACAACCTACACGGCAGGAAGCAACGGAGCCACCCTGGACTATAACAGTGGCAATGCAAAACTCATCACAGGAACAGTTCTTCTCGACCAGGGAGAGGTTATTGCAGCGGGAAGTGCAAGCTACAAAGCAGCAGCAGGTGGAGCCACAATCGATGCCACAAGCGGATTTGTGGGAGGAGCAGTCACCCTTGATACTGGTGAAACAGTTACGGTAGGAGGAACAACCTATACGGCAGCGGCAAATGCCACCGTAATAGATTACAATAACAGCAACGCAAAACTCACCGCAGGAGCAGTGGCGCTTGATGGCAATGAAGCTATTCTTGTGGGAGAAACAACCTACACGGCGGGAAGTAACGGAGCTACTATCGACCATAACAGCGGCAAGGCAAAACTGACCGCAGGAGCAGTGGCGCTTGATGTCAATGAAGCTATCCTTGTGGGAGAAACAACCTACACGGCGGGAAGCAACGGAGCTACTATCGACCATAACAGCGGCAAGGCAAAACTGACCGCAGGAGCAGTGGCGCTTGATGTCAATGAAGCTATCCTTGTGGGAGAAACAACCTACACGGCGGGAAGCAACGGAGCTACTATCGACTATAACAGCGGCAAGGCAAAACTGACCGCCGGAGCAGTGGCACTTGATGTCAATGAAGCTATCCTTGTGGGAGAAACAACCTACACGGCGGGAAGCAAAGGAGCTACTATCGACTATAACAGCGGCAAGGCAAAACTGACCGCAGGAGCAGTGGCGCTTGATGGCAATGAAGCTATCCTTGTGGGAGAAACAACCTACACGGCGGGAAGCAACGGAGCTACTATCGACCATAACAGCGGCAAGGCAAAACTGACCGCAGGAACAGTTCTTCTCGATCAGGGAGAGGCTATTGCAGCGGGAAGTGCAAGCTACAAAGCGGCAGCAGGTGGAGCCACAATCGATGCCACAAAGGGATTTGTGGGAGGAGCAGTCACCCTCGATACTGACGAAACAGTTACGGTAGGAGGAACAACCTATACGGCAGTGGCAAATGCCACCGTAGTAGACCACAATAACGGCAACGCAAAACTCACCGCCGGAGCAGTGGCGCTTGATGGCAATGAAGCTATCCTTGTGGGAGAAACAACCTACACGGCGGGAAGCAACGGAGCTACTATCGACCATAACAGCGGCAAGGCAAACCTGACCGCAGGTTCAGTCTCCTTCAATTCGGGCAAAACTCTGAAGGTAGGGGAAACAACCTACACGGCAGGAAGCAACGGAGCCACCCTGGACTATAACAGTGGCAAAGCAAAACTCACCGCCGGAGCAGTCATCCTTAACCGTGGAGAAGCTGTTGAAGTAGGAGATGCAACTTACATAGCAACAGAGAGTGGAGCCACTCTGGACTATAACAGCGGCAACGCAAACCTGACCGCAGGAGAAGTCTCCTTCACTTCGGGCAAAACTCTGAAGGTAGGGGAAACAACCTACACGGCGGGAACTGATGGAGCCACCCTGGACTATAACAGTGGCAAGGCAAAACTCACCGCCGGAACAGTCCTTCTCGGCCAGGGAGAGGTTATTGCAGCGGGAAGTGCAAGCTACAAGGCGGCAGCAGGTGGAGCCACAATCGATGCCACAAACGGATTTGTGGGAGGAGCAGTCACCCTCGATACTGACGAAACAGTTACGGTAGGAGAAACAACCTATACGGCAGCGGCAAATGCCACCGTAGTAGACCACAATAATGGCAAAGCAAAACTCACCGCCGGGGCAGTTCTTCTCGACCGTGGAGAAGCTGTTGAAGTAGGAGATGCAACTTACACAGCAACAGAGAGTGGAGCCACCTTGGACTATAACAGTGGCAAGGCAAACCTGACCGCAGGAGAAGTCTCTTTCACTTCGGGCAAAACTCTGAAGGTAGGGGAAACAACCTATACAGCGGGAAGCAACGGAGCCACCCTGGACTACAACAGTGGCAAGGCAAAACTCACCGCCGGAACAGTCCTTCTCGGCCAGGGCGAGGTTATTGCAGCGGGAAGTGCAAGCTACAAAGCGGCAGCAGGTGGAGCCACAATCGATGCCACAAACGGATTTGTGGGAGGAGCAGTCACCCTTGATACCGGCGAAACAGTTACGGTAGGAGAAACAACCTATACGGCAGCGGCAAATGCCACCGTAATAGATTACAATAACAGCAACGCAAAACTCACCGCAGGAGCAGTGGCGCTTGATGGCAATGAAGCTATCCTTGTGGGAGAAACAACCTACACGGCGGGAAGCAACGGAGCTACTATCGACCATAACAGCGGCAAGGCAAACCTGACCGCAGGTTCAGTCTCCTTCAATTCGGGCAAAACTCTGAAGGTAGGGGAAACAACCTACACGGCAGGAAGCAACGGAGCCACCCTGGACTATAACAGTGGCAAAGCAAAACTCACCGCCGGAGCAGTCATCCTTAACCGTGGAGAAGCTGTTGAAGTAGGAGATGCAACTTACATAGCAACAGAGAGTGGAGCCACCTTGGACTATAACAGTGGCAATGCAAACCTGACCGCAGGAGAAGTCTCCTTCAATTTGGGCAAAACTCTGAAGGTAGGGGAAACAACCTACACGGCAGGAAGCAACGGAGCCACCCTGGACTACAACAGTGGCAAGGCAAAACTCACCGCCGGAGCAGTCATCCTTGACCGTGGAGAAGCTGTTGAAGTAGGAGATGCAACTTACACAGCAACAGAGAGTGGAGCCACTCTGGACTATAACAGCGGCAACGCAAACATGACCGCAGGAGAGGTCTCCTTCACTTCGGGCAAAACTCTGAAGGTAGGGGAAACAACCTACACGGCAGGAAGCAACGGAGCCACCCTGGACTATAACAGTGGCAAGGCAAAACTCACCGCCGGAGAAGTAATCCTTGACCGTGGAGAAGCTGTTGAAGTAGGAGATGCAACTTACACAGCAACAGAGAGTGGAGCCACCTTGGACTATAACAGTGGCAATGCAAACCTGACCGCAGGAGAAGTCTCCTTCAATTTGGGCAAAACTCTGAAGGTAGGGGAAACAACCTACACGGCAGGAAGCAACGGAGCCACCCTGGACTACAACAGTGGCAATGCAAAACTCATCACAGGAACAGTTCTTCTCGACCAGGGAGAGGCTATTGCAGCGGGAAATGCAACCTACAAAGCGGCAGTAGGTGGAGCCACAATCGATGCCACAAGCGGATTTGTGGGAGGAGCAGTCACCCTTGATACTGGTGAAACAGTTACGGTAGGAGGAACAACCTATACGGCAGCGGCAAATGCCACTGTAGTAGACCACAATAATGGCAAAGCAAAACTCACCGCCGGAGCAGTCATCCTTGACCGGAATGAAGCCATTGAGGTAAGCGGCCTTGGTACGCTCACCAACAACGGCAGCATACCCATCTCCGTCGGGGAGGAGGGCAGCATCCTCGCGGCAGACGGAAGCGCTCTGCCGGCAGGGGCATCCTTCACCACCGGTGACAATACCTGCACTGTGACATACAAACTCAGCTCCGATGCAGCCAAGATCACAGTCATCCAGACTCAGGATGGAGCGACAACCAAACGCATCTACAAACGTGACGGGGACACCCCCATCAGCGTCACGATGCAGCCGGCTGCGGGAGGCTTTGACCCGGCAGACGAATCGGAAAGCCCGGCAAGCGGCGCAGAACTCAGCGGCGTAAAGGGTTTTACCTCCAGCGAAATAGATCCTGTCAAGGACATCCAAGAAAAGGAATACTATGACGGGGAAGGCCGGCGGGTCGAAGCTGACCGGGCGGTCATCACCATCGACGGCAGCGCAACACCCAAAAAAGTAACCGTAACGGGTGAAGTGGAGCCGGACATCAGCATCGACCTGACGGAGGCCGAAGCAACCATCACGGACACAACGGGGACAGCAGTCTTTACCTTGAATGAAAGCAGCTTTTCGGGCAAGGCTTTCTCCGTGCAGGACAATATTGTCACGGAAACAGGGAACTTGCTGAAGGTCTTGGAAGGCAGTGTCACCACCTCGGATAGCAACGGCAACTTCAGCACAGCCGCAGGAAGCTCTGTCACCACCACCGGCAATGGCACCCTCACCCTCAACGGGGCGAAAGTCACCCTCACCGGCAGCGGAAACGGCGTGACCTACACGGCAGACGACACCAGCCCCAACAAAATCTCAACCATCACGGGACTGGAATCCGGCGAAGCCGTGACCTTCGAATCCACCTTCACAGGCAGCGAAGTTACCGTGGATGGCACAGAATTCACCGCCATCACCTCCAGGAACGGCATCACCTTCCGGAATCAGGACGGCGCCGTCGAAGTCAGCCTCGACCAAAAGGGCGAGACTGTGACTGTGGACGGCTTCACCTTCGCCGTGGCAAGCACTTCCCATAGTGGCCTCACCGTCTATAAAGACGCCCAGGGCAGCCAGGTGGCAGGCCTCCGGAACGGCGACAAGGTGACGGTCACCAAGGGCGACCTCACCACTACCTACACTGCAGAAGACGGAAAGCTGGTCATCGGCTATACCGACGGCGATGCCAAGGCCACCACCAAATCCTACACCCTGGGCAGTGAGAAAAGCTTCACTGCCACCTGGGACGGAAGCGCTGCCAACGCTCCTGTCAGCACAGGCGATGCAGGCGTGAGCCTGGAGCCCGGCAGTGCCACCGTAGGCGGCACAGACCTGAACTCCGTGGTGGACGGCACGCAGCTTGACTCACACGGCAACGTCACCACCGATGCTGGCAAGGCCGTGGCCACCATCGAGACCACCGACAGTTCCCTGACCTACAGGGCAAAGTCCGACTCCGGCAGGCATGAACTGGACATTGCCGACACCAACGGCGTGGACTGGAACATCGACACCAGCGAGGCAAGAGGGCGCACCCAGGTAGGCACGGGAACCTCTGAGACTCCTGTGAATAATGCTGTGAACGTCACCGCAGGCTCCGGCAGCAGTGAAGTGGCCGTCTACAGCAATGCCGACTCCCGCATCACAGGAGGCGACGGCAACCTCACCGCCACCGTGGGCGGCAGCGGCGACCACCACGTCACCGCAGGCTCCGGCAGCAAAAACGAGCTCAAAGACTTCGGCACAGGAGAGAACGTCCTCACAGGCGGCTCTGGCAAGAACACCTTTGAGTCCAGCAACGAAAATGGCAAGCTGGTGGCAGGTACAGGCAAGAACACTTTCAAGACCACGGCAGGCTTCACCAATAAAGTAGAAGGCTTCACCTACGGCAAGGACGAAGTAGCTATCGGTGCCGCCGTCACCGACTACTCCGACTTCCACGTGGGCGAAGGCACCATAAATTACGGCGGCAAAGACTCCGGCGGCGAAGTGGACGTATCCTCCGGCACAGGCACAGGCAGCGCATACGCCGTGACCATCCTGGACAGCAAGGGCAAGAAAACCAACGTGGGCTGGACAGGCGAAGACGGCGGCACCCTGGACGCCTCCTCGGAGACAAAGCCCCTGGTCCTCATCGGCAGCCAGAACGGCGACGCGAAAGACCTCCTCATGGGAGGAGCGGGCAGGGATGTCATTTTCGCAGGAGAAGGGGACAGCGTGACAGGCGGTGCCGGCCAGAATGAGCTTCACCTCAGCGGCAGCAGCATCGCCGTGGGCTTCGGCACCGCAGGAGCCAGGGACGAAGTCACAGGCTTCAAGGCAGGCTTTGACGAAAGCGAAGCTGACAGCATCCTCCTGATGGATACTGCAGTGGCAGAAAATCTGACCCTAAGCTATGACGGAAAGGAGGCAGTGCTGAAGAGTGGAGGCAGCAGGATGACCCTGGGCTCCATAGCAAAGAACAACAATACCAACGCGGCAGAGCTCCTTATCGGAGAAGCGAAAGTAGCGGCCATCGAAAAGGGGCAGACTGCCAACATCAAAGAAGCAGACTATGCAGACGTATACTACGGCACAGGCTCCGCAGGGCTGAACTTCAAGGAAGTAGGGGACGACCTCATCGTTGACCTCTCGGATACCTTCAAGTTCAGAAACATAGCCAGCGTCACCGGGGGAGCCGGCAACACCATCCTCATGGGCGGCAGCGGCAAGACCACCCTGGTCTCAGGCGGTGGCGACACCAGCCTCTGGGGCGGCACAGGCAACGCCCTGCTAGTCGGTGCCAAAGACGCCAGAGATGAATTCTTCTTCTTCGGCGAAAGCGGCAGGGACACCATAGCAGGCTTTGCCGCAGGTACCGAAGACAATAGCGACGTGCTGAACCTCTTTGGCTCCGCCATCACGGATATAAGGGGCACCAATAATGGTGTAGAAATATCCACCACGGAGAACTCCAGGGTGCTGCTCCAGGGACTGAAGCCCAACGACAAAATCCAGTGGGTAAGCGGTGAAGCCAAGGGCGTAGCCAAGATAGGCTCCGGCAGCCAGGCCAACACCTTCACCTACGACGAGGAAGTGACCAACTACTTCGGCGGCGACAAGACGGACACCCTCAAAGTATCCGGCGAAGACCACAGCGTCTGGCTGGAAAACCTGGGCAGCAGCATCGAGATCATAGACGCCTCCGGTTCGACAGGAGACAACATCCTGGCAGGAGGCCGCGAAGCCGAAACCATCAAAGGCGGCAAGGGCAGCACCTCCCTCTGGGGCGGCGCAGGCGGCAACGATGTCCTCGAAGGAGGAAGCGGCTACAACGAGTTATACTTCGGCAAAGGCGAGGGCACCGACCTTATCACCAAATCCAACGACGGTGACAAAGTCATGCTTTACAACGTAAAGCTGGAAGACCTGAACCCACAGGCCACCGGCCTGAAAGACGGAAGCATGGTCATCGCCCTGAAAGACGGCTCAACCCTCACCCTCCAGAACTACGACAGCCACGGCGCCACCACCTTCCAGCTGGCAGATGGAACATTCAGCTACGACAGGAAGACGGGCAGCTGGCAGGAAATGAAATAAAATTTCAGACAGGAGCCATGAAAAAAGGTACTGCAGGAGAAATGTTTCTTCTGTGGTGCCTTTTTATGTATGCAAAATATTCCCAGCGTTGTTTTTTATGCTAAAAACGGCGGTAAATGTTTCACGTGAAACATTTACCGCCGTTTCTATGTCAGTCATGCCACTTTGGCTGCATCAATCATCTTGAGCACATCTGCATGGGAGATGCTCTTGCCCTTGTAGGAATACTTGTTGTCCTTGGACATGAAGCCGGTGCCGAGCACGCCTACGCTCAGGTCATGGGAGATGCCAAGCTGGTTCAGGCCCTTGCCTACAGCCTCCCGCAGCAGGATGTTGACCGGACCGGCCACGCCACTCTTGCTGCTCAAGGCGCTGTGGATCTCTGCCACGACTTCTCCGAAGGTGCCGCCCTTCTTGGCGAAAGCGTCTGCCAGCTGATTGACTTCTGTAAGAGTCCCACCGGCTACGAAATCCAGTTCAAAATCGTTCAGCTTCTTGTTGGTCATTGCGTTCTTCATTTTCATCTACTCCCTTCGGTGGTTGTCTGTGTTTTGTTTTTCTGTCTATACATACGCACCGAGGGGTGAAGTATTACACATTACCTTAAAAGTTTTTTGATATGGGTGGCAGTCTGCATCTTGGCTGTTGAAATAGTGATACTAGATATGATATCATAATTTCGAGGGAGGTGTGGTATGTCTACATTGGAGAAGAAATTGCTTGCTCTTGCCCAGGGGAAGGATTTGCCGTGGAATAAAATAGTTTCCCTGTTGGCTGGTTATGGGGTAGAGGTTAGGCCTCCCCGGGGAGGGGGCAGTCATCATAAACTGATCTGTCCTGGCTATGATACCATCATAGTACCTGTCCACGATGGCAGGGTAAAGAAGATTTATGCCCGCAAGATTGCGGAGCTGTTGCAGGATTTGGATAAATGAGGTGAAAGACATGGCAAAGGAACTGGCATATTACATGGACCTTGATTACCCTGTGGAAGTGAAGAGAATAAAGGAAGAAGAGGGAGGAGGATTTTTTGTATCAATCCCTCTTCTGCCTGGCTGCATGAGCGACGGAGAAAGTTTGGACGAGGCTTATGCCAATATTCAGGAGGCCAAGGAAGAATGGCTTTCCAGTATGCTGGAGAGGGGCATGAAGATTCCCGAGCCTGTCGAGCAGGAAGAATATAGTGGCAAATTCATAATTAGGCTGCCCAAGACCCTCCACAGGGCACTGGCGCAGGTTTCCAAACGGGAAGGTGTAAGCCTGAATCAGTATGTGACAAATGCCCTGGCTTTTACCTTGGGGCAAAAGAGTTAATTGTCCGTACTATCTTTTACAATGAAACCCAGGAGAGCAGTTCCTTGGGGCGCAGATAAAAAAACGGCGGTAAATGTTTCACGTGAAACATTTACCGCCGTTTCTATGTCAGTCATGCCACTTTGGCTGCATCAATCATCTTGAGCACATCTGCATGGGAGATGCTCTTGCCCTTGTAGGAATACTTGTTGTCCTTGGACATGAAGCCGGTGCCAAGAACCCTCACGCTCAAATCGCCCTAGCTTTGCCGAACTTTACAGCCAGCGTATGGAGGGCATGCCCTCCAAGACCAACAGGCCAATCAACAGCCAAGTAAGCAGAACCCTGGTTGGCCGGGAAAACATCAGTTTTTCTCACCGAGGTAGTCCTGCCTATAGATATACAGCAGGGCAATAGACACTCCTGCTGAAACGACCTCCGCTACCGCCTGGCATACCCATAAGCTCTTGGCGCCAAAGATCAGCGGCAGGCCAAAAATTGCCAGGGTCTGAAAGAGAAAGGTACGGCAAATGGCAATGACGGCCGAGATCTTACCGTTGTTCAGCCCGGTGAAATATGCCGCAGCATAGATATTGAAGCCCTGCAGGATAAAGGCCAGAGAAAAGGCTTTCAGAGCTTCCTCGGCCAAGGCACAGACTGACGGATCATAGCCCACATAAACTTCTGCTATCCAGCCGGCAGTTATCTGTGCCAGGACAAACATCAGTATGCCAAAGCCTAAATTGAGGACGATGCCCTTTTTTAGCAGGCTTCTCAATTCCAGGTGGTTTTGTGCGCCGAAGTGGTAGCCTACAATGGAATTAGCTTCCAGGCATAAGGCGGCGAATATGGCAGTGAAGATACCCTCGACGAACACCACCACACCAAAGGCGGCCACTCCGTCTTCGCCCATGAAGCGCAGCAGCTGTATGTTGTAAAAGACGAAAACGACGGAGATGGCCATGTCATCCACCATTTCCGACAAACCGTTGGAGCAGGTAGCAAACAGGGCTTTGCCATCGAACTTGTAGGAGGTGAAGTGCAGGCAGCTGCTGTTGGGGCGGGAGAAGTAGTAGAGGGGGATGAGCCCGTTGATGCAGGCACCGATGCCCGTAGCAACTGCAGCGCCCACCATTTCCCATTGAAATACCACGATGAAGAGATAGTCAAAGATGATGTTGCTGAACATGTTGGCAATGGAAAGATAAAATCCCAATTGGGGTTTCTCGGCAGTTATCAGTATGCTTTGGAAAGCATAGCCTACAATCATAACGGGCAGGAAGAGGAAAAGGGTTCGCCCGTAGGGCAGGCCATATTCCATGATGCTGGGGGTAGCACCGATCAGCTCGCCTATCTCCGGCAGGAAGATGAAACCCAAAACTGCCAAAGCGACACCGATGGTGAAAGCTGTCTTGATGAGCATGGTGAAAATCTGCCGGGCCCGTTCCTCTTTGCCGCGTCCCAGCTCCGAAGCTATGAGAGCGCTGCCGCCTGTGCCAAACATATAGCCGATGACGGAAAGCATGAGCTGGAAGGGGTAGATGATATTGACTGCTGCGAAAGCTGTCTTGCCGATATAGTTTGACACGAAGAAGCCATCGATAATATCGTAGGTTATGGCAATCAGTACAGTGCCAATGGTAGGAGCGGCAAAAAGCAGCATTTTTTTGTAGGTAAAGTGATCAGATAATTTTATATCCATTTTCTCACCCCAAGATAAATTTCACAAAAGTTTCCATATACAGATTGTGGAATCTTACCATGCGGTTCCGGGAGAAGATATTGCCTGCCCACTCAAATTCTGATTCAAGGTAGCCTGAGTTGTCATTGTTCTCCAGGAATTCCAGCTCCAGCAGTGTTCCCGGAGCACGGTATTCGTTGGGCAGCGGCAGATAGAAGGGCTGCAGCTCATCAAGCTCATCGGCGTTGATGTTGAGCTGATAGTTCACCTCCATGGGGGCAACCTGGTAGGCTTTGTAATTGGCAAAGAAGTAGTCGTAGCTGGAATGGGTGATTCCCTCTGTTACCTGTTGCTTTACTTCGGCCAGCAGGGCTTCCATGCTGTCTATCTGCTCCATGTGTACCCCCACAGGCAGATTCTTTATCAGCATGCCTACGGAATTGGCTGCATATCCTCCCAGACGATTGTTGAAAATCCAGTTGGTCATGATGTGCTTTTGGCCGGAAAATTCGTAGAGGGCCTGAATGGCTGAGGCTATGGCTATGACACTTCTGGAAGCGTGCAGGCGCTCTTCTGCCTCGGCCAGGTCAGTCTCGTCAAAGGGCAGCTTGATCTGCCGCGAATCTGCTTCCAGGTTCAGGTCAGACGTGTTGCCCTTGTCAGGCTCGGGGATGCTGCACCAGTCATAGCCGCCGTAGGTTGAGAGGAAATATGATTTGTCTTCCTCATACTGAGGGGATGCGCGCAGCTTTTCTTCCTTGGCCAGATAAGTGCAGTAGTAATCACGGGGCAGGGGCTCCCCGCGATAAGCTCTGATGATGTCCGACATGAGGAGGCCCAGGGAGGAGCCATCCATGGCCAGGTGATGCACATCAAAGAACATGTAAATATAGCGGGGTGATTTGAAAAGCCTCACTCTGACCAGAGGTTCTTTGAAGATATTGAAGGGGCGGATCAGATCCCTTGAGAGTCTGATGATTTCCAGGTCGCTCATATATTCATAGCTGATTTCCTGGAGAAGTTCCGGGGTATAAGTCTGCACCAGTTCCCCTGCATCATTGAAGCTTATCTTCATAGCCAGGGCCGGGTGATTGCGAAGGGCCTCATTGACGGCTTTTTGCAATTTATCCGGGTCTGTTTTCCTGGAAAAGCGGAAGAAGTAGGACATATTGTTGAACATGGTGGATTGGAGCTTGGCAAATTGATTGTCCACCATCTCTATCTGCATGGGAGATAATCTATGGGGCTTTTTCCGCTCCTTGTCCTCACGCTCGTCCAGGGATTCATCATAACCTCGTTCTGCCAAAAGGGCTGCCAGGCGTTCTACTGTGCGCAGCGAAAATACATCAGCGCTGGAAATGCCCTTGTCCATCAGCTTTGAGACCAGCACCATGCTGGAGAGAGAGTCGCCTCCCAGCTGGAAGAAATCATCCTCGATGCTCACGGCCTCCGGGGCCAGATGCAGTACCTCTGCGAAGGTGTGGCAGATATAGCGCTCGGTGTCATTGCGGGGAGGGACATATTTGCTCTCACCATGGGCAGGTTCAATCTGGGGCAGCTGCTTGCGGTCGATTTTGCCGTTCACAGTTTGGGGCATCGTTTCCAGCTGCAGCATGGCGGTGGGAATCATGTAATCAGGCAGTCGCGTCTTCATGAAGGCAAGGAGTTCCTCTGTGACAGGAGCTCCTTCGGCAGAGGCTGTGAAGTAGCCTGCCAGATAATCAGACTTGCCTGCCCGCTGCAGGACCTTCACCGCGCAGGAGTCTATGGCAGGGTGTTCACCCATGACTTTTTCTATTTCATCCAGCTCTATGCGGAACCCGCGCAGTTTGATTTGATTGTCGATGCGCCCATGGATCCTTATCTTGCCATCCCTGGTCCAGGAGGCCAGATCACCGCTGTGATATGCCCTGTGCCCGTTGCAGGTGAAAAAGGCCTTGGCGGTGCGTTCAGGCATATTGATATAGCCCCGGCCCACACAAGCCCCGCAGATAATGAGCTCGCCTTTTTCCTCCAGGGGCAGGAAGTCTCCCTGCTGGTCCACCACATAAAACTTCGTATTCACCATGGGGCCGCCTACGACGATTTCTCCCTCTGCTTCCATGAGGGCAGAGGAGCAGCCCATGGTACATTCAGTGGGGCCGTAGACATTCATGATGACACTGTCAGGGCACAGCGCCCGCAGCCTGCTGAAAAGCCCGGCAGGGAAGGCCTCTGCTCCCACATCGTAAAAGGTCACCTGTTTCAAAGCTTCCCGGCATTCAGGTATGTTCAGGATGCTGAGAAGGAAAGTGGGGGTGCAGGTTATGCCATTGACCCCTGCGGACTGTATGAGCTTTGACAGGAGAAATGGGTCGTGTATCTCATCTTCAGTGGCTATGCATACAGTGCAGCCATTGGAGAGAGGGACAAATTCTTCCACAATGGAAACGTCAAAGGAAAAGGCGGCCATGGCCAGGGATACCCGTCCCTCTTGGACGAAGTGCATGATTTCTATGGATTTTTCATCCCGTTCCATGTAGTTGGCAAAACTGTGCTGCTCAATCATAACCCCCTTGGGCTTGCCGGTGGAGCCGGAGGTATAGATCACATAAGCCAGATCATGGGGGCCAATCTCTGTAGACAGCGGCGTGGTATCGGCAGAGGCCAGGATTTCCTCTATGGTGAGGAGTTCAAACTTCCCCTTTAGGTCAGTGCGGGCAGCTTTTATCCTGGCAGAGGTGATGAGCAAAGGCGCCCCGGCATCTTCCAGGCAGAAAGATATCCTTTCGTCAGGGTAGGAAGTGACGAAGGGCAGAAAAGCTGCCCCGGCCTTCAGGATGCCCTGCTCGGCAACATAAGCCCAAACTGTGCGCTCCAGCAATACCCCTATGACGATATCACGGCAAGGGTTGCCACCATGCTGCTCCTTCCCGGCAGCCAGTTTCCTTTGCAGGAAATTGGCCACGATGTTGCTCTGGGCATCTAACTCACTGTAAGTCATTTCCTGGTTGGGGGCATAAATTACAGCTGTCTTATGGGGATGCTTTTATGCCTGTGCCTGAATCCGCTGGGAAACAGAGACAAAGGGAAAGTCATTTTCGGTTTGATTGAATTTATCCTGCTCCAGCAGCGCAAGCCTGCTGGCTTCATTTTTTTCCGGTCTGTCCATGAGTATCACACCATCTTTCTCCGGTATCGCTTTTATGTATTCTGCTCGTGGCAGAGAGTTAGTAATATGTTATATTCGCTTGTCATAGGTGTTTTACCTGCAAAAGCTCCTCTGAGCTGTTTTCCATGCTAAAAACGGCGGTAAATGTTTCACGTGAAACATTTACTGCCGTTTCTCAGTCATGTATCAAAGACGCATCTTATATGTAAAAATCTCAAGCAACTTTTGCAGCTTCAATCATCTTGAGGACATCTGCATGGGAGATGCTCTTGCCATTGTAAGAATACTTGTTGTCCTTGGACATGAAGCCGGTGCCAAGCACGCCTACGCTCAGGTCATGGGAGATGCCAAGCTGGCTCAGGCCCTTGCCTACAGCCTCCCGCAGCAGGATGTTGACCGGACCGGCCACGCCGCTCTTGCTGCTCAAGGCGCTGTGGATCTCTGCCACGACTTCTCCGAAGGTGCCGCCCTTCTTGGCGAAAGCGTCTGCCAGCTGATTGACTTCTGTAAGAGTCCCACCGGCTACGAAATCCAGTTCAAAATCATTCAGCTTCTTGTTGATCATTGCGTTCTTCATTTTCATCTACTCCCTTCGGTGGTTGTCTTGTTTGTTGTTTTTTGTTTTCTGTCTATACATACGCACCGGCGGGGAAAGTATTACAGAATATCTTAAAAGTTTTTTGAAATGTTTCCGATAGGTAGGCATCAGCATTCTTGTTATTGAAACAATACACCATTATGGTTTATAATAGGGGTGAGGTGGAGAGTATGCCAAATGTCTTGGATAAATACAAGCCTACATATGATCTGAATTCTTTCAAGCATTCTGATTACGGCATAAAGCAGTCTGCCTTGTCTGGGGCTGCTGCTATGGGCTTTGAACGCAGGGATATCTTGCAGGCGGTAGAATCCATGTAGCCGAAGCATTTCTATAAGTCGAAGACTTCCTATAACAATCATAGGATATGGCAGGATGTTTATCATGTTCCATATAAAGGATACATGGTGTATATAAAGTTTACTCAGGGAATACTTACCGAGTTTGACTTGTTGTCCTTTAAGGAGAAATGAGGTGCTGTCATGGAAGATGTGATGTATGACGTTGAGACAGGAGCAGAACTTAGGAGGGATATTCGTCCCTTTACCATAACCTACCAGGGGAGGAGCAGGACTTTCAATATGCCAGGCTGGTATCCTGCAGGGGAAGAGTGTGAGGCTACTTTTACGCAGGAGGATTTGAAGGTCTACGACAAAGAAATCAAGGTGCTCAAAGCTGAGGCGGAGCATTTGCTTCTGCCGGAGGAAATTCGTTCTATCCGCAAGCGCTTGAAACTGACCCAGGTTCAAGCTGGAATTATCCTGGGTGGTGGCAAGAGGGCTTTTCAGAAATACGAGAACGGCGATGTGCTGCCCAGTAGGGCGATATCAAACCTTTTACGGTTGCTGTCCGTAAATCCGGCTTTGCTAGGTACATTGCCGCAGTAAGGTGGCTGCGATATATTGCATTATAAAAACGGCGGTAGATGTTTCACGTGAAACATTTACCGCCGTTTTCGATTCGTCAGGCAACTTTTGCTGTCTTTTATTTCTCTATGAGTTTTTCTGCCAGCTTAACCGCTGCCACGCCATCTTTGGCATAGGCATCGGCTCCGGCGCTGTCGGCGTAGTCCTGGGTGAGGCAGGCGCCGCCTACCATGACCTTGGCCTTGGAGCCGGCCTCCCTGAGGTCGGCGATGACCTTGTCAATCTGCACCATGGTGGTGGTCATGAGGGCGCAGAGGCCTACGATATCAGCTTGTTTTTCAATGGCGGCCTTCACAATCTCCTCGCTGTCTACATCACGGCCCAGGTCGATGAGCTCGAAGCCGGAGTTCTTGAGGAGTGCTCCCACGATATTCTTGCCCAGGTCGTGGACGTCGCCTTTGACGGTGGCAAGCACCACGGTACCCTTCTTCACGGTTTCTGTCTCCGGGGCGGCTTCCTGCAAATGGTTGAAGGCTTCCCTCATGGTCTCTGCAGAGAGCAGCACCTGGGGCAGGAACATGCGGCCTGCGCCGAAGTCCTCGCCGATGTCCGTCATGGCAGCGGTGAGGGCTTTTTCCGTGATGGTGTTGGGGTCATGTCCTTCGGCCAGTGCCTTGTCGATGAGGGGCACCACTTCGTCCTTCTCACCGGAAATAACCGTCTGCTTCAGAGCTTCCAGTACAGGCAGGTCGGTGGTTTTCATGGCAGCTGCCGCCTTGGGCACGGCCAGATTTGCCTCGTTCTGGCTGTACTTCAGGCCGCAGGGGTCTTTGCCCAGGAGGGCTGCGGCGGCAGAGAGGGCCTCCTGCATCTTCTCATCATAGGGATTCATGATGGGGGCCGTAAGGCCGGCGGCCAGGCACATGGAGAAGAAAGTGGCGTTGATAAGGGGCCGGTTGGGCAGGCCGAAGGAAATATTGGAAAGGCCCATGGTGGTGGGCAGTCCCTGGGCCGTCACCTGACGCAGGGTTTCAAAGACGGAGCGGGCGGCCTTTTCGTCAGCGGAAAGAGTCATGACCAGGGCATCAACCAGGAAGTCTCCCTCCGTCAGGCCAGCCTCTTTTGCCTTGGTGATGATGGTATGGACGTGGGCCAGCCTTTCCTCCACACTCTTGGGCAGGCCTCCGTCGGTGAGGGGCAGGCAGAGGATGGCGGCGCCGTATTTCTTCGCCAGGGGCAGGAATTTCTCCAGTCGTTCTTTCTCTGCGGAAACAGAGTTGATCAGGGCTCTGCCCGGGTAGGCGCGCAGCCCTGCCTCAAGAGCCTCCGGGTCGCTGGTGTCGATGGCCAGGGGGGCATCGGTGAGTTGGGCGATTTCCGTCACGGCTTTCTTCATGGCGGCGGTCTGGTCTATGCCGCCCACCCCCATGTTCACATCCAGCACCTGGGCCCCGGCTTTAACCTGACACAGAGCTTCTTTCTTCACGGACAGGAAGGAGCCTTCCTTGATCTCTGCCGCCAGCTTCTTGCGGCCTGTGGGGTTGATGCGCTCGCCAATGAGCACCGTAGGCAGGCTGCTGTCGATGCAGACTGCCTTGCTGCGGCTGGTGAGCCAGAGTTTTCTGGGGGAGGTGTCCCTGGCAGGTTCTTCCTTATCCTTCACAGCCTCAGCCAGCGCTCTGATATGCTCCGGGGTGGTGCCGCAGCAGCCCCCGAGATAAGTGGCGCCCGCTGCTAAGAGCTTCGGTCCCCAGGTGCCGAAGTCCTTGGGCCCCATGGGGAACTTGGTCTCCCCGTTTTCCAGATAGGGCATGCCTGCGTTGGGCTGGACGCTGATGGGCACCCGGCAGTTGGCTGCCAGAGTTTTAACCACAGGCAGGAGCTGCTCAGGGCCCAGGGAGCAGTTGACACCGATGACATCCGCTCCCAGCGCTTCCAGCAAGATGGCGGCGCTCTGAGGGTCGGTGCCTGTCACGGTGCGCCCGTCCTCGCTGTAGGAGAACTGGCAGATTTTAGTCAGGGCAGGGGCCGCTTCATGGGCAGCCAAAAGAGCTGCCCGCATTTCCTGCAAGTCGATGCAGGTCTCGATAATCAGGGCATCTGCGCCACCCTCGGCCAGAGCTTTGGCCTGAGCAAGATAGTTCTGATATGCTTCTTCGAAGTCCAGATCTCCCAGAGGGGCGATAAAGCGGCCAATGGGTCCCATGGAGCCAACTACTTTAGCCTGCACGCCAGCTTCTGCAATGGCCTCTTTGGCCACCGCCACGGCAGCCTTGTTCAGCTCAGCCATGCGGTCCGTGAGCCCATAGTGGGCCAGCTTCAAAGGGCTGGCGCCGAAGGTATTTGTCTCGATATGATCAGACCCGGCCTTCAGGTAAGCCAGATGCACGCCTTTCACAACATCAGGGGCCTCCACGTTCATTAGCTCCGGTGCTGCTCCCGGCTTCAGTCCCCCTGCCTGCAGCATGGTGCCCATGGCCCCGTCAAAGATATGTATCATAAATCGTCACTTCCTCTGTCAATAAATGTAAAGGTGTAATTATTGTACTTCATTGAAGGGAAAAAGTACACAAATTTATCTCTGCTCTAAGAGATTTCTCATTTGCTAGTGATATCATGAGGAAGTATTTTTAATATTTATTTGCACTAGGTAAATCTTTTAAAGGGAGAAATGGTTCATGCAGGATTTCAGCAAATTCAATTGTCCCCATTGCGGCAGCGACAACACGGCTTCCATGTCATTGGTATACAGGAGGGGACATGCTACAGGGACGGCAGTGCATACGGAAGTGGTAGGATATGATGTGACCACCACTACTCATACCCGCAGCGATGGCAGCACCTATACAGAGGAATCGCGTTCGCCGTGCTATGGCAATGTGACCCGCGATACTTATACGGAAACGGACCTGGCCAAGGAGATAGCGCCCCCTGAGGAGCCGAAGGAACCGGAGCGGGAGCAGACGGGCTGTTTCATGGTGGGTGTGGGGATAGTGACTGGTCTGGGGGTGGCCGTGGAGGTGGCCCGCTTCGTGGCTAATTGCTTTGATTGGGGCCACGACTTTGAGACCGTGTGCTATGTTGTCCTGACCTGGTGCCTGGCATTTGTACTGTTCTGCATCATGATCGACCCGGTCTGGGATTCCATATCCGGCAAGAATCGAAGATTTGCCAAGGCTATGGCAAAGTATCAGGAGGAAATGGCAGACTATCAGGAACAATATGCTTATTGGCAGCACCTGTATATCTGCATGCGCTGCGGCCATAAATATTATCTGGAGTGAGAAAATGCACAGCAGGAAGCCCACAGCGAGAGGGGGCTTTTCTATTGGAAATGTTTTGCTGTGGCAGGGACGTTTAGTCGTGCATGGATTTGATGGCAGGGGTAGAGGCATGAAAAAGCGGGATCAGCAAGAGCTTGTGCATAACCTCTTGCTGATCCCGTTTTGTTTCACGTGAAACATTACCGTTTCCTGCTGGGGCAGTCCTTTTGGCCGCAACTTTGGCAGCCAGGCTTTCCTGTAGTATCGGCGACTTTTTCCGGCCGGTAGAGGCCAATGATGGCGGTGACGCTTTTGCGGGGGGAGAGCATCATGCTTTCCGTGAGGGTGATGCCTATTTCTGCCGCACAGGTCAGGGGCATGAACTCCTGCTGGGCTTCCAGGGGCCAGTCACCATAGCCGGGTGAGAACCGCCAGCGGCTGGCAAAGCCTTGGGCTTTGATCTTGGGGGAGAGCATTTTCTCCAGGGCATTGGCTGCTTCCTCCACTGCCTCCGTGGCGGCGGCATCCAGCAGCACGGAGTGGGCGTAGCGTCCTTCGTCGAAGTGCTGGGTGATGGCTTCTACTATATCGGGACCGATGGTGGCAGAGATGGCCAGCACTTTTTCGCAGCCGGCCAGATGTTTCTTGATGGACTTGCCCGTGAGGGCAAGTTCATCATCTGCCTTGATAACGCCTCGCTGGCAGTCGTAGTCATAGACGGCATAGGCACTTCTGGGGGAGATGAGCAGCAGGGCTTCCTGGGCTGCTTCCTCTATCATCTTCTCATCGAAATCCGCCCTGGCAAGACCTGCATAGCGGCGCACTTCGGACAGGTCCAGTTCTTTCAGGCTGGCATTGTAGATGGGCATAGGCATCCTCCTTTGCAATTCTGTGGCAGGTTATGTCTCTTAGTATACCACTTCTGCCAGTTGATGATATCGTTCTTTTTAGGCAAGCTTAGGTGAGCCGCCCGCCGTTATAAGGCCATTGTTCCAGTTTTGCCGAAGGCAAAACTTCCTCTTGGCCTTTCAACGAGGCGGGAGATATTAACTCGCCGCCTGTTAGTAAGTTACCGCCCCCACTTATAGAAGTGGGGGACATCTTGTACTCGTTATAGATTTTATTACCCGCTCCTTTCCTAAGTCAGGCCTCATTATCTTCTTGGCAGGAAAAAACACACTGCAAGGCGAAGATAACTGAAGAATAAATCATTCTGGAAAGGAAGGGGATTGCTATGAAACGCCTTATTATCCTGCTGACTCTTTTGACCTGGTGTCTGGGTACCGTTATTGCATCTGCCTCAGCCAATATCATAGGCAGTGTCTATCCTGCGCGCTTTGAGGATGGCAGTCAGTTGCGCGTGGCCAGGGGGGAAGGCAGCGGTGGTCTGATGTGGGATGTCAGCGCCCCCAAGCACGGCAAGAAATCTGCCGCGCCAGAGATTTGGCTGATTCGGAGCGACATAAATTTTGACGCCATTCCCTATGCTGCCGTTCAGAGATGGTATCAGGAAGGAATCATTCCTGAAAACCAACCCCTCTACTACACTAAGGCCGATGAAAAAGGTCATTTCGCCTTTGAGAATATCCCCCCGGCTGTCTATTATGTCCTGATTCTTGATCCCAAAGGGAAAGAAGCTTCACAGACACTGGCCGAGAGAAGCAACCGGGAAGAGTTGTGGGCAAAACTGCCAAATGTGACTGAATTTGAGTTTTTCACAGTGGGCACCAAGACCTGCCTGGTGGAAAAAGTCACCCTGCAAGAGGGACACACCGTCAAAATACGCCCAGGGATTATTTGAAAAATGATTAAACGGGGGAATGTTTCACGTGAAACATTCCCCCGTTTTTTACTCTGGTATCAGGATGGCTGCTATGGTTCCCACCAACATGAAGAAGGAGACCCCGAGGATGAAGAGGATGGGGCCACAGGCTGCCAGTTCCTTGAATTCCTTGAGGCGGGTGAAGAAGGAGACGTTCCTGTCCTGGTCTGATTTTACCCGTTCCAGCCTGCCGTCCGGGAAGACGCGGTGGAGGATGGGGTGGTTGTAGACCCTGATGCGGCCTACAGCCACCCAGAAAATCAGGCTGGCGGGCACGGAGAGAACCAGCCAGACGGCGAGGTAGCTGTAGTCTGCCGTCCCCTCAATGTCCAGCGGAAAGGCCAGGATGGCAGGCAGGAAGTTGAAGACCAGCAGCAGGAGCAAAGTCTTGAAGATGCGCCCCGGGGGGTAGAAGGCAATCTTCACCGGCACTGTCTCGCCGTTCACTGGCTCGGTGAAGACGGCCTGGGTGGTGGTATCTTCTATGGTGTTTTCTCCTTCTGTCACTGTGAGCTTGCTCTGGACGCGCTCGGCCCGGCTCTTTTTTGTCTTGAAGATCACCCGCCGCCATTCTTCGCCCCGTCCATCGCTGAAGGCAGTGAAGAAGATTAGGCCGAAGACCACCATGGACATGAGTCCCACGTATGGCTCCCAAAGGGCCAGCAGGCCTCCTACCAGCAGGGTCAGCAAGGTGGGCTCAATGAGCCAGGACAGGACTTTTTCCTCCTTCTCCCTGGAGACAGCCACCCGTCCTGTCTGGCCATTCACCACTGCCAGTACAGGGCCTAAAGAGAGGACATAGACAGGCAGCAGGGCAGGCAGCCGCAGGATATTGCCTGCCTGCATACGCATGATGATGCCTGTGGTCTGCAGCTCTTTCTCTGCTTCGGGACGGAAGCCTGCCTCCACTTCCTCCAGTACCCTCTTCTCCAGGGCTTTGGCACCGATATCCGAGAGCTTCACCCTTTGGCCAGCCAGGAAGGAAAATTCAAAGGGGCGGGAGGCGGTCCATTCAAAGGGCTCCATGGCATCAAGCACCAGATTGTTCAGCTGTTTAGAAGTATTCACGGCGATGCCGTTCAGGAAGCCTCCGCAGTGGTACTTCCTGTCGGAGAAGGTCTCCATGCGCTCTACTTCGGCAGTGACCGGTCCGCGGATCAGCTCGTAGGGGAGGTAGTAGCCCCTGAGTTTATCAATGGCACTGAGCACTGTCCGTGCTTCTTTTTCCTTCTGATTGGCATTGGCCCATTCCTGCAGCCTTTCCCTGGCCTCTTCCTCTGTCAGCACGAAAGGAATGATGACTTCCGGCAGCTCATCTGACTGGGCAAACTCCCGGCGTACAAATTTGCCGCCGCAGAACTCGCAGTTCCCAGTGGCCTCCCCGGCGGGTATCATGACCTCTGCCCCGCAGTTGGAGCAAACGTGCAAGCCCTCGGCAGAGTTTTCTTCCGCGAAAAAGCTCTTCCGATGGGCATCCCGCCACTGTCCCAGCTTTTGTACCGGTTCCCTGATATCTGTCCGGGCCCCGCAATATTTGCAGTGGTAGTCCTGCTTCACAATGTCGTAGACGGCAGGCGCCCCGCAGGAGGTGCAGTAAATGGCTAAGGGATGGTTGTTTTTATGCATGCTTCCATCACTTCCTTACAGAAAAATACAGAAACTTTTCGGCAGGTTTTCTCTTGAACTCACTTCGTCAAAGTTTTGGGGATTCCTGCCTGGCAAGTGAGACCGGGGGAGGAATGGAGGGTTTTATGTAGAATAGAGAAGTGTGACACAATTCTGGAAGGAGGTTTTTTCATGAACAACAGATATATAAAAAAAATGACGGGAGCTGCTTTGGCTGCCAGCCTGCTGGTAGGCGGCGGTGGATTCCTGCCCCAGGGAGTTATGCCTCTGCCTGTCAGCTGTGTGGCGGTGGCAGAGGCTGCGGCGGTGAATCCGGCGGATGCTTCTGGTTTTGTGGTGCTGGCAGACGTGGTGCCGGATGTGATACAGGAAATCCGCTACTACTCCACCTATAATTTCGTAGGGGACAGGATTCGTGGCTATGAGGAGCCGGTGGCCCTGATGACCAAAGAAGCGGCCTTTGCCCTGAAGGATGTGGCAGATGAGCTTAGGGAAAAAGGATATCGCTTGAAGATCTTCGACGCTTACCGTCCCCAGATGGCCGTGGACCATTTCAAAGCCTGGGCGGAAAACCTGAAAGATACCCGCATGAAGGAGTATTTTTATCCTGACCTCAATAAGGATGTGCTCTTTGAGCAGGGCTATATCGCTGCCTACTCCGGCCATAGCCGGGGCAGCACGGTGGACCTGACCCTTTTCGATATGAATACCGAAAAAGAAGTGGATATGGGCGGTACCTTCGACTACTTCGGCGAGCGATCCCACCCGGACTTCAAGGGGGACCTGACTCCCGAGCAGCTGAAGAACCGCCGCATCCTGCAGCAGGCTATGTTCCGTCATGGTTTCAAAGGCCTTGATACGAAATGGTGGCATTTCACCCTGCGCAATGAACCATATCCTGACACCTATTTCACCTTCCCCAGCGGCAAGGCCTCTGTGCAGGGGGCTGTGGAAGCTGTCTACAGCCCTGTCTGGGTGACGAAGCTGCCTGCCGCCTCCACTGCCAAACAGATGGTAGTAGTGGGAGGCGTAGCCCATCAGTCTGCCTGGATTTCCATGCACGAGAAAGACAGTGACGGCAACTGGGTGCAGGTGCTTTCCACTCCCGGTTTCATTGGCAGGGAGGGCCTGGGCAAGACCAAAGAGGGGGATGGCAAGACACCCGTTGGCACTTACCACTTCACCAAGGCTTTTGGCATTGAGAAAGACCCGGGATGCAAGCTGCCCTATACCCAGGTGGATGATAATATCTACTGGTCAGGGGACAGCCGCCCTGGCATGCACTACAACGAGATGGTGGACATCCGCAAGCTGCCCAATCTGAACAAAGAAGACAGCGAGCATATTGTGGACTACAATCCCCACTACCTCTATTGCCTGAATATCAGCTACAATGAGGAAGGAAAGCCTGGTGCAGGCTCTGCCATCTTCATGCACTGCTTCGGCGTGAACAAGCCCTACACAGGCGGCTGTGTATCTCTGCCGGTAGACAAGATGCGGGCCCTTATGCAGAGGGTAGAACCTGGCTGCGCGGTAGTAATCGACACCCTTGAGAATCTGGGTGGGAAGCTCTAAGGCTTTTACTGACGAGCAAAAAGAAAACAGCCCTGCAAATGTTTCACGTGAAACATTTGCAGGGCTGCTGTGCATTTTACTGCTGGTTGTTGCAGATGGGAATAGGTAGTAAAATTGTATTTAGCTATATTGTGTATATTATGAAGGAGCGTTTATCATGGAAAATACAACCAAGAGAGCCGAACTGGCAGCGGAATTAAAGAAAAAACACAACTGCGCTCAGGCAGTGATGATGGCCTTCAAGGATGAGATCGGCATGAGCGAGGAGGACCTGCTGTCCCTGGGCTCCGGCTTCGGCAGCGGAATGGGAGGCATGGAGGCCACCTGCGGAGCTCTCTGCGGTGCTGCCATGACCATTGGCTGGCTGAACAAGAGCGGCCAGCCCACCAAGATGCTGACCAGGGAAATGCTCACAGAGTTCAAGGAACAGGCCGGCGCCACCATCTGCAAAGAGCTCAAGGGCGTGGGCACAGGCAAGGTGCTCTGCTCCTGCGATGATTGCGTGAGGATTGCCACTATGGCGGTGGAGAAGCGGATATAAACCGCCATGACCGACAGCTCCACCTGCCTTTTCTAAGACCAGGCCCTTTTGCGCTTCTCCTGGACTAATCAAACATGGTCAGGCAGGCGGTACTTTGTGAGGGTTTTCAACAGGAATTCTTGCAATTAACACTAGATTGTCCTAAAATAGTTACAAGGAAGGCACTAGGGGAGGCTGGATGGTGAGTAGTTTAGAGAAGGCCAAGGCACGTTTGCGGGGGATTCCTAAGGATTATACTTACGATGAAGCCAGAGGCTTGTTGCAGAAGCTGGGGTATGTGGAGTATAACAAAGGAAAGACCTCCGGTTCTCGTGTCTGTTTTGCCAGACAGTCGGATGGCAAGGTGATATTGCTGCATAAGCCACATCCGTCACCAGTTATGTGTGTAGCAGCTGTGAAGGGATTGATGCTCTCTTTGCAGAGGTCAGGAGATATCTGAAGAGGAGGACGTATGATGCAGGTGCTGGAGTATAAGGGCTATCATGCTAAAATCGAGTATGATGCAGATTCAGAAGTCCTTCATGGCATAGTAGCTGGAATAAATGACTATGTTGACTTCCAATGTGATGATGCCAAGGGAGTTGTGAATGAATTCCATCAGGCCGTTGATGATTACCTGGCATTTTGCCAGGAGCTAGGCAAGGTGCCGGATAAGGAATATAAGGGACGATTCAATGTGCGGATTGACCCGCAGATTCATCGCCAGCTGGCTGCCTACGCTCATAAGGCAGGCAAATCCCTGAATGCGGTGGTGGAAGAGGCCGCTGCTAAGTATATCAGCCAGGTTCAGGCATGATGCTGAGTGGGGAAATAAGATAAAATATATCGCTGAGTGGTTGTTCCTGTCGAGCATCAAAGGTAATTTCTATGAACGTATTGCCATTGAACCGAGATTTGGCGATAACATGTAAAAACAGTGAAAAAATAAACCCGCTCCTGGCGTTTGTGCAAGAGCGGGTTTTGCATTGTGGTAGTGATCTTGTTGTTAGGTGGTTTCTCACTGAAGGTCAGGCAGAAGTTTCATAGGAGATTCTTCGTAAACGTCCTGATAAGCAAAGGTGCTACCTTTTCGGTTGAGCTGATAGCGAATAAGCACGATTAATATCCACTCCGGCATCAAGCATTTGCTGAACTGTCCCAAAGTCATTTTCCTCCACAGCCAACATGAACAGCTTTTCTTCGCTGGAAAGGTTCTTATGTGTGTGCTTCTGGTTGGACAGCCCGCCGAAAAGTCCACCGTTGTTCCCGGAGCTGGAGTGGCCGGTGCTATTATTGATGATACCTCCTAAAATAGCACCTGCAGCTGCACCCCATTTTATTTTGGCATGGGCTACGGGAGTAGCTGTTGGTGCGGCGATGACATTTTCTGCAAAAAAAAAGCTGCCACTTGTGTATACCTCTGGTATCTAAGTAGCAGCTTTTAGTAAAATTCAATGCTTCATGTTTAAGATGGGACCATTGTACTACATCTACCCCCCCGCAAGACATTTTTTCTGGATTTGTAAAATTATTTTTCTTAGAGTTTGTCAACTGTAAAGGAGGGGGGGGAGCGCATATATATATTATGTCTGTTCTATATGTGCCTCTTCGTTTGATTTTAGCTCAAATATATAAGTTTTACCGTAGTTCCTCTGCAAAAAGAAACATTCTTTCAGATAATTATGTTATAGTATTAAAGGTGTGTTGGATAAATTTTGTTTCACGTGAAACATTTATGGAAATGGGGTATTGATTTGAATAAAAGATTATTAGGAGCGTTGACGGCTTTTTGCCTGGGGGCTATGACCATGATGCCGGCGGCTTCGGCGGCTGAGGTGAACGTCAAGGGGCCGGGGGCTGGGAAGAAGATTGTCTACATTCCCATCGACAACCGTCCCGTGAATGACAGCCAGACGGTGGAGGTGGCGGAAAAACTTGGGTATAAGGTGCTGGTGCCGCCCAAGGAGATGCTGGGGGGTATCAAGGATTACGGGCACCCGGAAGAGTTGCTGAAATGGCTGGAGGAAAACTCTCCGGGGGCGCAGGCGGCGGTGGTTTCTACTGATGCCATGCTCTATGGCAGCCTGGTTGGCTCCCGCAAGCATGACCTCACCGCAGAGAAAATCATGGAGCGGGCGGAGGCCTTGAAGGCCTTTCATGAGAGCCACAAGCGCCTGCCCCTCTATGCCTTCGGCACCATTATGAGAACTCCCCGGGGAGACGGTTATTCCAGCGAGGACCCGGCTTATTACCAGACCTATGGCAGGCAGATTTATGCATACACCGGCCTGTTGGACAAGGAGGAAATGCAGGGACTTTCACGTCAGGAAAAGAAGCAGCTGGCGCAGCTCAAGGCTGAGATTCCCGCTGAGTACCTGGATGACTGGCTCCAGCGCCGGGCCAAGAATTACGATGCCAATGAGCGCTTCATGACCATGGCTGAGGCTGGTGTGTTCAACTATTTCCTGCTGGGCTGCGATGACAGCGCCGTGCCCTCCCAAACCCATCGTGAGAGTCGTCATCTGGAAGAATTGGGGGAGACCTTGGGCAAGACACGCTCCGTGGTCACCTCTGGGGCAGATGAGCTGGGCATGCTGATGGTATCCCGGGCTATCCATGATAATCTCCGGGATGTGCCCTTTGTCTATGCGGAGTATGCCAAGGGCAAGGGGGCTGAGACTATCCCTACCTACACCAATGAGAAAATCGGCGATTCTGTGGAAAAGGCCATTGCGGCCCTGGGGGGCATACCCGTAAATGATCCCAAACGGGCCGACCTGGTACTGCTGGTCAGCACCAATCCAGACGGCAAGACCTCAGAGGCAAACTTTCCTGTGAATACGACGAAATTCCGCAAGGGGACCAAAGACTTTGTCAAAAAGGTAAATGACTATGTGCAGAAGGGGTATCCCGTGGCCGTGGCAGATATTGCCTATGGCAATGGCGCTGATAATGCCCTGCTGGAAGGCCTCAGGAAGGACGGCCTGCAGTTCCGGCTGCAGGGCTATGGCGGCTGGAACACCGCCACCAACAGCAGCGGCTTCCTTCTGGGAGCTGCCTCCCTGGCGAATAAGATGAGCAAGGAAGATATAGCTGACCTGCTCTTTACCCGTTATGTGGATGACTGGGCTTACCAGGCTAATGTCCGCCAGCAGGTGGCCAATATGCTGGGCGGCTGGCCGGGTGAAGGGGGCTATGGCAAGCTGGATGCGAAACTGGAACCTGCCCGGGAAAAGACTGCTGCCCTGCTGAAGGATTTCCTGCAGAGAAACCTCTGCTTCCCCTGGGGGCTGAAGGTGCAGGAAGTGCAGGTGGATTTCCCCTGGAACCGCATGTTCGAGTGCGATGCCAAAGTGGTGCTGAAGGATGAGGATAAGCGCTGAGAAGGCAAGCGTGTTCCTCAGCTGAAGCAGATGTTCAGGAAAGTATACAGTATTTCATTAAAAACGGCTTGACTTAGACTGTTTTTGTATAGTATCATAGCAACATAATTTCCGGCACAAGCAAAGGCGCTTGACGGGGAGCCAAAGGAGGCTCTCTGTCAGCGCCTTTTTTGGGCCGTGATATACATATAGACGCGGCAAAGGAGCCGACGGACAGGGGAGATTCCCTGCCTGTCGGCTCCTTTTGCCTAAATGACTGGATGACTGAATGAAATGGGAGGGGTTATTATGAGTGCGAATCATGCAGGGGCAATTACGGCGAAGGCGCCGGAAGCCCGGGAAGAAAATCTGACACGGGTGCTGAAACCAATTCATCTATGGGCGCTGGCTGCGCCGCATTTTGAAATGGCCCGGGTCATGGCCGGTCCCATGCTGCCCAACGGCTGGGACGGGGTCATGGCGGCAGTGCCCTTTGCCTGTGCGGCGAAGAACAATCCCCAGGTCAGCCAGGTGGCCCTCTCCTCCCACCTCTCCCGGGAACCAGGCATGAAATATGCGCTGGAACTGGGAGGCCTCAAGGCAGAGGATGTCCCCCTGCAGGCTGGCCTGGCTTTGGGAGAAGGCATAGGTGCTGTCCTGGGACTGACCCTCCTGAAGACCATTCTCTACACCGCCCGCCACATGGGCAGGATGGAGGAAATCATGGGGAAGATGGCGCAAAGCTGCTAAGGAGCTGCTATAAAAGGAAGTCCTGCAAATGTTTCACGTGAAACATCTGCAGGACTTTTCTTGTGCCCACCTATATAGAAGGAAAAAACAACCCTTCGGAGAATATCTCTAGCAGGATGAATTGCAGGGGAGGTGAGGACGTGAAGAAGTGGAATCAGTTCAAGCTGCTGGGGGACGGGGACTTCCTGCGGGCGTATGCCAGGGAGCATGACCGCTTTATCTGTCCCTATGACCTGCTGACGGGCTCGGATATAGGCTTGTTTGAGAATCTGGAAGCAGCGCGGAAGGAAGAGCAGTATCTTATCTGCGCCATGAAGGATGTGAAGCTGGGCTCCTCCAAGGGGGAGAAGCTTTACAAGATTGCGCCCCAGGGCTTGTACAAGAATGTCTTTGCCTGCAGCGCCGCCACCTATGAAGAAGCCCTTGAGCTCTGGAACAGGAAGATGCAGCAGACGGCGAAAAACTTGCTGAAGCCTATTCCCCGGCGCTTCCTGGCCATGGAAATGGAAGGCATCTTCATCAATGTGCTGGGCTGGGGGCTGTTCGTCCTCATGCTGGGGTTTATTCCCTTTGTATATGAGTTCCTGAAGGAAAATGTCCTGCTGATCATCTTCATCCTGCTCTGCAGCAATCTGGAGCACCTCTTCATGAGGTCCTACGGGGAGGAAATACCCCGCCGAACACTGGACTTATGGGCTCATCCTCCCAAAGATAAATTTTCCGAAGGAGTCTACGGGCAGATGCTGGGTGAGTGGGAAGACCTGAAGGAGCGCCACGCCAGAGCCCTGCCCTATTACCTGCTGTGGAAGCGGGGGCAGCTGCGCGGGGCAGTAGAAGAGGAGGCCGCTGAGCCGGAGCCTGTACCAGTACAGTCAGAGCCTGACTACCGGGATTACTGCCGTGAAATCAGGACCAGGCTGAAAGAACAGCTCAAGGCCATAGAGGAGCAGAGGTCGAAAATCTCCGACAGGAGCGTGAGGCGCTATGTGGAGGATATATTGAAGGTTCTGAAGGAGATACAGTGCGCCGTTTCCCTTGGGGCATCGGATTCCCAGGTCATAGGTGCCAGAAAAGTAGTGACCTACTGGAACGAAGAAACCCTTTCCCTGCTGGAAAACTACTTGCTGCTCTCCGGCAATTCCTCCCAGGATGCCCAGGACACCCAAAGCAGCATTGCCGGCCTGCTCCATGAGATGACCTCAGTCTACCGCCAGGAACTAGGACGCCTTACCGCTGGACGTACGTTGGAGATAAAGGCATCCATGGCGGTGTTGCAGAAGGAGATAGAGGAGACTCTGCACATGGGGAAGTGAAACATGCGCAATTGAAAGTAATGTATAGTTGATGAAATTTACTGCGAATGATAATACTCCTTACGAAGCAGCAGGCTGCTTTTGCAAGTCTTGAAAAAAACTTCGAAGTAGCCTTTTGGCGGGCCATGAGCCTGCGCTTTCCGGCAATGGTCCGCCTGTCAATCTTGTTGCAGGGGCCAAGAACCTTTTCATCATCGTTCGAGGCCAAAAGGGAATAGTTGATGGGCAGGAATGTACACCCATCCGTCCATCCAAGAACTGGAGGTAGTGTATTATGGGTAACTCATTTGCAATCCCGATGTCCAGACGCAGTTTTATGAAACTGATGGGTCTGGCAGCGGCCGGGACTGTTCTGGGAGTCAAGGGGGATGCCGCAAAAGCAGAGGCTGCTTCGCCAACGATATCTACGATGGATTTCGATAATGCGGAGCTTCCCGTACTCTTTGATGCCGATGTCTGCGTGGTTGGTGGTGGCGTAGCGGGGACTGCGGCTGCTGTTACCGCTGCGCGAAAAGGAGCGAAGGTTGTTCTTGTGGAGCGAGGCATTTCCCTGGGGGGGCTGGCCACCTTGGGCTGTGTTTTCCCATGTATGGCTACTTATTGCTATGACAGCGATACGCCCTACATCACGGATCTGAACAAACGCATGGAAAAACAGGGGGTGCCGCCGCTCCTTGGAGTGGATACTGACTCCTATTTCGGTGGTGGCAGAGGACAATATGTGCCTGAATATCTTTCTTTTGTCTATGATGAAATGTGTGAAGAGGCGGGGGTAGATATCCTTTACAACACTTCATTGGTGGGGGCGGTGACTGATGGAGGAAAGATTGTCTCCTGTGTTGTCCAGACCATTGAGGGATTGGCAAAGATACAGGCAAAGACCTTTGTCGATGGCACGGGAGACGCATTGCTTTCACGGTTTGCGGGTATTCCTGTGGAAAAAGGCTCAGAAAAGACAGGACGCAACCAGCCCATGAGCCTGCGTTTTGAAATGGGCGGCATTGATATGGGCAAGCTCTATCATCAGTTCATTATAAAGGGGGTAAAAGAGAGAGGTCCTTTCGACAAACTGGCAGAAGACACTCTGAGGAAGAAAGGCCGGCCATTCCTTCAGTTCTGGAAGTGGAAACAGAACGAGAAATTCTTTCAGGACGGTGTTGCCCGGGGTGAACTGACCGAGGATGATATTGTGTATATTCAGGCGTTTACGATTACCGGCAAACCCACCGTATTATCCATGAACTGTCCTGAGATGCCGGCACTGAACTT
The DNA here is from genome assembly GCF_000702545.1 of Selenomonas sp. AB3002. NCBI lineage: Bacteria > Bacillati > Bacillota > Negativicutes > Selenomonadales > Selenomonadaceae > Selenomonas > Selenomonas sp. AB3002. The sequence continues at coordinate 36,564 of NZ_JNIO01000007.1, read as the reverse complement.
CAGTGCCACGGATACCGTCTCATACAGCAGGGCTGTGACCTTCGGCCGGAAGATGATGCACCGTCTGGCAGGATTCTTCATCAAGAACGTCCCCGGTTTTGAGAAGGCCTATATCAGCCGCGAAGCAAGTATGGTGGGAGTTCGGGAATCATGGCGCATCCGTGGTAAGTATTACATGACAGATAAGGAATATATCGATGCCAGGCATTTCCACGATGCAGTGGCTCGGACGGCGTATCCCATCGATATCCATGATGTGAATCTGGACCTCAGCAAAAAGCTGAAAAAGGGCGAGTATTATGAGATTCCCTATCGTGCCTTGGTGACCAACGAGATTTCCAATCTGCTTGTGGTGGGACGCTGTGCAAGTGGCAGCTTCGCCGCTCAGGCTTCCTTCCGTATCCAGCCTACCTGCATGAGCATGGGCGAAGCCGCAGGCATTGCAGCGGCTTGGGGACTTTCCAGGGGAATCCCGGTGAATGAAGTCAAATGGGAAGAGATTCCTGAGGAAACGCGCAGTTATGTAAGTAAATAATCGCTAAACTTGAACAGCTGCAACTTGGTGAAAAAAGCAGGTGTCCCATTCCTTGCATAAGGATGGAATACCTGCCCTTTTTCAATACGTCCTACCTGCCATTTGTCTTGCGTGTGCCGGTTTCCACATAGCCTATAGCTTCCACCAGAAAATCCCTGGCGGTGCCGTCGGAAATGCGGGCGGTCTTTTGATGGGCAGTGAATTCCAGGGGATATCGCAAAGATTAGCTCCACGTGGTGTTTGTCTGCCGTTCGTGCCAGTTCTGCCATTTTTTTCTGCTGGTTTTTGGGGTAGGGTTCCCGCCAGCGGTCCTTGTGATAAGGGTCATTTTTAGGGGCGTAGATATAGGCATTGAGGCCCTGGTCCCCACAAAATAATCTACAGATAACAAAAGTGCTTGAACATAATGGATATCAGGTTTTTTTGCCACAACGAGACGGGATAGAAGCTGCGTTTTTAGAGGAGTGAGAAAAATTAACAGGAGCAAAAAAATCTTTTGGAGTCTGTGTATCATACTTCTGCTATTGTTGGTGGGAGCAGGTTATTTTATAGGCAGCGGTTTCGTGGACTATGCTCTGCTACGTGACAATCCAGGGGATCCCACGGCTATACCTGAAGCGGCAGCAGCGATTGTGGAGCCGGGTTTGGAGGCTCCAGCTAAACCACAGGCAGAAAATGAACAATGGACGATAACCTCCCAGGATGGCCTAAAGCTTGTGGCAACCCATTTTTCACCAGATAAGCCCAGCAGGCTTTGGGCCATCCTGGTGCACGGATATGGACGCAATCAGAGCTATGTCTGGGATTATGCAGCTGAGTACATAAAGCGAGGCTACCATGTACTGACGCCGGATTTGCGTGCTGCCGGATTAAGTGAAGGGAAATATCTTACCATGGGGGTAAAAGAGAGCAATGATATCGTCCTTTGGGCAAAAGAGATTGTCCAGAAGGATGAAAATGCGCAGATTGCCCTGCATGGGATTTCCATGGGTGCAGCCACGGTGATGATGACTACGGCCAAACATCCGCAAAATGTAGTGGTAGCCGTTGAAGACTGCGGCTATACCAGTGCCTATGATATGTTTACGGTGCAGCTTGACAAACTGTTTGGTCTGCCGGAGTTTCCCGTGATGAACTGTGTGGATATAGTCAGCCGCATGAAGACAGGGGCCGCCATTTCGGATGCAGCGCCTTTGCGCAGTGTTGTCCATACCGAGGTGCCCATGCTGTTCATACATGGCGATGCCGATAAACTGGTGCCCTGTGAAATGATGGAGAAGCTATACGCCGCCTCATCAGCCCCTGCCAAGGAGAAATTCATCGTGGCTGGAGCAGGACATGCCGATGCCAAAAAGACTGTACCCCAGGAGTATTTCCAAAGGGTATTTGACTTTTTGGAAACATATATGAGGCCATAGCCACAGAGAGGGCGATAACTTCATCGCAAGTGGACGATGAAGTTATCGCCCTGTTGTTTTGATTTACGACAGCAGAAAAATGGAGAGAAAAAAGCTGCATAGTAAAACAAGGGCAGGCAGGAAAAATGAACATGTAGATAGAATATTATCTGCGTATTGATGTAGTGTGATAGAGGTGCAGCGGAGGTAGGTTTATGGAGAAATCATTTGCAATCCCAATATCCAGGCGCAATTTCATGAAGCTGATGGGCCTGGCCGCAGCTGGAACGGTGCTGGGGCTCAATGATAATGGGGCAAAAGCAGCGGCTGCTTCTTCCATGATACAGACGATGGATTTCAGCAATGCAGAGCTTCCCGTGCTTTTCAATGCGGATGTCTGCGTAGTCGGCGGCGGTGCGGCTGGCACGGCGGCTGCTGTCAGCGCCGCCCGCAAAGGGGTGAAAGTTGTCCTGGTGGAGCGTGGCATTTCCTTGGGCGGACTGGCCACCCAGGGCTGTGTCTTCCCTTGCATGCCTACCTTTGTGGATGGCAGTGATACGCCCTATATCACGGATTTGAACCAGCGCATGGAAAAACAGGGGGCCTCGACCTCCCTTGGCATAACTACTAATACCTATTATGGCGGCGGCAGGTCACAATATGTGCCGGAATATCTTTCCTATGTCTACGATGAAATGTGCGAAGAGGCTGGGGTAGAGATCCTCTACAATGCTTCCTTGGCAGGCACCGTGACCAGCGGGGGGAAGATTGTCTCTTGTGTAGTCCAGACCCCGGAGGGGCTGGCCAGCATACAGGCAAGGACATTCATAGATGGCACGGGAGATGCCTTGCTTTCACGGTTCGCGGGGGTTCCTGCGGAAAAAGGCTCAGAAACGACGGGACGGAATCAGCCAATGAGCCTGCGTTTTGAAATGGGCGGTATTGATGTGGACAAGGTTCACAAATTCTTTACTAAAGCTTTGAAGGATGACTATTCAAAGGATCTGAAGGAGATTTTCGATAAGGCCTTGAAGGAGAAAAGAGCACCATTCTTTGAGTTTGCGAAGTGGAAAAAGAATGAGACATTCTTCAAGGATGGTGTGGCCCGGGGCGAGTTGACAGATGATGATATCCTGTACATCCAGGCTTTTGCGATTCCGGGCAAGCCCACTGTAATGTCCATGAACTGCCCGGAGATGCCACCGCTGAGCTTCAGCTCTACAGATGCAATATCCTACAGCAAGTCTGTGACCTTCGGCCGGAAGATGATGCGCCGCCTGGCCGGATTCTTCATCAAGAACATCCCCGGCTTTGAGAAAGCCTATATCAGCCGCGAAGCAAGCATGGTGGGTGTACGGGAGTCCTGGCGTATTCATGGTAAATACTATATGGATGCTGAGGATTACTTGAAGGCACATCATTTCCCCGATGCTGTCTGCCGTACGGCATATCCCATTGATATCCATGATGTGAAGCTGGATCTCTTCAAGAAGCTGGAAAAGGGACAGTATTACGAAATCCCCTACCGTGCCTTGGTGACCAACGAAATCTCCAACCTGCTGGTGGTGGGGCGCTGTGCCAGCGGCAGCTTCGCTGCCCAGGCTTCCTTCCGCATCCAGCCCACCTGCATGAGCATGGGCGAGGCAGCAGGCATTGCTGCCGCCTGGGGGCTTTCCAAAGGGATTCCGGTGAGTGAAATCAAGTGGGAAGAGATGCCCGAGGAAATGCGCAGTTATGTGAGCAAATAAAAGGAAAAGACTAGGGAGGTCATTATCATGCAAAAGAAAAAAATCGTGACGGCTTTTGCCATTGCTGCATTCAGCTTCGGCTTTGGCTTTGGTTCCATGGCCCATGCGGAGTTCCGTCCTGCCAGCCCAGAGGCCCTGGAGACCCATACCGGTACGCCGGTGGGGCCTGGCCAGGATTCGGCAGAGGATAAGCTGCCTGCTTCCCAGCGTTTTGTAAGCTCGGAAGCCATTCAGTCGAAACTGTCATATCAGCTTTGTCTGCCGCGCTGGTATGATTCCAGCAAGTCTTACCCCCTGATTGTGGTAATCAATGATGTGAACGGCGAGACGGATGGCAAGGCCCTGCTGAAGCAGCCGGACGGTGTCAGCGCCTGGGTGGACGAACTGGAGAAAAACCAGCAGTATGTAATCGTGCTGACTATTCAGTCCACGAAAGATAGCGAGGCACAGATTGGGCGCCTGTCCAGTCCGACTGGCATGGAGGTCCTTCGGGGACTCTTGAAGGATGTCCGCAATAACTATGGCGTCAACAAGGATGCCATTTACGGCATAGGCGAGAATAAAGGCGCCTGGGCTGTCCAGCTCATTGACGAAGAACTGCCCAGCTATTTCAAGGCAACTTACCTTGACGAGAATACAGCAGATGGTCAGGCAGATAACAAAGCCATTCACGATTGGCTGATGAAGCAGTTGTCGTAACGTTCGACGATTCCAAAGACATGGTATCTAAATCATTGAACCCCCATTTGAAATGGGGGTTCGTTGACTTTTACTGGTCGCGATGACAAAATCTACAGCATCCCGCCCTAGATATTCCCATGCCGTACCTAAACTGTGCATCATACTAAAGACTCGCGGCTGGAGATTATACCCGGGGCAGCTCATGCCATGCTTATGGAGCTCCCGTACTATAAGCTGTTTCGTGAGAAAGTTACGGAGTTTTTGGTAGGGGAAGAAATGAATATGGAGGTAGTAACTTGATGATTAAAGGAGCAGAATCATTCTTTCTCCCCGGAGATGGCAAAAAGAAAGCCGTGCTTTTGGTGCAGGGGTTTGCTGGCAATACCGCCGAGCTTTGGCCAATGGGGAAATTTCTGGCAGCCAAAGGATATGCAGTGCTTGCGCCAAGACTTCCCGGGCATGGCACAAAGGTAGAAGACCTTCTCCGCACCAATGCTGATGATTGGCTGAATGCTGTACGGGATGGTTATAATGTCCTGTGTGGCCTGGATAGAGATATTGTAGTAATCGGCGCCTCCATGGGAGGAAGCCTGGGGCTTATTTTGGCAGCGGAAAAACAGGTAAAAGGGGTGGTCACATTAGCGGCTCCTATTTTCATTGCCCAGGAACAGGGCATTTCTGCCCTGCCCCCCAAGGAAATGCTGACATCTTCAGATTTCACCCCTGAGAATAAACGGAACCTGGTGAATGTTCCCCCGGCCGCCAATTTGATTTATGATAAAATTCCCCTTCTTTCTGTTTATGATCTTCTTGAAGTTATAGAGCGCAGCAAAAATTGCCTGCCCAAAATTACAGCTCCGTCCTTAATCATTCATGGGAAAGCCGATACCATGGCATCAGTTGAAAGTGCCCCCTATATCGGCGAGCATATTGGCAGCAGCCGGAAGGAAGTGGCTTTACTTGATGGAGCAGAGCATCTGCTTCCATTGATGGAAGGTCGGGAGGCTGTTTTTGAGAAAATAAGCAATTTCTTAGATACGCTTTGATTATGAACTTTAGACGTGGTGGTAACTGTTCAGTCTTCCAAGAGGGGGGACTGAACAGTTACAATGGAAGGAGCATATAGATGGAAAAGAAAGACTTTGTCAGTGAATTGCCAAGAAATGAACAGGTGGTGCTTCACGAACATGCGCCACTGCCGCCGCGTTTGATTTATAATATCATCAGGGAAGAAGGGGAGGCAGAACTGGCTCGTCCTCTTCAGGCCTTGGCTTTTTCGGGATTGGCTGCCGGCATTTTGGTTTCTTTTTCCTTTTTGTTTCGCTCCATTTTTCATATGCACATGGGAGCCTCTCCCATGGAACCGCTGGTGTCCTGTTTGGGATATACCGTAGGATTCATCATCGTCATTCTGGGACGTATGCAGCTGTTTACGGAAAATCCCATTACTACCATAATTCCGCTTTTAAGCGAATGGTCATGGACACGCTTTGGTGAGGTAGTCCGCTTATGGGCCACAGTATTTTTCTTCAACATTGTAGGTACGGCCATAGCTGCTGCCTTTTATTCCAGTCCCTATACCCTGTCACCTGAAATCGAAGCAGCAATGCATGATGTAGCCGTGAATGTGATGAAACTGAACCCCATAGAAAATATTTTGCGCGGTATTCCGGCAGGGATTCTTATTGCTGCCATAGTGTGGATTTCTCCCCAGACGAAATATTTTAGGTTTGTCATGATTATGTTCCTGGTCTACTTTATCGCATTGGGAGATTTTGCCCATGTAGTGGTGGGTTCCTGCGAAATGGCCTATGTAGTTATGGCAGAGGAAGCGGAGTTCTTCGATTACTTATTCCGCTTCCTTATTCCCTGCGGTTTTGGCAATATTATTGGCGGCACAGGTATTTTTACGTTGTTGGTTTACTATCAGGTAGCCAAGGAACTGAAGGTTGAGAAAAAAAGAAGAACTCGCAAGTGATAGCAGGATAAAAATAATATCTCCCGCCTCGTTGAAAGGCCAAGAGGAGGTTTTGCCTACGGCAAAACTGGAACAATGGCCTTATAAGGGCTTTCGCCTGGTATCCCGGGCAGAGTTGAAAAAACAATACCCAACGCTATCAGAGGAGGTTTGGAAATGCCTTAAATATTCTTTTGAGAAACATCCTGGGGGTTATTTATATGCCCCAGCTGAGCCCTTCAGCCCCAACGACCATCGTCTGAAGACTATGTCTACCCTAATTTTGTAAAGCAGTTTCAACGGGGATTGAGATGCCTGAACAAAACAAAAGAACTCGTCTCAGCCATGAAAATTTGGCTGGGACGAGTTTTTTGAGTGTCTTTCGTCAGTGCAGGGCTGCTTCTATTTCTGTCAGTAGGGCACGGGCACTTTTCTCTGAGATGATAGCTTCCTGTTCGTGGCTTTTTACTTCTGCCAGGGTCTGAGAGAATTTTTCGGCTTTCTCCTGTTCTCCTGCCAGGAGGGAGAGCCCCAGCAGGTCTGCCCGGACGATGCGTCGCAGCTGCTCAAGTTGCGGGCGGCACTGGTCAAGTTTTTCCGGCGGCAGAGAGGCCAGAAGATTTTCCAAAGAGACATCCAGCTGTTGCAGCTCCTTGCTTAGCTTCTTCTGGGCCTTGGCTATTTTGCGTTGATTCCCATTCTGACGGGCCTGCCAGTAGGCATCAGCAAGGGTGCGCAGTTTTTTCCCATCTTCCGGGCCTATTTCAGCCCAGCTGACTTTCATGTGCTGGGAGTGGTCGGCGAATCTGGTCATGTCAGGGGCAAGAGTGCCATATCCCTTTTTGATGGACTGCTTCCAGGCTCTTTGTGACCTGTAGCTGTGGGGATGTCTGGCATACTTGGCTCCCGTGGTGAGGCTGATTTTCGAGAGCTCTGCATATTTCATGGGATTGAAAAAGATGGCCGGCAGGGTTTTCCTATGGGGCAGTTTTTCAATGGGCCCTAGGGCCAGCTTGGCCTCCAGATAATCGCTGACGGGATAATTCCACCAAAGGCCCAGCTTGCGTCCGTAGAGGGCATTGGCCTTTTGGTAATCCTCGTCCTTCAGGCCGTCAGGCACCACTTTTTCACCTGTGTAGAGCACCAGGATGTCTTTGTCAAGCTCTGTGGAAAAATCATGGGTATAGGGCTTGGTCTGACCTTTTTCTGTCATATCCTCCCGGAAATATTCGGTGGGGACGGTGATGAGAGGAGCTATATCCGCATGTTTTTTGACGAAATTATCTTCCAGCCAGTTCAGGAAAGCTGCCTGGCCTTTGGCGTCCTTGTTTTCTATATCGTCAAAGAAAATGGCGAAGTCCCGTACCCCCAGATCATAAATGGCGGTGAGCTTTTCCTGCATGGCAAGACGGTCTTTGTTGCCAGCTTCTCCCCAAAATCTTATATCCAATCCGGGGGAAACGGCAAAGATGAACTTTACCTGCTGTTTATGTGCTTCGTCTATGAGGGCCTTGAGCTCTGCCAGCTTTTCCTGGGGATATGATTCCCGCCATTTGGCCCTGTGGTATGGGTCATCCTTAGGAGCATAGATGTAGGCGTTCAACCCTTCCTGATGGCAGAATCTCATCATGTCCAGCCTATCTGCCTGTGACCAGGGAGTGCCGTAAAAGCCCTCGACAATACCGCGAAGGGGAATGGGCGCAGCCATAGTCTGGGTCATGCTGGCCGTAATCATAAGTCCTGTCAAAGCCATGGTGTGAAAAAGTTTCTTTTTCATAACGCTCCTCCTTGAAGACCGCTCAGATGTATTTTATGCTCAGTATAGCTTATTTCTACAGATAATTCTTTTCAAAAATCGCAGCTGCTGTTGCACAAAAATCTGCGCAAGGGCGTTCTGCGTAATATTCCTTTGTACGCTTAGATGGTGTGGGATGGTCATGCTTCTGTTCTAAGCCCAATAGCTCCCGGCAGATTATAGAGCCATGGGATTCTTGAAATTGAAGGACGAGCTCTTGTACTTTGCTGTACAGAGCCTTTTTCTTTTCATCGTCAGGCGTGTAATAGCCGTCTGTTAAACCAATCAATAAGCAAAGTGCTGAGACGGCACCGCATACTTCGCGGAGGCGGCTGATTCCTCCTCCCATTGGCGATGCCATACGCAATACAGTCTTGGGGTCCAATCCCTTTTCCTGCAGATAGTCTTCATAAGCCAGCAGCACAGACTGTGAACAGTTGTAGCCGGAATTGAAGTTGTCTTTAGCCTGTTGGGCACGAATAGATTGTTCAGTATTCATGGTTGGTCTCCCCGTAATTTTTGCTGCTTAAATTTACAGTTGTATGTTCTGTTTAAAGAATTCAACGAATGGCTTGAATTTCCTGCTCGGTTGTATTGTAAAGAAGGGGTTGCAGGAAAAAGGAAAGTGTAGATAGAATAACGCCTGTGTATGGATGTGGTGTGATGGAGGATGACAGAAATGAAATTTGACATCAAAAAGAAACTTATTGTAGCCTCTTTGGTCGGTGCAGTTCAAGAACCGCATGATTCTGCGTGAGGCAATGCTCAGGCATGGTTTTTAGCCCCTGGACACGGAATGGTGGCATTTTACCTTGAAGAATGAGCCATATCCTGACACTTATTTCACCTTCCCAATTCAGAAGCTGATGTAAAGAATTCATATCATGCAAAATAGGGGCTGCGCTATCACAGCCCCTTTCTGCTAGTCCTGAGGAGTGAGAAATATTAACAGGAGCAAAAAAATCTTGGGGAGCCTGTGCATCATACTTCTGTTATTGTTGGGAGGAACAGGCTATTTTATAGGCAGTGGCTTTGTAGACTATGCCCTGCTGCGGGGCAATCCTGAAGATCCCACGGCTATACCAGAAGCGGCAGCAGCAATTGTGGAGCCGGGCTTGGATGCTCCGGCTAAACCGCAAGCTGAGAATGAACAATGGATGATAACCTCCCAGGATGGCTTAAAACTGGTGGCAACTCATTTCGCACCAGAGGAACCCAGCAGGCGTTGGGCCATCCTGGTGCATGGTTATGGGCGCAATCAGCGCTTTGTCTGGGATTACGCTGCCGAGTACATAAAGCGCGGCTACCATGTGCTGACGCCGGATTTGCGCGCTGCCGGCTTGAGTGAGGGAAAATATCTTACCATGGGGGTAAAGGAGAGCGATGATATCGCCCTTTGGGCAAAAGAGATTGCCCAGAAGGATGAAACCGCGCAGATTGCCCTGCATGGGATTTCCATGGGGGCAGCTACAGTGATGATGACTACGGCCAAACATCCGCAAAATGTAGTGGCAGCCGTTGAAGACTGTGGCTACACCAGCGCCTATGATATGTTTACGGTGCAGCTGGACAAACTGTTTGGCCTGCCGGAATTTCCCGTGATGAACTGTGTGGATATTGTCAGTCCCATGAAGACGGGGGCAGCTATTTCGGATGCAGCACCCTTGCGCAGTATTGTCCATACCGAGGTGCCCATGCTGTTTATACATGGCGATGCCGATAAACTGGTACCCTGCGAAATGATGGAGAAACTATACGAAGCCTCATCAGCGCCTGCCAAGGAGAAATACATTGTGGCCGGAGCAGGACATGCTGATTCCAAAAAGACAGATCCCCAGAAGTATTTTGAGCGGGTATTTGCCTTTTTGGGAACATATATGAAGCAATAATCTTTCCTGTTGCTTGGATTTGCTGAAGCAGGAAATGGATGATGGTATAAGTGCAACTTTCAAAGAGCTTTGGAACTGTGGCCACCATCATGCCGTTGTCCAAAACCATGGACACCTTCGATGTGCTATTTTTTTACTGGAATCAATGGATTAGGAGGGATTTTTGTGACAGAAGCGGAAAAACTGGATGCGGGGCTTGAATACGATTTCACGGAGCCGGAAGTGCGCGGACGAAAGTTCCGTGCTGTAAAGGGGTGCCAGAAGCTCAATGGCATAGACATGACAGAAACGGCGGTAAGGGAGGCTGCAATTCGGGAACTTTTCGGAAGTGCGGGAAAAAGCCCGGTGGTTCTTCCCACCTTTCATTGCGACAATGGAGGGAACATCCATGTCGGAGATAATTTCTTTGCCAATTATAATGTGACCATTCTCGACAATAGAGAAGTACGAATCGGAGATAATGTGATGATAGGACCGCATACGCTTATTGCTACAGTGGGGCACCCGTTGTCCCCGGCAAAGCGTCGTGCGCATTGTGCCATAGCAAAGCCTATCATCATTGGAAATGATGTGTGGATTGGCGGTAATGTGACGATTATGCCAGGGCTTACTATTGGGAATAACGTGGTTATTGCGGCTGGTGCTGTCGTTACTAAAGATGTGCCGGATAATTCATTGGTGGCTGGAGTACCAGCCAAAAAAGTCCGTGATTTGGAAAATGATGTTCTCAAACTTCCCACATAGAAAATACTAACGGCTCCTTGAAAACCGTATATCTCAAGAGATAAAATCCTCAGACCGCTTGCAATAGGCGCTGCATGGACTCCGGCAACTTGGACATAAACTTCTCATAGAAAGCTTCTAACTGGGCATCAGCAATATAATATAGGCAAGGGTAGAGATTCTTTGAGGTGGACAATTTCGTGGCATCCACACGCCGATGGTTAGACAGGGGAAACCCGAGAGATGCAGGAGTACGCCACGCCTGCCAAGAAATCTCTACAGTTGAGGAAAGCGCTTGCGAAGATGCAGGCGCTTTTTTTAGCAAATACCAAAGGGGAATGTTTCACGTGAAACATTCCCCTTTGTGCAATATACAGTTCCTTATTTCTGCATAAGTGCGGCTGCCTGCCAGCCAAGGTATACTGTCCCCAGGGCCACGGCCATGGTGGCTATGATATTCAGCCCGGCCAGCAGGTGGCTGCCGCCGCGGAAGAGGGTCAGGGTTTCCATGCCGAAGGAGGAGAGAGTGGAGAATCCACCCAGAAAGCCTACCGTCAGGAGCAGGCGCAGCTGCTCCGGCAACAGGTGGAGGCGTTGGGCCAGGGGCAGCAAGAGGCCCATGATGAAGCCCATCAGGAAGCAGCTCACGGCGTTCACTGCCAGGGTGCAGATGGGGAAGTGAACGCCGAAGCGCATGCCTACGGCGGTGGTGACTATGTAGCGGCAGACGGCACCAAGGCCGCCGCCGATAAAGACGAAAAAATAATTGCTCATAATCCTTTTGTTTGATCCCTCTTGTGATATGCTTGCTGACGAGCATCGTTTGGCGGTAAAATTCGCTCCGGAAAGGGGCGTTGCAATATGAATGACTCAATCATTATACTCTTACTGGTACTATTGATTCTTGTCGTTGCAAAGAAATAACCGCCTCTAGCTGACAACTTCTGGGCGGTTGCTCTTTTATGTAGTTAACTCGTCTTGGGGCGACCGCTAGGCGGTGCTCTCTTTACATGTATTATACTACTATGGCCTTTGTTTTGCCATAGCTTTTTTTATTGAAGAAGTCCTTGTCGTACCAGATTCCCGGCGTTTTCCTGCTATCTTCGCTAAGTATGTGCAGGCTCTTCCACTGGAGACGGCAGGCTGCAGCTTAAGGTCTCTTCCCATACAGCAGGGGCAGGCAAGAGGGAAAAGAATTTAGGAACATTGTTCCGGCAGCCTCCGTAACTGTAATTAAATGATAAGGGAGAGCTCCTGAAGTAGCAGGCATCTTGCACTTGCATAGTTAAAGGGGATGTTTCACGTGAAACATCCCCTTGATGGTGCGTATGATCTTATGCTTCGGCAGAGGGTGCCATGGCGGGAAGCATATTCTTGTAATGGAAGAACATATAAAGCAGGGTGAGAATATAGAGGGCGTAGAAGATGGTGTAGGCTGTCACAGCCAGGGGGATATCAATGATGTGGAAGAAGGTCTGATAAAGCCAGAGGGTGCAGCAGGAAAGAATGGCATAGAGGACGACAATCACCCAGCTCCAGGTGCGGAAGCTGCTTCTGAGACCTGCCTGGGTGAAGGGGGGATGCAGGGAAGCGATGGTGGTGCTGCCTGCTCTTTTAGCCCATCTGTCATGGAGCATCCAGCAGAGGGACAGCACACCTGCCGTAGAAGGCAGCCAGAAACTCATGAGCATGAATAATTTCGTCATCAGAGGGAAATCCTGAAGGATGTTGAACACACCTCCCTGCACCAGATAGAGGGCTGCGGCGATGCAGAGGATAGTGCCCAGCTTGAGAATCAGCAGGCAGTTGTAATAGCAGGTGGAAAGGAAGGAAAACTCCTCAGGCCATTCGATGGCAGCACTGCGCCAGCCATTTTTCCTGCGGCCTTCCAGATAGAAGCCTGCGCCAAAGCCGAGAATCAAAAGCTCAGGGGTGAAGGGCGGCTGCAGGAAGATCAGCCCCATCATCAGGGCCATATAGACGTAGAAATAGATTGATGTCATGAAACTCGTTTCTTCGTTCATAGTTTAACCTCCGTTTGCTGCTGTATATATGACTGCGGTTCGTGCTGGCACTGGCTGCCAGCGACATGAGCATCATACCACCGCATCATTAGAAAGCGCTTAGAGGTGAGGTGGAGATTCATTGATTTTGAAGGAGAAAATTTTCCTTTGTAGAATATCTCACATATATGAGCGTGGATTAGAGGGAAAGGATGAGGAGGATGAAATACAGGAAGCTGACAGCTGCTGTTTTTGCAGCTTGTGCGTTGAGCTTTTCCTGGAGCGGCTGCGAGGCAGCAGAGCTGGACCTGGTGGAGGCGTCCCATCAGGAGGTGCAGCAGGGGGCAGTCTTTTATGAAAATGACGGCCTGCGTCTGAGAATCCCCAAGGTTTATGACCAGCTGGTCATGACGAGCACCACCCCTGAGGAGGCTGGCAGGATATTTTCCGTGTCGGAGAAGGCCTCTGTGGAGGCCGCCCAAAAGATGGGGTATGGCAGTTACGGGCCAGGCTGGCTCTTTGCCATAGGCAAGGTCAGCGAAGCAGAGCTTCACGATATCCTCTGCGGGGAGATGTCCGGCAGGGAGCTTTTTGCCCAGGATGGCAGGGGCAATTACTACATCTATTATCACCCTACGGATGTACGCTATATGCGCGAGACGCCGGCAGCCATGGAGCGGGACCAGAACCAGTGGCACACCCTTTGCGCCTGGTCCACCTACTCTGTGCGTCCGGATTTCCTGAAGGATAATCCCGGCCTTACGGCTATTACGGCTGACAACAGCAACATTGGCATCTATCTGGCCAATCTCAGCTACCGCCCAGTGAAGTATTCCCTGGCCAAAAGGGAGACGGCGCCTTTGCCTGGCGCGGGAGTGGCAGCACAGCCCTTTGCCGAAAAGCTGCTGTACGGCAATACCTTTGAGATGGTACAAGAAAAGGTGAAGCACAGGGGAGATTCTGTGAAGCTGAGCCTGCCAGATGAGAAGGTGGAATTATTTTTCTTCCAGCGCAAGGGCGAGACGTATGTGCTTGAGAAAAGGGACGGCACAGAGATAGCCACCTACAAGGCTATCCCCGTGGAGGAGCATGCTGAGGCCCTGGGCGTCATGAAAGACTGGTATGCGGCGCTGGAAGCACAAAATTAAGAGTTTGATGTTTGATATGGAAAGAAGAAGGTTTTAATGATGTATAAGAAAAAAATCGCTGCCTGTGTCCTGGCGGCTGCCCTTGGTTTCGGTTTCATGGCGGAGCTGCCTGTTTCTCAGGCAGCCACCCGGGCGGAGCTGGCCCAGATTTCTGTGAACAAGAAGGGAACGAACTTCAAATATTGGAACAAAGAGGGTGTACCATACCAGCAGCTTACCAGCTTCGTGAAGGATGTTACCAATCCCAAGAGCAAGAATTTTATTCCCCAGAAAGACCGCATTGCCGTCTTTGATCTGGATGGGACGCTGATCTGCGAGACTGCTCCTTCTTATTTTGAGTGGATGATGTATCTGGACAGGGCCCTGAATGATTCCACCTTCAAGCCTAAAGCCGAGGATAAGGCTTATGCAGAGGAAGTGAAGAAGGCTATTGAAACCGTCGGCATCCCAAATCCCAAGCCTGATGCCAAGAGCAAGATGCCTAGCGGCATGGACAGGCAGCAGGCTGTTTCCCAGAATTCGGTATTTGCCGGCATGACCCAGCCGGAGTATGAGGCTTACGTGAAGAAATTCATGGAGACTCCCACGGAGGGATTGACGAATCTTAAGTGGGGGGAGGCCTTTTATCTGCCAATGGTGGAGGTGATATCCTACCTCACCGCCAATGATTTCAAAGTATTTATCGTCTCCGGCACTGACCGTCAGATTCTGCGCATACTGTCAGATGGGGTGCTGCCGATTCCCAAGGATCGTATCGTCGGCACGGATATCACCTGGCTGGCCTCCCATCAGCAGGGGAAAGACGGCCTTGAATATGTCTATCAGAAAAATGATGAAGTGTTGCGAGGTGAGTTCATTCTGAAGAATATCAAGATGAACAAGGTGGACAACATCGCCCGTGACATCGGTCAGCAGCCAGTGCTGGCTTTCGGCAATTCCTCTGGTGACTCCAGCATGTTCAATTACACCATCACGGGGAACAAATACAAGTCCCTGGCCTTCGCCCTTTGCTGTGATGATCTTGACCGTGAGCTGGGCAGCCAGTCCAAGGCTGACAAGATGCGGGCTGACTGTGAGAAATACGGCTGGATTCCCGTGTCCATGAAGGATGACTTCAAGACCATCTACGGGGATAACGTAAAGCGGGCAGATAAATAAACTAAAAGACAAGGACAAAGATACAGCAAGGGGGATGTTTCACGTGAAACATCCCCCTTGTCCTTCCGCTGTTTCTGGGCGAATGGTTGTCTTAGAGATACTCTTCATATCTTCCTTCGCCGAAGTCACAGGCAGCGGTGATGAAGTTGCAGTCTACCAGCAGACACTCAATCTTCTCCTGGTACTGCCTGGCCTTGTGCAGCCTGGCCAGCTCCTTGATATCCTCATCAGTGAAGCCCCAGCCGATGTCCATGGACAGTTCCTCACCTTCCTCCACAGAGGCCAGGGCTGCTGACCAGTCGCTGCGGATTTCTGCATCGCGGTTGTTCTGCATAAATAACACCTCATTTTCTGAAATCAAAGATAAAATACGACTGGTTTATGGTACCATATAAGCATTAAGATGCTATTAGAAGTATCAGAAAAAATGCTCCTGTTTTTGCGCCAGCGGCAGGGATTTTAGAAGGGGAAAAAACTGTTTTTGACGAATACATTCCTATAGATTATGCACGGAGATAGTATGCGGAAAGGAAAGTGTTTATGAAGACAGAACTTAAAAAGAAGCTTGCTCTGGCTATGATGGCTGGCCTTATGTTCGGCAGCGTTGGTTATGCCTCACCGGCTGTGGCAGAGCGTGAGAGCCTGAATCAGGTGGCGCTTTTGCAGTCTTTGGCACAGGGATACTTTGGCGGCACGGTCAAGGTGCGGGATATGCGCTCTCTGGGTGATGTCGGCATCGGCACCTTTGAAGGGCTGAATGGGGAAATGATCATGCTGGACGGCACGGTCTATCAGGCCCTGGGAGATGGCCGGGTGGTAGTGGCTGACGACAAAGAAGCTGTTCCCTATGCTACCGTGACATATTTTGACAATGATATTTCTGTCCGGCTGTCAGAGGTGAAGGACAAGGCGGCTTTCGAAAAAATCCTGAACGACGAGGTGAAGAAGTGCGGGGAAAACAGCTTCTACATGATAAAGCTCCACACGGAATTTTCCTATGTGCTCTTCCGCAGCGAGTACGGCAGCCAGAAGCCCTATCCTACTCTGGTGGAAGCTCTCAAGGGAAAGCAGACGGAGTTCACTGCTAAAAATATCAAGGGGACTCTTGTAGGCCTTTACTGTCCCAATTATATGGGCGGGCTGAACAGTACCGGTTGGCATTTCCATTTCATTTCCGACGACAGGAAGCAGGGGGGACATATTCTGGAGCTTTCCCTGAAGCAGGGAATCGTAGAATTTGACAAGACGGATAAATTCACCATGATACTCCATGATGATAAAGAGTTCCATGAAATGAATTTGGCCAAGGATATGAGCAAAGACATAAGAAGTGCCGAGCAGGACACACAGTCAGATATGAATAAATAAAATTTTGTAATCAGTTGATAAGCAAACTGGAAAAACGCCCTTGCGGGCGGCCTCATAGCTGCCTTTCTGGAATAACCATTTTATATAATTGTGTGATTTGGGAGAGGGATCAGTATCATGAAGTTTAAAAATATACTGGGACGCAGAGAAATGTTAAATTGCGTCCTGTGCAATGATGCTCCTTGTGACAAAGCCTGTCCACTGAAGCTTGAGCCGTCCAGACAGCTGCGCTCTATTTGGTTTGCCAATGATGGGGGAGCGGCTCTGCGTTTGGCGGCAGAATGCAGTTGTGCAGAATGTCTGGCTCCCTGCGAGGACGCCTGTCTGCGATCTGGTTTGGTGCCCATCAAAAAGTTGTTATCACGGCTGACTATGGAGGTGTTTCCTAAGCTCCCCCTGGAGCGGATGCCTGAGGAAAACATTCTATGCACAGAACTTTGCGGTGTGCCTTTGGAAAATCCTTTTCTGTTGTCATCCTCGGTGGTAGCCAGCAACTATGATATGTGCGCCAGGGCATTTGAAGCGGGCTGGGCAGGGGCCGCCTTCAAGACAATCTGTACCCTGGACATTCACGAAGCCTCTCCCCGCTTTTCTGCCATTAAAGGGGCAGGGGGAACCTTTATGGGCTTCAAGAACATAGAACAGCTCTCTGACCACAGTGTGCCAGAGAATATGGAAGTGTTCCGCCGCCTGAAGAAGGAATATCCCACGAAATTCATCCTGGCTTCCATAATGGGGCAGAATGAGAAGGAGTGGGAGGAGCTCTCCCGTACCTGTGAGGAGAATGGTGCTGATGCCATTGAGCTGAATTTCTCCTGTCCCAATATGATGGAAGGGGGGCTGGGCTCGGATATTGGTCAAGTGCCGGATTTGGTAGAAAGATTCACCGCCGCTGCCAGAAAAGGTACAAAACTTCCCATACTGGCTAAGCTCACTCCCAACGTGGCCGAGATGAGCCCTGCAGCGGAGGCAGCCAAAAGGGGAGGAGCAGATGGTCTGGCGGCCATCAATACCATCAAGAGCGTCATGGAGATAGATCTTGACACCTACGTTTCCAGTCCCAATGTCCATGGCAAGTCCGCTGTAGGCGGCTATAGTGGCAGGGCAGTAAAGCCCATCGCCCTGCGTTTCATCGCAGAACTAGCTCAGAATCCGAAGCTCTCCGGCATGCACATCAGCGGTATGGGGGGGATAGAGACATGGCGAGATGCTTTGGAATTCATGCTGCTGGGGGCTGGCTCTGTCCAGGTGACCACCTCAGTCATGCAGTATGGCTATCGCATCATAGAGGATCTGAAGTCTGGGTTGGCCTGCTTCCTGACGGAAAAGGGCTGCCAGCACGTGGAAGATATCAGGGGCCGGGCGCTGGCCAACGTAAGCTATACTACTGACAGCCTGGAGCGGGATAGCATAGTTTATCCCAAGTTTGACCGCAAGAAATGCATGGGTTGCGGTCGCTGCGAAATATCCTGCGCCGATGGCGGCCACCAGGCTATCCATCTGAATGCAATGCGACAGCCTGTGCTGGATGGCAAGAGGTGTGTAGGATGCCACCTTTGCGTGCTTGTATGCCCCGAAGGGGCCATCTGGGGCACGGGGAAGAGGATCAAATTGGATGGGGGTATAAAATGAAACGTGGGAAAATAGCCTTGT
Organism: Selenomonas sp. AB3002; assembly: GCF_000702545.1. NCBI lineage: Bacteria > Bacillati > Bacillota > Negativicutes > Selenomonadales > Selenomonadaceae > Selenomonas > Selenomonas sp. AB3002. The sequence goes on along the minus strand of NZ_JNIO01000007.1, from coordinate 18,509 downwards.
CGGTATGCTTGGCTGTGGTGCTGGCTGGTTCCTGGGGAGGCTTTGGAGGAGTTGGGCAGGAGTTTTATGCGTCAGTGGCGGAAGCGGGCAAGGCCCAGACCAGTTCCTGGGATGAGTTTCTTGGATTCTGGGAGGAAAATGTAGAGGGCGAAGCGCGTTTTACCGTTACCAAGGGGGATGGGGACTGGTATGGTATAGAGGCAAGCTGGCCTCATGGCGCCAATCAGGTGGAGTTCTGGACTATGTCTGCCTATCCGGCAGGGGAGCACGTGCTGCGCTATACGGACTGCATACATTACCTTCTGACCTTCAACGGCACAGTGGTGGAACGGGAAGAAATCCTGTATGAAAATGGTAGCGGGACAGTGGTCATGGAAGGGCCTAAGCGGGTTAAGTGGTTCGACGATCAGGACCACAAGGCCGATGATGTCTTGTATGTGCCACTGCGCTCACCACTGGGCGGAGGGCTTTGATAAGGAAGTGCACAGGGATGTTTCATGTGAAACATCCCTTATCTTTTTGGAAAAAAGATAAAAAATATTGTAATGAAACCGGAAGTCAGCCGTAAGTATAGATGTAAGCTGAAAAACACATTGCACACTATAATTCCAGACGATGCACCAGGAAAAGAGGAGAATCCATCATTTTGTCGAATCAGCAAAGTGAAGACTTGATTGTTAAGGAAAGGACGGATTATCATGGCTGTGGACAAGAACAAGAAATTGAATCTTGAGGAACTGGACGGAGTAGCAGGCGGCACTATAATAGAAACTATTTCTGATAGCGCACAGCTCTATAAGCGTGGCCTGCTGGACAAGGAATACGAAAGCTGCGCCGCTGTCCGCGACAAGCTGCACGGCATGGGGTATTCCGGCTATCAGGACAAGGGCGGCCTGTTGAATGAGAATGTCTACACGGACAAGCAGGGCAATGCCATCTCCCGTGAACAGTTCTGGAAAAACTTCGACAAGGAAAACGGCACTAAAGTCATCAGATAATCAGTGACACAAAATCAAAAAGCTTTTTGCAAAGAAATGGAATGTTTCACGTGAAACATTCCATTTTTTTCTAGGAAAAATTCATTTTCCGCTGTATAATATAGGATAGTTTTTGAGAAAGGGTGACGGCTGTGGCCAAGATTATCGCGATAGCCAATCAGAAAGGCGGCGTGGGCAAGACTACCACGGCGGTTGATCTGGCGGCTTGTTTGGCGGCTAAGAAAAAGAAGACCATGCTGGTGGACTGCGACCCTCAGGGGAATGCTTCCAGCGGTCTGGGCATAGATAAATCTGCCTTGGAGAAAACCATCTACCATGTACTTATGGGCGGGGTGGATGCGAAGGATGCTCTGGTGCAGACGGAGTTCAAGGTTGATGTGCTGCCTGCCAATATCAATCTGGCAGGGGCAGAGGTGGAGCTGGTAGCGGCTATTTCACGTGAAACACGCTTGAAAAAGGCACTGGATGCAGTGCGGGATGATTATGACTACATCATCCTGGACTGCCCTCCCTCCTTGGGGCTTCTGACCCTGAATGCACTGGCGGCGGCTGACTCTGTGCTGATGCCTATCCAGTGCGAGTTCTACGCCCTGGAGGGTGTGGTGCAGCTGCTGAATACCATCGGACTGGTGAAGAACAACCTCAACGCCAATCTGGAGGTAGAGGGCGTGCTCATGACCATGTACGATTCCCGCACCCGCCTTTCGGAGCAGGTGGTGGCAGAGGTCAGGGAGAACTTCGGGGACAAGATGTATAAGACCATCATTCCCCGTACGGTGAGACTGTCTGAGGCTCCCTCCTATGGGCAGCCCATTATCGCCTACGACAAGAAATCCAGAGGTTCGGAAGTCTATATGGATCTGGCAAAGGAGGTCATTGCCCGTGACAAGCAGCAAGCCTAAAGGTGGTTTGGGTACCAGCATGAAGGCCATGGGCGGCCAGGGCCTTGGCGCCCTGTTCGGCAATACCGGCGTGACAGCTCCTGCCCCGGAGAATGTGCGTGACAAGGTGCAGGAAATAGCCGTGGAGGAGATTGTTCCCAACCGCTATCAGCCCCGCGAGGAATTTGATGAGGCGGCTCTCTCCGAGCTTACTGAGTCTGTGAACCGCTACGGCGTCCTGCAGCCAGTGCTCTTGAGGAAGCTGCCGGATGCAGGCTATGAGTTGATTGCCGGGGAGCGCCGCCTGCGGGCAGCCAAGGCGGCAGGCCTTGAGAAAATTCCCGCCCTGGTGCGGGAGTTCGGCGACGCCGAGGTCAGTGAGATAGCCCTGATTGAGAACCTGCAGCGGGAAGACCTTTCTGTCATGGAAGAGGCCAGGGCCTATCAGCGGCTCATCAAGGATTTCGGGCTGAAGCAGGAGGAACTTTCCTCCCGTCTGGGCCGCAGCCGCTCTCATATCGCCAACACCATGCGCCTGCTGAATCTGCCCGGTGAGGTCCAGGCACTCCTCATGAGCGGCGTGCTCACTGCCGGACAGGCCAGGCCCCTGCTGGCCATTGGCGACCAGGAGCTGCAGATGAAGGCTGCAGACTACATCCAGGAGCACGAGCTTTCGGCCCGCCAGTGCGAGGAACTGGCGAAAAGGCTGGCAGAAGAGCCCGGAGAGATTCAGGAGGAAGCTGAATCAAAGCCAGCAAAGCCTGAGCCGGACATCTTCCTCCAGGAGGCGGCAGAAAAGCTGAAGACCTTGTTGGGCACCCAGGTGCAGATCAAGACTGGCAGGAAAAAGAGCAAGGTGGAAATAGAATTCTACTCGGAAGAGGATCTGGAGCGCATCCTGGGCCTGATCGGGCAGCACAGGGCAGCCAGCAATCAGGACAAGATCGAGAAGCTCCGGCAGTTCTCCCAGACGGGAAGATTCACTGTGTAAGGAAGGGGAGACTTTTCCTAAGGGAAGGCTAAAATGAGAGAAAGAGAGAGAAGTAAGTTTCGATGGATATTCAGGTAATAAGCAACTTTGTGCTAAATAATCTCATGTTCATTGTGGCAGGGCTGGGGATACTGGTAATTCTCATGTATGTGGTCATCTTGAACCTGTACTTCGACCTGCGCCGCATGAAGAAGCGTTATAAGAAGATGATGACAGGTGTGGAGAGCGGCAATCTGGAACGCATGCTCATCGGCCATATCGACGAAGTGCAGCGGGTGAAGGAGCAGAACACGGCTTTGGAGGTGGAAAACCAGAAGCTGGACAACCTCCTGCAGCAGGCTCTGACCCGGGTGGGCATGGTGCGCTATCGTGCCTTCGAGGATATGGGAGGCGACCTCAGTTACGCCGTAGCCATGCTGGATGCCCACAATAACGGTGTGATCCTCTCCAGCGTGTTTGGCCGGGAGGGTTCCCAGGCTTACGCCAAACCCATCGAGAACGGCAGCTCCAGCTACAAGCTGACGGAAGAAGAACAGCAGGCTCTGCGGGAGGCCATGGCACACGCATGAAAAAGACTTCCCCTCTGGGGAAGGCTGCTTGGTTTTGAAAGTTGCACTATGGAGGTTTGTTTCCTTGGACACTAATAAGGAATCTAATTCCTATACGATCAAAGTAATCCCCTCCGGGGAGGGGAAGGTCAAGTCTGTGAGGCTGCCTGTGACGCTGCTCAAGTACGGTTTGGGCTCTCTGGCGGTGTTGGGATTGCTCTTTGTGGGAGCCCTGAGTTTTGCGGTCTACGCCAGCTTCACGGCCAAAAGCGGCTCGGCAGAGATAAATGACCTGCGTTCTGTGAACAGCATCCAGCAGGAACAGCTGCTGCAGCTCTCCAAAAAGGCCAATGCCCTGCAGGATGAGATGGATCAGCTTACTTCCCTGGAGGCAGACCTGCGCCGCCAGTCCGGCATGGCACCTGCCAGTGATGAGGGCAGCGGCGGGGATGGCACCCACGATGGCCAGGGCGGCCCTTATACAGAGCCGGATTTAGGCAATGTGCGAGAGGCTCTTTCCCAGGTGGAGCGCAAAATCGCTGTGCGGAAGGAATCCCTGCAGTCCCTGCAGAAGGAAATCAAGGCCCGTCAGGAGGCCATGGGCACAGTGGTGGCAGGTGGCTTTACCATCCAGTCCATCACTGTGCCTTCCATCTGGCCCTGCAAGGGTGATGTGAGCTCACCCTACGGCCTGCGCTGGGGCGGCTCTGACTTCCACCCGGGCATCGACATCGCCAACGACATGGGCACCCCCATTGTAGCCACCGCTGATGGCGTGGTAGAAGTGGCCGGCTGGAACTCCGGCGGCTACGGCAACATGGTGGACATCGACCACGGCAACGGCCTCATGACCCGCTACGGCCATGCCTCCCAGGTGGTGGTCACCGCCGGCCAGCATGTGAAGCGCGGCCAGATCATCGCCTACATGGGCAGCACGGGCTTCTCCACGGGCCCGCATTGCCACTATGAGGTGCATGTGAACGGCCAGGTGGTGAACCCGGCAACATATCTCTGATAAAAGCAAAATCCCCCCGTTTTGGGGGGATTTTTTGCTTTTATGGCGAATATACATATAGTGTCAGACTTTGATTTCAGGCTTTTCCGTCAGAGAATCCCTGTCCCGGGGCGGCATAGGCGTGCCGGCGGCAGCTACGTAATCAAGGTCTTCCAGGGAAAGTTTCCTGCTGTCCCTGTGTGTGGGAGCCTGGCAGCGGATATCGTGCAGCTTGGTACGGAGGCTTTCTTTTATTTTGCTGAATCGGGAAAAATCTAAGTCTCTGTATTCTCGCTCAATACTCATGTTGATTTCTCCTTTATATTAATAGGTATAATTATCTTATCGCTTATACATACGATTGTAAATCCCGGATATTACAAGAAAATGAGAATCTGGAAGGAAAATTTATTATGGAAACTATTGGATTGGTACCGGCAAGCCGATGGAATAACTTGGCTAAGGAGGCTCTGTATGACGAGGCTGCCTTCGACGAGCTTTATGACCATTTCTTTCCCATCATTTACAATGTTATCTATGTCAGAGTGAAGAACAGTGCTGTAGCTGACGATATTGTGGGCGACACCTTCATGAAGATGACCCAGAGCCTGGGCTCCTTTGACCCGGAAAAGGCTTCCTTTGCCACTTGGCTCTCCCGCATTGCCATGCGGACCCTGACTGACTATTACCGCTGGCAGAGCCACAGGCAGAATGTGGAGTGGGATGATGTATTCTCTCCCGCGGTGGAGGAAAAGGACAGGCCTGAGGGGCACCTTTTGGAAAAGGAGGGCAGGAGCGAGCTGCTGCTGGCCTTGGACAAGCTCTCCGAACGAGAACAGCATATCATCCACCTGAAGTTCTGGGGGGAGATGTCCAACAAGGAAATAGCTGAGACCATGGATATGACCCCCTCAAATGTAGGCGTGGTGCTCCATAGGGCCATGGGACAGCTGAAGAAGATACTGGGAGAAAGGCGTCTTCTATGATGAATTCCAGGGTGAGTGGCCCCGGCTGTGCGGTCATGTGATACCCATGTATCTGGATGAGTCTTATCCGGATTACTATATCTTCGGCTCTACTATCCTGCTGAATGGCAAGAAGCACTATCTTACTTCCGTCTCAAGGCTACCCATAATGAACCTGTACTCACCGAAGGCGTGGAGTTCCAGGTGGACGAGGCCGCCAAGGCAGCTTGAATCAACTGACATTACCGCCCTGCTGCAGATTTTGCGGCAGGGAGATTTTTATTGCAAACCTTATACCGGCTTATCACATTATATGCGTCCTGCCTGGTATTTATTACAAATGAGTGATATAATCAACCTCATTAACAACACATCCGGCACTATTTCCGACCTCCATATAACCTGTCCCGGCTCCAACATCGCTGTCGCTTTTCCCGCAGCCACGATGTCCTGACTGGCTTGTTATGACATTATTTACGATAAACAGGACTAAAGTCGCATAGCGATGCAGCTTGGGCCAAGGGGGAATGTCAGCATGCAGGCGGCGTTATGTCCTTCAGGAACACCCAAAAGGAGTGAAAATTCCATGAAGTCAGCCACAGGACCGGATGCCTGGGCATCAGCCGAGTGTTTGGGAAAAGCAGAGCAGATTTCGCATCAGGTATAGTGTGGCAACAGCCGCCTTTTGGCTGTCAGGAGTCAGCTTTTTTCCCCTGGGGGCAGGATGCTGGCTTTGGACGACGAATAATAATATGTAGTTATTCTGTAAAAATTACGCAGAGGGGGCAGGACAGGTGCTGGAAAAGTTGAAGCTAAGAAAAATAAATATTCGGGAGCGCGTCCTCCTCATGCTTCTGGTGTGTTCTTTGATTGCGTTTTTGGGACTAGGGGCTCTGTCGCTTCACACCCTTTGGCATGTGGAGAATTCGGTGTTGGAGCAGGAGCAAAGTATGGGGGCCAGGCTCTCTGAGAAGGTAGAGGAGTTTTCTGAGGGGAATATCAAGAGCCGCCTGAAGGAATCGGCGGAGATGAAGGCGCTGGCCATCGACAAGGAGCTCACTGCCACCGCCAGGAACGTGGGAATTCTGGCGGACACCATGAGCCTTATCCTGCAGCACCCGGAGAACTACAGCCCGCGGAGCCTGCCCAATACCAGGGAGCAGGATGACATCAAATCCGAGGTGCCTTACGTCCACTACAGCCCCAAGCTCTTCAAGCAGGGGGCGGGAGGCTTGGCGGGAGAAATAGGGCTGGCTGGCAATATAGCAGACCTGCTGCGCTCCATGAGCAAGTCATATGGCAGGAACCGCACTTCCCTTTACGTGGGCTCCGGGCATGGGTACCTCGTTTGTTTGGATATCGTGCCGGATGGGGGCAGTATTTATCCTTCGCAGGAGTACAAGGAAAGCTTTATAAGTACATATGACCCTGTAGAGCGTTCCTGGTACAAGCTGGGGGCAGGGGTGGACAAGCCTGTCTATACGGATGTCTACATCGGTGCAGATGGCTATCTCAATGTCACTTGTGTCATGCCATATTATGACAAGTTGGGGCTGGCAGGAGTGGCTGGCATCAGCTACTCCATCGAGGATATGTATCATCAGGTGGCAGATGCCGCCATCGGGCGCACAGGGGTGAACTTTGCCCTGGACCGGGAGGGCAGGGTGATCTTTTCCGGGCTCACTCAGGGGCTGCTGGCTGCCGGCGGCAGCCAGGATCTCAGAGAGGTCGACAATAAAAGCCTGGCTGCGGCGGTCGCCCACATGACTGCAGGGGGCAGGGGAGTCACTTCCGTGAGCCTCTACGGCCAGGAGTACTTCCTGGCCTACGCGCCCATGGAGAGCACGGGCTGGAGCTTTGGCAGTCTCATTGCCCGGGAGGAAGTCACGGCACCTACCAGAGAAATCGTGGCAAATACGGAAGTAGCCATGGAAAGCTTCCGGGAAAGGCTGGGAAGCATCTTTGCCGCCTCGGCTGGGAAAGCCACGGTGCTGGCAGTGCTCATGCTGCTGCTGGTCATTTACATTTCCCGCAAGATGGCTGCCCGCATCACTGAGCCCCTCTACAGGCTCCGGGAAGGGGTCAGGGAAATAGCTGCCGGCAACCTGCAGGAAAAGGTGAAGCTGGAGACCGGGGATGAACTGCAGGAACTGGCGGATTCCTTCAACACCATGACAGATGATCTGACAGAGTATATGAAAAAGGTCACCCAGGCGGCAGAGGATAAGGAGAGGGCTCAGGCAGAATTGCACACGGCCCACTCCATCCAGCAGAGCATGCTGCCGGGCGCTTTGCCTGAGCGCCAGGAATTCTCCCTGAAGGCGGCCATGAAGGCGGCCAGGGATGTAGGCGGAGATTTCTACGACTATTATCTGGTGGATGACGACCATCTGGTGGTCACCATTGCCGATGTGTCAGGCAAGGGTGTGCCTGCAGCCTTGTTCATGGCCAGAGCCATGACGGTGCTGCGAAGCCTGGTGCAGGGACTGAAGGGCGAACCCCTGGCCAGGATCGTTGCCCGGGCCAATGATGAACTCTGCGCCAGCAATGAGGCTATGATGTTCGTCACAGCTTTTGTGGCCATGCTGGATCTCAGGGACGGCCGCCTCAGCTACGTCAATGCAGGCCACAATCCAGTGCTGGTGGGAAGGGCTGGCAGAGGCTTCCAGTTCCTGCCTGTGAAGCGCAACTGCGTGCTGGGGGGCGTAGAGGAAATGGTTTTCGTCCAGCAGGAAGAGGTCCTGGCTTCTGGCGATATGCTTTTCCTCTACACCGACGGCGTGACAGAAGCGCAAAGCGAAAGCAGGGCGTTCTACAGCGAAAATGGACTGCAGGACCTGCTGAACAAAACAGGCCTGGTGAAACCTCAGGCGCTGCTGGAAGCAGTGGGGCAGGACCTGGCACGCCATGTGGGAGTGGCTGAGCAGTCGGATGATATCACCATGCTGGCGCTGAAATACAGGTAAGTGCTTTGGGGCGTGAGCAAAGTTTTCCCTGCAGGAGGAGACTTTGTCTGTCACGCCCCTTTTCCTTGGGTGAATGTTGCTGTAAGATAGGGGAAAATGAAAAATTTCTGTCGAATATATTGCAAGTGAATCAGTTGGTATGCAGAACTTTAAGGAGCCTTGATATGAAAAAAATCTTCAGCCTGGGTATTGTCATTATCCTCCTGCTGGCAGCTGCCATTGTCATCTGGGGGGCGTGGCTCAACTACAGTGATGAGAATCAGATAGCGAAGCGCATGGACAGCCGTGCCGTGGAGCTGACGGCGGCACGGGCGGAGGTGCGGGATTTTGCGCCTACGGTTGAGCTGGATGCCTTGCGCTTTTCCAGCGACAGCATCGCGGATGCAGTGGCCCTTACGGAGGGGCGCATTGTGCAGTGGCATGCAGCCAAGAACGACACTGTGGCCAAGGGGCAGCTGCTGGTATCCATGATGAATGAGAATATCCCCCTGCGCATCCAGCAGGCAGAAAGCGCCATCAGCCGGGCTGAAGCCGCCTTGGCCCAGGCCAACAATGCCTATCAGCGCCAGGGGCGGCTGCTGGCCCGCCGGGCTACTTCCAAGGAGAAGTACGAGGAGGCCGAGGCCCAGTACATGGCGGCCCAGGGTTCCCTGCGGGAGGCCCAGGCCCAGCGCGACCAGTGCCTGGTGCAGCAGGACTGGCTCAATGTGGTTTCGCCTGTGGACGGGCAGGTGCTGATCATCTACCAGCGGGAGGGCTCCTATGTGCAGCCAGGCACTCCTGTGGCTTTGGTGGGCAATTTTGACTGGCTGCGCTTTTCCCTGAGCATGAAGGACATTGAGGCCAACCATCTGGAGCTGGGGGAGGCAGGGTATCTGAAATTCCCCAACAGCAAGCTGGCTGGCAAGGTCTACGATACGGATTATGGCGCTGGGAACAAGGGACAGGGCACGGAAATCAAGGCTGTCCTGAAAGACATCGTGCCCCCCCTGTCGGAGCCGGCGGATATGCGCCGCACGGAGTGGGAGGTGGACAACCGCACGGGGCTCTTGGAAGCCATGGTCTACACGGGCATCACCATGCGCATGGGCAGTACCTACAAGGCACTTACGGTGCCGCTGGCGGCCATGGCTGACAAGGACCATGACGCAGTGTATGTGGTGGACAGCGAGGGCATCATCCACCGGCGGAAGGTGACAGCCGGGGCCGATGACAACAAATACATTGAGATTTACTCCGGCCTGGAGCCGGGCGAGCTGGTAGTGGTAGGCAGTTTTGAAGGCCTGGAAGATGGCATGAAGGTGGAGGCTGATGTGGAAGGGGATGAGAGCTGATGGCTGAGGAAAAGAAAAACGAGGGGGCGGCAGCCCGCTGGGACCGCAAAGGTGACCAGATCTTCAGCAAGGAAGCTCTGGACAAGATGCGCTCCCCGGAGAAGCTGGACACCACCATGACCATCACCACCCCCATCGGCTGGATGGGGCTTATCGCCGTGGCGGTGATGCTGCTGGCGGTGGTGATCTGGTCTGTCTTCGGTTCCTTCACCGTGAAGGCTGACGGCATGGGGCTTATCATGGACCCCTCCGGGGTGGCGAAGATCTCCACCCTTTCCGGGGGCACCCTGGACGAATTGTATGTGCATCCCGGGGACACGGTGGAGAAGGGGGAGCTCATTGCCCATGTGAGCATGGTGCAGGAGGAGGCTGCCACCCGCATGGCCCAGCTGGGTCCGGAGCTGGCCGCTTCTATGCGTGATGCCGCTTCCCGGGTCCGGGAATTCGATTCCCGCCGCTACCAGAAGGAAGCCACGGAGTATGTCTACTCCCCCTATAATGGTACCGTGGATGAAGTCATGGTGGAGGAAGGCAGCGTGGTAAGCAGCGGCACCCCCGTTGCCACTGTGCGCATTGACGGGGGCAGGAGCCACCTGAAGGGGGTGCTCTACATTCCCGTGGCCAAGGGGAAGCGGGTGGAGAAGGGGCAGACCATCCAGCTGGCTCCCAATGGGGTGGACGTGTCCCAGACGGGCAGCCTCCTGGGCACCGTGCGGTCTGTGTCCCAGTACCCTGTCTCTGTGCAGAATATGCAGAAGACCCTGGGCAATGAGCAGCTGGCCCAGTGGATTCTCTCCTCCCAGCAGAGCTCCCTGATGGAGGTAAGTTTTGACCTGGTGAAAGACCCCTCTGACAAATCCGGCTACCTCTGGACTTCCCAGGTGGGGGAGCACAAGCCAATTACCGCCGGCAGCTTCGTCACCGGCTCCATCATCATAGAGCGTCGGCCTCCCATTGAGAAGGTTTTCTACAAGCTGAGCCAGTGGCTGAGGGGCAGGTGAGGTCATGGATTGGCTGGAAAAATTGAAAAACACCTTCGGCTCCAGCAAGAAGCGGGTGAAGGTGCCCACGGTGCTGCAGATGGAAGCCACGGAATGCGGGGCGGCGGCTCTGGGCATGGTGCTGGCTAACCTGGGCCTTTGGGTGCCCCTGGAGAAGCTCAGGGCCGAGTGCGGCGTGAACCGTGACGGTTCCAAGGCCAGTTGCGTCATCCGCGCCGCTCGGAACCGGGGCTGCGAGGCAGACGGATATCGCTGGACAGCTGCTGAACTGCTGGAGGTGTCGGAGGAAGAAGAGGATATCTTTCCCCTGATCATCCATTGGGAATTCAACCATTTCGTGGTGCTGGAGGGCATAGACAAGGGCCGCGCCTATCTCAATGACCCTGCCATGGGGCGGCGCACCGTGCCCTGGGAGGAATTCCGTACCTCTTACACGGGGGTGGCCCTGCAGATATTGCCGGGGCCGGATTTCCAAAAGGCAGGGGCCCGCTACAATGTCTTCAAGGACATGGCGAAAAAACTCCTGCAGGACCGCTGGGCCATGACCTTCATACTCATACTGGAATTATGCGCCATTATTCCCGGCTTGGCGGGGCCGGTCATGAGCCAGATCTTCCTGGACGATATCCTTACCAAGAAGCATCCGGACTGGATGACCAACTTCTGCCTGGCCATGACGGTGTCCTTCGTGCTGTCAGGCATCATGACCTGGCTGCGGGCGGTAGTGCTGACCCAGTGGCAGCGGAAGCTGACCCTGGCGGATTCCTCCAGCTATTTCTGGCACCTCTTAAAGCTGCCCATGCAGTTCTTCCACCAGCGCTATGCCGCTGAGGTGGCAGGGCGCGTGGGCTTCAACCAGTCCATTGCCGGGGTGCTGTCAGGACCTGCGGCTACGGCGGTGCTGGATTTCTTTGTGGCAGTCTTTTATTTGCTGTTATTGCTTCAATACAACGTGACCCTGACCCTTATCGGCGTGGCCTTCAGCTCTGTGGAGATAGCCTTGTTCTTCGCTATGCGGCGTCACCTGACAGACCTGAATATGCGCATCCAGCAGGATGCTGGCAAGGCCTACGGCGTGGCCATGAACGGCCTCCGCATGATAGAGACCATCAAGGCCAGCGGTGACGAGGCGGATTTCTTCACTAAGTGGTCAGGCTATCAGACCAAGGTGCTCATGGCCTCCCAGGAAACAGCTCTCTGGTCCATGTCCGTGAAGCTCCTGCCCACTCTTTTGGCCGGGGTCAACGGTGCCCTCATCATGACCATCGGCGGCTTCTCCATCATGGAAGGGGCCATGACCGCAGGTATGTTCATGGCTTTCCAGAGCCTTATGGGCAGCTTCCAGGCTCCCGTGAATGCGCTGGTGGGGCTGGGTTCTACCCTGCAGACCACAGAAATGCAGATGCAGAGGCTCAACGATGTGCGCTGCTATGAGGTGGACAGCCTGAACTTCCCTGAGAAGGAGGGGCAGAGGGCGATGCCTCTGGACAGGCTGGCCGGGGATTTGGAACTGAAGGATGTGAGCTTCGGCTACAGCCCACTGGAAGCACCTCTGCTGGAGCATTTTGACCTTCACGCCCGCCCGGGACAATGGGTGGCCGTGGTAGGAGCCTCCGGCAGCGGCAAATCGACTCTGGCCAAGATTGTCACAGGCCTCTATGAGGAATGGGACGGGCAGGTGCTCTTTGACGGCAGCCCCCGCAGGCAGATTCCCCGCAAGGTGGTGACAGCTTCCCTGGCCGCCGTGGATCAGGATATCTTCCTGATTTCCGGCACCGTGGCAGAGAACATAGCCCTGTTTGACAAGACTGCCCGCCGCAGCGATATCGTGGAGGCGGCCAAGGATGCCTGCATACACGAGGATATCCTGAAGCTCAACGGCGGCTACGAGGCCAATATTCAGGAAGGCGGCGTGAACTTCTCCGGGGGGCAGCGCCAAAGGCTGGAAATCGCCAGAGCCCTGGCAGTGAATCCCTCCATCCTGGTGCTGGACGAAGCCACCTCCGCCCTGGACCCCATCACGGAAAAACAGGTGCTGGACAATATCCGCCACCGCGGCTGCACCTGCCTGATAGTGGCCCACCGTCTCTCCACCATCAGGGATTGCGATGAGATCATCGTGCTGTCCCAAGGCAAGATCGTGGAGCGCGGCACCCACCGCCAGATGATAGAGCAGGACGGCCCCTATAGCCGTCTTATTGAAGAACGGGAAAATGAAGAGATGGAGCAGATGGAGTAGTCTATGGAATCGAAGAAACTATTCGCCGGTGAGCGCTTCTTGCTTACCGATGATACTGGCTTCTGGCGCGTTGTCTCCGGGCGGGTGGAGATCTATGCCACCACCAGGACAGGTGAGGACATTTCCTTTCACCAGTGCTACCTTATCGACAGGGCACCGGGGGAGGCGGTCTTTCCTGCTTTGGACGAATTCAGGGAAATCCGCATGCAGATTTATGCCCTGGAGGATGCAGAGCTGGAGTTCGTGCCCTGGCAGCAGCCGGAGCTGGGAGAACTGCGCCTGCTGATGGAAGGCTGGTTTGCCTCCCTGATTCGCATCAACTGGCTGCGGCTCCTGGCTGACAAGGGGGACGATGTGCTCCAGTGCTGGCGCAGGAAAAAACTGTTTGGTGAGGCGGGCAGCCATGATGAGCTCATGGAAGCCTTCCGCGCGCATGAGGAAATTCTCTCCATGCTGCTGGGAGTGCGCTTCGGCGCCAGTGACAAGCGGCTGGCCTACCATATCCGCAAAAGGGAAATGGCCAAGGCCGTGCTGGTGGAAAACGGCATCAGGAGCCTGTTGGGGGAGGAGCAGCTTTTCTCCGGCCAAAGCGAGATAGCAAGCGGCAGCAAGCTCACTATGGATGCCACCTTCGCCGTGCGGCAGGTGGCCGAGAAGCTCAGGATGCCCACGGAGGCCATTGCCCTTGAGGCGGAAAGCGCCAGAGGGCTTGATGATGTGGCTCTGTTGCGCCGCCTCATGCAGAAGGGGAATATGCAGATGCGCCTGGTGACCCTGCCTGAGGACTGGTGGCAGAAAGATTCAGGGGTCATGCTGGGCTTCTACACTCCCCCTGGCAGCAATGATAAGGAAATAGCGGCTCTCCTGCCTGTTGACCCAGAGCATTACCGCCTGGTTTCTGCGGAAAGACCAGAGGGGCTGGAGGTCACGGGGGAGACCGTCAAATACATTGCCAAAGATGCTTTCCAATGCTATGCGGGCTTCCCTGCCCGGGCCTTGAAGCTCTGGGACCTTATCAAGTTCATGTTCCGCCAGTGCTGGCTGGCGGATTACCGCACCATTTTGGTGTGCAGCCTCTTTGCGGGGCTTATTCCTCTGGCAACCCCCATCATCACCGAGACCATCTTCCAGGATATCATTCCCATCCTGGACAGGCAGGGCCTTGCTACTGTCACCCAGGCCCTGATGGTCACCAGCTTTACCACGGCGGCCCTGTCCATCGTGCGCTCCTTTGCGGTGATGCGCATATCCACCCGCATCGAAGCGGCGGCGGAGGCTGCCATGTGGGGGCGGCTCATGAGCCTGCCCACCAAGTTCTTCCGGCGCTTCACTGTGGGGGAACTGGCCAGCCGCATGGGGGGCATCGGCATTGCCAAGAATCTTGCTTCAGGTGAGTTTGCCACTTCGATCCTCAGTTTTATCTTCTCCTTTTGGAGCATCTTCCTCATGTGCTACTACAGCTTCAAGCTTACAGCGGCGGCCATTGCCGTCTGGGCTGTGTACTCCGTCTTCGTGGCCCTGGTGCTCAGGCGGGTGCTGTTCTTCCAGCGCAAGATCATCGAGGCGGGGAACAAATCGGCGGGCACTGTGCAGCAGATTTTCGCAGGGCTGGCCAAGTTCCGGGTACAGGGGGCGGAGGAACAGGCTTTCAGCCTCTGGACCCAGGCCTTCGGTGAGCACTGGAACTGGAGCCTGAAGCTGCGGTGGCAGGACAACTATACTTCCATCATTGCCAGCATCCAGCCCTTCATCCTCACCATGATCCTCTACTGGATTGCCGTCTACGGCATGAATGAAGTGGGGCCGGATGGAAAAACGGTGCAGACTGGCATAGGCTATGCCCAGTTCATCGCCTTCAATGCCGCCTACTCCAGCTTCAACGGAGTCATTGGCGGGGCCTTGGGGCTTATCAGCCAGTATTTTGCCATCCAGCCCCAACTGGAGAACCTGCGTCCCATTCTGGAGGCGGTGCCTGAGACTACGGAGGAAAAGCAGGAGGCGGGGAAACTCAGCGGCTCCGTGGAGGTCAGCCATCTCTCCTTTGCCTACACCCATGTGACCCCTGGTCCGAAGGGGGAGGCAGTGGAGACGGAGGGGGACGAGGTGCTGAAGGATGTGAGCTTTTCCATCACCGCCGGGGAAAATGTGGCTATCGTGGGCAAGTCCGGCAGCGGCAAGAGCACACTGGTGCGGCTGCTCCTGGGCTTCGAGACCCCCAAGCGGGGCAGCATCACCTTTGACGGACAGGACCTTTCGGAGCTGGCCCTGCCCTCCGTGCGCTCCCAGATGGGAGTGGTGCTGCAGAATGGGCAGCTGATGACAGGGGATATCTACACCAATATTGTGGGCACCAGGATGCTGACACAGGACGATGCCTGGGCGGCGGCAGAGGCAGCAGGCATTGCCGAGGATATCGCCGCCATGCCCATGGGCATGCAGACCGTCATCAGCGAGGGCAGCAGCAATATCTCCGGGGGCCAGCGGCAGAGAATCCTCATTGCCCGGGCCTTAGTGGGCAGGCCCGCTATCCTCATCTTCGATGAAGCCACCAGCGCTCTGGACAACCGCTCCCAGGCCATAGTCACCCGCAGCCTGGACAAGCTGAAATCCACCCGCATCGTAGTGGCCCACCGGCTGTCCACCATCAGGAAGTGCGACCGCATCATCGTCATGGACGAAGGAAGGGTGGCAGAGATGGGGAGCTTCGACGAATTAGTGGCAAAGGGCGGGCTGTTTGCAGACCTTGTGAAGCGGCAAGTGACTGGCAGAGGGAATCGGTCAGTGGCAATGAAAGGTTAGACGTAGCTTTTCTTAGTATAAGCAATGAACTAGCAGGTTTTACCTGCCCGCTTGCGGGGGCGCGTTAGCGCGGGAGCCCAGTGGGCTCCCTGGCAGGGGACCACCGAAGGTGGTGGAAGGGGGGAATAAATCCTGAACAATGATATTCTAAGCCAGTTGCCCTCCTCGCCCCTTCCACCGGCTACGCCGGTCCCCCTTCCCCGTTTCACGGGGCAGGTAGGGTCTGCATCGCAGTTTGCATTCTATACATACAATCCTCTACACCTCAGGAAGGTGAACATATTATGAATAAATTCGCATTTATAATCGCAGCAATATGCAGTGCAATATCATTTCCTTATCACACAGCCGCAGCTGAGGCCATAGGACTGACCCTCACGGACAGCATCGAAATGGCTCTCCTCACTGATGAGTCCATAGAAGGGGCTGAGGCAGGCCGGGAGGCGGCCTGCATGCCTGGAAGGCTGCCGCAGGAGCAAAGGGCCCACCGTCAGCTGGAACGCCCAGGCCCTGCGCATCGGGGGGCGGGATTATAGGTCTGCCAAGAAGGCACATTCGCTTTATGGGGACCCTCATCCGGCTCAGGTCAAGGTAGGCGATGTCCTGGGTGCGCTGCTGTCTATGCTAATCAGACCGTGGGCTCCTATGCCTATGACAACACCTTTTCCAACAGTTGGAGCCTTTCCGTGCCAATCTACACCGGGGGGCCAGCTGGAAAATCAAATCAAATCGGGGCGATACCAGTTGAATAGGGCGGACCTGGACGGTGGAAAACACCCGCCAGACTGTGCGCTACCAGGCAGCTGAAGCCTATGCCAATCTCCTTCACTACGAGAACCTGGCCCAGGTGGCCAAAGATGCCGTGGACATGGGGCACACCCAGCTGGAGCTCATCCGGGCCCAGTTCGAGGAAGGGGCGGTGGCCGAGGCAGACATGCTCGCCATGAGTGTCAGCATTGCCAACTACAAGCAGAATCTGGTGAATGCCGAGAAGGCCGTGGAGGTGGCCAAGTCCACCCTGGCCAGCATCGTGGGCCTGCCCCAGGACACGAATGTGGAGCCCCTGGATCACTTTTCCTACGAACCCTATGACAAGGACCTGCCTGACTGCGAGGCATACGCCTTGGAGCACCGGCCTGACGGCATTGCTGCCGACTATGACATCAAGGCCGCCCAGGCCCGGAAGGAAGCCGCCAAGGCTGGCTGGCGTCCCAGGGTTACGGGAGTGGGCACCCAGAGCATTGCCGGCAACGCCCCCTTTGCCAGTGAGCGCAGCAACAACTGGCAGGCAGGGCTTTCCGTCAACTGGAATATCTTCGACAACGGCGTGACCTCGGAGAATGTGCGCCAGGCAGCCTCCCTGGTGGACCAGTACGAAGCCGGGGCACGCAAGACCCGCAAGACCATCCAGCTGGAGACCCGCACTGCCTATCTCAATATGAAGGCGGCGGAGCAGAATATCCAGGAGACAGCTGTGGCCGTGAAGCAGGCTGAGGACAGCTATACCATTGCCCAGGTGCGTTACGAGGGAGGGCGTGGATATCCTTCTTTCCGTGACGAATGCCCAGGAAAAGCTGACCCAGGCCAGGTCAAACTACATGACGGCCCTTTACCAGTACAACCTTTCCCGGGCCGCCCTGGAAAAAGCCATGGGAGTGCCCGTGGCCTTTGATGCCTCGGTGTATACCGAAGCCGAGCAGGAAGGCGCATCTGCCGACGAGGCCCTGGCGGCAGCCTGGCTGGGAGAGGAAGAATAAGTGAGGCGCAAAAAGTCGCCGGAAGAGAGTGATATCTTCCCGGCGGCTTTTTGTGTGCCGATATCAAATATTTACCAGCCATTCGGCCAGGCTTCTCTTTTCGGAGTCGAAGCTCACGCCAATCTTGAATACCTGCCGTGGGTCGCGCGGAAGGGCGCGGCGTAGCCTTTGTCCTCAATCTGCTGCAGGGCTTCCTGGGCGGGTTTGTCCACCTTGAACTCGAAGATGTAGACAAACTGCTCAGTCTCAACTATGCAGTCGGCCCGTCCCCGGCTGCTGTGTACCTCGCATTGCACGAACTGGTCCAGCAGGGTGAAGACCATGTATAGCACCGACTGGAAATAATGCTCGAAGGGGGCGTCGTTTGAAGTGTAAGGAATGCTGGCAAAGAGGGCGGTGAGGATTTCCCTCATACCGTCCGTGTCACCAGCCAGGAGGCGGCGCCGCAGGGCGAAGATGTCCTTGCCGTTGCCGGAGCCCGCTTCGGGAGTGTACTCGGGCAGGAGGCTTTCCAAAAAGCCGTATTTGACCTCCTCGTTGGGGAAGCCCAGGGTGTAGAGCCGTGCCTGGGGGTCATAGTCCACAATGGTGAGGTATCCCGTCTGGTACAGAAGCGGCAGGGGATTGGGGTTGTCTGTCCTGTAATCGGAGAGAATCCTGTCGTTGGTTTCCAAGGTTTTTTGGGTGAACTGCCGCACATCGAAGTGCATGGTTTTCAGCCGCCGCACCAGGAAGGTGGGGGTGCCGGTGGCGAACCAATATGCGCCCAGATTCCTTTCATCGAAAGCCTTCAGCAGGCTGAAGGGATTGTAGATGCCTTCTCCCTGAGGATGAAAATGGTAGCCGTCATACATCTTCTTCAGTTTTGCCAGGCAGCTGTCCCGGGAAAGACCAAGCTGATGCGCCAGTTCCTCGATTTCCGGTGCAAAGGCTTTGGCAAGCTCTGCTTCCGTGATGCCGCAGATTCCTGCATATTTTTGATATAGGGAGATATCATTGAGCTGGTTCAGGTCGCTGAAGATGCTGACCTTGCTGA